>DIYC01000020.1:606-1136 GCA_002428895.1 Burkholderiales bacterium UBA6064 | reverse complement strand
TATTTTTGAAAAGTAAGTATGTGCTCGGCGAGGACTTTAGCATGCTTGATGTTGCGCTGACGCCGTTAATGTGGCGATTAGAGCATTATGGAGTTGAGTTACCTAAAAGTGCTGCTCCTTTAATGAAGTACGCTGAAAGAATATTTAGTAAGCCCGCATTTATTGATGCATTAACCCCTTCAGAAAAAGTGATGAGGCGTTGATTGCCGGTGCGTAATCAAAACACCCAAAGAGGTCTAAGTGACTGACTCTTCGACTAAACCATATTTAATTCGAGCCATTTATGAGTGGTGCGGTGACAATGGCTTCACTCCGTATTTGGCTGTTTCGGTAGATGATAAAACCACGGTTCCAATTGAATACATTAAAGAAGGCCAGATCGTATTAAATATTTCATCAACAGCTGCTCATGGTTTGCTCATGAAAAATACTTGGATTGAATTCCAGGCGCGTTTTAATGGCATTGCGCGTAGTATTTTAATTCCAGTTGAACGTGTCACTGCCATTTATGCGCGTGAAAATGGTCAAGG
>DIYC01000020.1:0-392 GCA_002428895.1 Burkholderiales bacterium UBA6064 | reverse complement strand
TATGCGCGTGAAAATGGTCAAGGCATGGCTTTTGAGGTTGTTCCTTATTCTCCGCCAAAGCGAAGTTCTGAAGAAGGCCAAACTAATGATGCTTCCTTACGTGGGCCTTCTGGTAAAAAAAGTAAATTGCCTTCATTGGGTGCAATTGGCCCTAGATTAGTCTCTTCTGACGCAGAAAAGGCAACACAAGAGCAGCCTTCTCCGGTTGATGATCAGCCTGATACAGGGGGTCATTTACCAGACATCGAAAAAAAGCCATTGATTAAGTCACCTAGCGGAAAAAAAGACAGTAAAAAATCACCTACAAAGAAAAAATCTCATTTAACTCGTATAAAATAGCGCTTCTCGAGTATGCCGGTTTAGCTCAGGGGTAGAGCAACCGCCTTGTAAGC
>DIYC01000013.1 GCA_002428895.1 Burkholderiales bacterium UBA6064 | reverse complement strand
GATCAAGTCTAAGCTACTACACAGCCTTGAAGCGTTTTTAAATACGTCATATCAGAGACCCAGACTTTGTTCGGTTTATCAACATCAAACTGTCTTTTCAGAATATTAGGGGCAACCTTCAAACGATGTTTGGAATCGGTTGTCACTTTAAACTGCTTCTTCCTGCGGCATCTCAGTTGTTGCCGTGCCAGTGATCGCCCCACTGTTCTTACGCTAATAGGCCTGCCAAGTGCTTTGATTACATCTTCTGTCAAACAGGGTGCGCCTGCTCGTTTTTTATGAAACTCAAATGCATTTTTTGTCGCTACATCTATTTCATTCGGCGTTTTCAAGCGCTTAAGCCAGGAGTAATAGCCACTGGGTTTAATATCTAAGGCTTCATAAAGGGCAGCAGGCCTGTAATTTTTGACTTGTTCTTTCATAAAAGTGTACCTCATCGACTTGGATTGTTGACGAAGTACACATGCGCCTTTTTTATGATTTCATTGACTTCCCGAAGGCGTGCATTTTCTTTTCGAAGGCGTTGAATTTCAAGTTGTTCCTCGCTAAGTTGACGCTCAGCACCAGCCAAACCCTTATCGCGGGCTTGTTTGACCCATTTTACAAGTGTTGAGTAACCAACATCAAACTCTTTGGCCAGTGCGCTTAAGCTGCGCTCAGGATGTGCAATGGCATAGTTAACGCAGTGTTCTTTTTTTTGGGGTGTGGTTGTTTTTTTCATCTTCATATCCTAAAGTAAAAAAGTTACTTTAGAGCGATCGTTTGTCCATTATTTTGTCTAACCCCACCCACTCAGTAGTCCTTGTTAACTTGCAGACCAAAATCACCTCGACAATAAATTTATACATTTATGTTGATTTTTCTCAAATTGAACATAAGCGTACACTTTCCTCTAGAAGGGATTCTAGAGCAACCCCTAAACAACAAAAAAAGTCTTAAAACTAGTTTCCTCAACATATTATTCTGTGACGTAATAGCTAATAAATTAACAAAACATTAAAAAGATATTGAAAAAACAGCAATACGGTTTTTAATTACATTGTGTCATGCTTGGATTTTTAGCCAAAAAACTACCCCATTGAACTGATGATTTGTTATAGGTCAACTTATGGTGAAGAGAAGAAAGAGAAGCAAACGGAGAATATTAAGCAAAACACTTAATAACGGCGAACAGACCTATCCAGAACCCCCGTCAGAAGTAAGTGAGGCTCTTTCACTAATGATCGCAAAGGAACGACGGTTTAAAATTTTTTATTGGGTCCCACATGATCCGCAAAAACTGGAAGAAATAAGCCTGTTAGGCCACTATACACCGGGCCTGCTTGCTGCAGCAGGGCCTTTAATGATCGCAGCAGGTCTCCCTGCAGATATTCGTGAACCTTACACGAATCGCAGTAACATGCTGCTACATAGGCTTTATAGAAGGGCCTGGCCTTTGATTACCCCAGTCAATATAAATTCAATCAAAGAAGCACTTCAGATGTCTGGCACCCCTTTTCATGTCATCTTGACAAACGAAAAATCAATAGCAGATAAGGTTGACTTGATTATTAAAGAAGTTGGCATACCGATTCTTCATGCATCGGCAATTCAAAGTGATAACCGCATAGTAATGGGTAACTTAATTTCAAACGGTATTATAAAGTATACGAAAAAAGCCATTAACGAATTGGCCAACGATAAAAGTTGGGGTTCATTTGCAAACGAAGCAAAAAAAATTACCTCGACAGCACCATTGGTTCGCCCTAAAAAGCATCCACTCCCAGCAGGCCTCCACAACGTAGTTATACCAAACGAAATAGCTTTAAAAGCATTTGGTTACTACGTGTACAAGAAGAAACCAATAAGCGAACCAATCATGACGGGCAAAATTAGCCCTAAGAACTATATTAGTAGAATATGCGAAAGTGCTGATGCCGTGAGCAAATTGCGCGAGGCCTTATTAACTCAAACACAAAACCCTTCTTGTGACAATCGTTATATTTTAGCGGTACCAAGCGTTTACTGGGCACATTATAAATACTGGCGCACTTACATCCAAAAAACAAACCCAGAAGAGCGAAAAGACGTCCGCCGTGCATTCAAAAATATCGTGCAAGCAGAAACTTACTTTAATGAAATTGAATTAGACGACTTTAATCAACCTTTGTTAGGTGATTTTCAAAAAACAATTAATGAACTTAGGGCAATGGATATGAAAGCGTTTACTGCAGGTTTATCAATGCTTGCTTCAGCCACATTAACCCCTGTCATTCGTCTTGAACCTAAACTTAATTACATCCGTGGCGATTTAAAAACGATAGCAGACTGCGTCAGGTCGGAAAAAGGGCGAAGCACTGAGTGGAAAACCTCTCGCCTAATCATTAAATTAGGGCAAAAAATGCGATCAGCTATTGCCCCAGAATTTTTACAACGTATTGATGCACCATCAGGCACAGGACAAATTGAAGGCATGAAGCTCGTATGTGACTTTCCAATCGAACTATTGCCAAAAAATGAACTTCCATTGACGCTTCGCTATGACGTATCACGCATTAGCCCACTACCCGGGAATCTTTTTTTGCAGCAGTGCACCACACCCCCTTTAATTCTTGAGAAGAAAAGCTTCGAAGAAATTCTCATTATTCGCTCTTTTTCACCTAATGACAGGCTCAAACCGCTTTTAGTAGATGCGATTCAGATGTTCTCAAAAACCGAAACGAAACAAAAGTTAAACTATCGAGTAATTGATGTTGAAAATGAAATTGAAT
Organism: Burkholderiales bacterium UBA6064; assembly: GCA_002428895.1. Taxonomy (GTDB): domain Bacteria; phylum Pseudomonadota; class Gammaproteobacteria; order Burkholderiales; family Burkholderiaceae_B; genus Limnobacter. The sequence continues at coordinate 6,341 of DIYC01000013.1, read as the reverse complement.
TTATCAAAGCTTTAAACGACTACCACGGAGCCATTGTAATATTTGATTGCCATGGTCAGTTTGATAAAACACTGGGGATGGGAACACTAGTAATTGGCGGCACCCCTTTGAACACTTGGAACCTAAAAGATAAAATTAAAATGCCGCCAATTGTTATGTTTAGCGCCTGTGACAGCCAACCCATCGACGGCTCACATAACTCAGTTGCCACCTCGGTTTTAGGCCTTGGAGCACACACTGTGCTTGCCACTAACTTGCCAATAAATGCGCAATATGCTGCCTTATTTATTGGGAGAATGTGCCTACGATTATCTGAATTTATTCCGGCAGCACTCAAAACAAGGCCTTTACTTACTTGGCGCGAAGTAATTTCCGGAATGTTGCGCATGTCACATTACACTGAAATCATTCACAAACTGATTAAACATACAAACTTAACCCTTTGTGAGGAAGATAGGAAAGCTGTTTCACTCAAAGCAAACATTGCAATCAATTCCCGTAATAATGACTGGTTTGAGATCTTTTTGGATAGCCTTTCGGCCACCACAGGAAAGACCATAGATACACTCAAGGAAGATGTAAACAAGTGGGCTGGATTAACAGAAGCCATAAAACACACACAGCTTGGCAGCCCGGAAAACATCATCATTGTTGAAAAAAACCCTGAACTAGTTATTGCCGAACACATAAGAAACTCGGGTATCGACTATGATTGTTGACCAGTTTCGAATTAGCCAAGACAAAAGGCAAATGATAAATGATAAATGATAAAGTTCAAATTGAAACACATACGTTTTTGAAATTATGCAAAATGTTTAGTTCTTGTTGTTTGATGTAAAAAAACTTCGTAAGTGCAAGGAAAGCAATGAAAATCAATCGCTGGCAATTGAACAAAAAAAAACTACAAACCACGCCGAAAGATGAACGCGCCTTATTCATACTCCTCGGTCATGCTGTAAATGAGATCAACATACTAAATAAAACCTTCTACCTTTCAACAATGTTCGAGAACGAATCAGAATGGGTCGTGCAAATTCATGTAAGCCAAAACTTAGTCTATGCACGCACACTCATAGGAAAATTATACGAAGCTTGGCAACTTTTAAAAAAAGGATATTTCCAAACTAAATTATCAGAAAAATACGACGCTCAACTCGAGACAACAGTAGTGGATGCACTAAAACAACTTAAAAAATACTTTGGACCTAAGAACCTTATCGCAGATATACGAAATGGCTTCTCTTTCCACTGTTCCAGCCGTTTTGACCACAAACACAAGCCGCCTGTGCTGTAATACAGCACTTTGATTTGGGTGCGTTTGCGATTGATGAAGACAAACAGGTGTTATGAGTTTAATTGGCCAGCCATTTTGTTTTTGGCTAAGGCGGCCAGCCCATCGAATTGTTTGTGCATGTCGGTGGGCTGGGTATAAAGCCAAATTGTTAAGTTGGGGTTTTGCAATAGCATCAGTGTGTTTCGATAGTTAATAACAAATTGCCAGGCAAATTTAGGGTGATTTTTGTGCTGGTTTTTCTAAGTTCGGGTGTGCTTGATTGGGGTTGTTTAATTTGCACCCAAGGCAAGTGAGGTAAATTCGCTGATGATTTTGAAGGTTGTTTCTTTGGTGCTGTTGTAGCTTGTTTATTGAGGTTGCTGCGCCAGTTATAAAAATTTTTTAAGTTTAAATTGTTGTCTTGGCAATACTGTGCAATTGATAAGCCACTGCTTTCTTGTTGTTTAACATGGTGCTGAATGGTTTCAGCTTTAAATTGAGTGCGCATTGTACTGTTGTCCTGAAAAAATTAAACAGTTTGCGCAGTTTTAAAGCAGATTGGAAGACGCGCCAGTTTAGACGCTTACATCCAACGAGAACGACACCCTTGATGAAACCGCACCATACATCAGGGAAAAACTACACAAAGAGCATGTTCTTAACCTAAGCTCAGAAGAATTTACAAAAGTTTGCCACTTTACCCATGCAACAAAAGACCACGTCATTAAAGTAAGCTTAACCACCTTAGGCTATGAAAATGCCACCTCAATGCCTACAGAAAAAAGGCTGCCGATTTTTGCAAATTGGCTTCTTTCTAAACAAAATAAAAGGGGTTGGGATGTAAGGAAGCTTCTTCACTTCGTTTTGTACGAAGGTGCCGATGACTTACTCTGGGAACGTTTATATAAGGCCGCAAAAACTGATGAATATCGCATACCACATTACGGCCTGAACTCAATTACAGAAGTCGTAGGCTGGGCACGACCCGAAATTGCACCACCGCGAAATGGAAGAACAAGTAAAGCGCTTCGGGCATTGGGTTACAATGTCAAAATCTATTAAATCAGCGAAATCTACCCCAAATAAGCCAACCACAGCACCACATTAATAGTTAAGGAAGTTTTTTAGAAGGACCTGTCATCTACAGGATTATTAGACCATTACACTAAAACTAATCCCCATAGCACACTTAAAAACTCAAATAACTTAAAATAATAATTTATTGCCCCCCCTACGCCTCGCATTTAAACGCAGAGTAAAAGGGGCATACTCACAACCGGCTTTTTTTAACAACCTAGAATCACCCATGAACGAAAAACTGTATCTTCTAAAAATACAACTACTTGATATTGAACCGGCCATTTGGCGACGTTTTGTTGTACCCGCTGGCATTACCTTAGACCGCCTGCACGATGTCATTCAACTCGTAATGGGCTGGACAGACAGTCACCTGTTCGAATTCACAATCAACAACAAGCGTTACACTGAAGCGCCCGAATCAAAACAAGATGGGCTCATCTGTGGCAAATACCGACTTGGCAATCTCATTAAGCAAAAAGGCCATAGCTTTCATTATTGTTATGATTTTGGTGACAACTGGGAACACGAAATTGTTCTTGAAGACAACAATTATTCCAACCCCGATCTCAGTCTAGGGCTAACTTGCCTTGAAGGCGAACGCGCTTGCCCACCTGAAGATGTAGGCGGCCTACCTGGTTACGAAGAATTGTGCAACGCACTCAAAGACCCAAAACACAAAGAACACCAAAACTACCTGGAATGGGCTGGCGCCGATTACAACACTGAAGAATTTGACGCTGAACTGGTGAGTTGGGAATTAATGAGATATTTTCGCTGGTCAAGAGATAGACATCAAACTTGGGAAGGGAGTGAGGTGAAGTTGTGAAATTAGGCACGAAACCTTTTCGTGCCCATTTCATCTTAACAATCGTCATAACGCAATTAGCGAATTTTATGACGATTGTTAATTTCATCCGCTTTTTGCATGATTCTTGCCAACAAAACCTCATTAGAGGGGGTGATGCCACCATGTTCGGTAAAGTCAACCTGTCCAAAATGATCAATCAACCATTCACCCCACTTAAATGCTTTTTGCTTTAAGTCGGTGCGATAAATTTTATTGTGCTCATAGGTTTTAGAATGGTAATTGGCCGCTCTTTGCCAAAACTCCCCTTCATCACGCCGAATATGCATACCAATTCGCCAGGCAGCCAATTCATAAGGGTAACAACCACTCGCTGCAACGTGCTTTGCTTTAATACCATACCTAGCCAAGTCTTTAAGGTACGCTGTATTAAATTGCATAGGGCCTACATCGTAAGTACCATTTGTATTTTTAACCCACTGACCCGGTTTACCCCCTTCTTTTTGTGCAACGGCAAGAATTACATTACTTGGTACTTGGTACTTAACCGATGCAGCAATTGAGCAAACAACACGCTCTTGTTCAAGGGGAGGCATGTCTGCAATAAAAGGCAACATATGACGCTCCTGACATTTAAAAGTTACACCCAAAACTTGGGTAAATTTTCAAAAGATAAGGTTACTTGCGTTGTTTGAAAATTTTCGTAAAGAAAGCAATTTTTGCACATCCATTTCAAATTCATATGAAAAAATTTAAAGCGACAATGAGAAAATCCATAAAAATCCTACGATTCATGGGCTTATGAAAAAAATCAGAGTCTAATAAAAATTTAATACATTACTACACATTTAGGTATCACTCGTTATGCAAACCCTTAAACTCTCCCCCTGCAACAAAGAGTTGACCATACTGACTAATCGCATACCGATCTGTCATTCCGGCAATATAATCTGCAATTGCCCTTGGTAATTCATCACTGGGCCTATCGCGCACCGTGCTTGGTAGCAAATTCGGGTTGTCCAAATAAGACTCAAATAAACCTACAACAATTTGAGTTGCTTTACGCGTTGCTCGGGCAACTTTGTAGTGCGCGTATAAGTTTTTTCTCAAAAACTGTTTAAGCTGCAAATTCAACTCAGCCATTTCCGAGCCAAACATCGCAATGACTGGGGCTTGTTGAACATCCTGCACGCAAGTCGGTTTAATTTGATTCAACTGAGCAAAAGTTTGCCTCAACAGGTCTTGAATTAACGCATTAATCATTCGTCGTACGGTTTCATGCACCAAGCGCCTACCTTTTAATTGAGGATACAATTTAAGCACCTCATTTAAATACAAACGAAACAATTCAATCTCAGCAACTTGATCAATCGTTAATAAACCAGAGCGCAACCCATCATCCAAATCGTGATTGTTGTACGCAATTTCATCCGCAAGATTGGTAATTTGAGCCTCTAAAACAGGCTGCTGATTCAACAAAAAGCGCTCAGCCACCGGCCCGAGTAATTTCGCATCGCGACGGCTACAATGCTTCAAAATGCTTTCTCGAGTTTCAAAACATAAATTTAACCCGTCAAAAGCGGCATACTTTTCTTCTAAATAATCAACCACCCGAAGACTCTGAAGGTTATGCTCAAACCCGCCAAACTGTTTCATACACTGATTTAAGGCATCTTGGCCAGCATGCCCAAACGGAGTGTGGCCTAAATCATGTGCCAAGGCCACCGCTTCAGTCAAGGCTTCATTTAAATTTAAATTTCGTGCAAGGGTGCGTGCAATTTGCGCAACCTCTAAACTATGGGTTAACCGAGTACGGTACAAATCGCCTTCTGTGTTCACAAACACTTGAGTTTTATACTCAAGCCGACGAAATGCACTGCTGTGAATAATTCGATCCCGATCACGCTGAAACTCGGTACGCCCAGAAGGCGATGCCTCTGAATGTACGCGCCCCCGAGTTAAGGCTGATTTAACTGCATAGTCCGCCAATTGATCTTCCATCACTCATCACTCCAAATGGCTAGGCACACCACTTTCAATCAAGACTTGACGCACCAAATCCTCATCAACCGGGCTTGTCGACGCCTGACCAATTCCATTTAACAACACATAGCGAATCACACCTTCCTGATTTTTTTTATCAACCCGCATTAAGTTCATGAAACGGTTAAGACCTATCGGGGGTGGCAACACGGGCAACTTGGCATCGACAATGATTTTATGAATCAGTGCGCAATCAGCATCGGACAAGCGCCCAATTTTCTGGCACAACCGAGTGGCAATCACCATACCGCACCCCACTGCTTCACCATGCAACCACTCACCGTAACCCATTGCTGCCTCAATAGCATGACCAAAGGTATGACCAAAATTTAAAATGGCTCGAATGTTCGATTCTTTTTCATCCAACGAAACCACCTTGGCTTTAATTTCGCAGCTACGCCGAACCACTTGAGTTAAAGCAGCCTGATCACGCTGAAAAAATAAAGCCATATTTTGCTCAACCCACTCAAGGTAATCGCGATCTGCAATCGCACCGTGCTTAATAATTTCAGCCAAGCCACAAGAAAGCTCACGATCGGGCAAAGTATTCAATGTCGAGATGTCGGCAAACACCGCTTTGGGTTGATAAAAAGCACCAATCATGTTTTTTCCAAGTGGGTGATTAATTCCTGTTTTACCACCCACAGAACTATCAACCTGCGACAACAACGTGGTTGGAACTTGAATAAAATCGATACCCCGCATAAAGGCAGAAGCGGCAAAGCCCGCCATGTCCCCAATCACACCACCACCCAAGGCCACTACAATGGTTCTTCTGTCACATTGAGTCTGTAACAACGCATCCAAAATTCGCTGTAAAGTAGGCCAATCTTTAAAGGACTCGCCATCGGGTAAATCAACCTGATTCACTTGCTGTGCACCTGCGTCTTTTAAGGTTTGAGTCAAGGCACTCGCATACAACGGAGCAACTGTCGTGTTGGTACAAATCAGCACCTGTTTTTTTTCGACCCAATTGCACCAAAGATCGCTACGCTGCAATAATTTTTCACCAATATAGATGGGATAAGAGCGCTCACCCAACTGAACCTGAAGCATTTCCAAAATCGACTTACTTTTCATGCGGCAAATTACCTAAAAATTGAATACCTAAAGCACGACACACTTGTTCAACAATCACTT
>DIYC01000008.1:9840-12417 GCA_002428895.1 Burkholderiales bacterium UBA6064 | reverse complement strand
CCCCCCTAACTCTGTAACAGAACTGGGGGCAAATCTTATAGAATAAAAGTGCAATTAAGTGACTTAATTAATCAATAAATTAGCCACTTTTAAGTCAAAATGGTAACGTATCTCTAAAATGACTTGCTGCATATAGCAGCATACCCACAAAGGAGTAACGATTTGGATTCTTTGACACAAATTGCACTGGGCGCAGCCATTCTTGGTACCTGTGCGCCTCAACAATATACCCGTCAAGCAATCGTATTCGGCGCCGTTTTAGGCACTCTACCCGATTTAGATGTCTTTTTTCACTACCGCGATGCGGTTGATGACTTCACCAAGCACCGTGGTTTTACCCACTCTTTTCTTTTTTTAACACCGCTGGCATTAATAATTTGGGTACTACTTCGTATGTTTTGCGAACCCGTTCGTGAGAATCCAAAACCTTGGTTAATTGGAATTATGCTGGTGTTAATAACACACCCGTTATTAGACGCGCACAACGCCTATGGCACACAACTGTTTTGGCCCTTTCCAATACCCCCGATCATGTTCAGCACATTGTTTGTCATCGATCCGTTGTACACCTTGCCTTTGCTGGCAACCACAATTTTTGTCTGGATTAAATTTAAACACAAGTGGGCAAGAAACATTTTAATTGGTGGTTTAGCTTTAAGCACGACCTACCTAATTGGGTCGTGGGCTGCAAAAATGTATGTTGAACACCAAGCCAAAGAAGTATTGGCCAAAACAGGCGACAATTACCGCTTATTTAGCACTCCTACCGCCTTTAACATACTACTTTGGCGAATTGTAGCAGTGCAAAATAATCAATATCACGAAGGCTATGTATCACTATTAAACCCCAAAGCTACAATTCAATTTAACACGCATGTTCTCAGTAATGTCCCAAAAAGCGTGCTGCAATTTGATGATGTTCAGCGTTTAGACTGGTTTACCCAAGGCTTTAACAAAAAGCAAAACATGGGCGACTATATGATTGTTTCTGATCTAAGAATGGGTTACGAAGACAACTATGTGTTTCAATTTGCCGTAGGTGCCACTCGAAGAGGTGTTATACATCCCATCAGAAGCATACAACTTGAATCTGATTTTAATCAAAACGACCTGCCGCTTATTTGGGACAAATTAGTAGGAAATGAACCCTCTAAGAAGAACTAGCTTAATGAACAAATACATGCACACAACTAAATACGTAAGCTTGCTTAGATTGAACCTAACCCCATAAGTCAAACAACTTCATACCCAGGAACATGGCTACAAAAAAAATAATGTAGTCGATAGAAAAAGTACTCAAACCTACCACTGCTGGCCCTGGACAAATACCGCTTAAACCCCAACCAACACCAAAAATAGCGGCGTCAGTGATTAATCGACGATCAACAATTCGATGTTTAGGCAACGAGAAAGATGAACTTAACAATGGTTTTGTACGAAAAAAAACCAATTGATAACCCGTTGTAGCCACCAAAGCCGCGCCGAGCATAACAAACCCAAGCGTAGAATCCCAGTTACCCAGAATATCCAAGAAACCGAGTACCCGTTCAGGATTCACCATTTCAGAAACAATTAAACCCAGACCCAATACAAACCCCGACACACCGGCCACTAGCGATTGCTTTAAATTAAGCCACCACTGATAAAATGCCGCCATATTAGTAGCGTACATAAACCAACTCCCATAAACACAATAACAGCAAACAAAGAGCGCTCTGAAAAACGAGCAAGGCCACAAACGCCATGACCACTGGTACAGCCATTGGCCATACGCGTGCCAAAACCAACCAGCAACCCAGAAACAAACAATAAAAACGGACTACTTTGAATTTGGATAGGAATTGGCTGCACAAACCCACTAACCACCCAACCGCTTAGAAATAAGCCCACGATAAAAGCCAATTGCCAGGTGATCTTAAAACCTTTCTTCAAGCTAAACACCGAAGACAAAATGCCACTAATTCCTGCAATTTGACCCAAAAAAAGCATCAAAATAACGGCAGAAAGGCCAATTAAGGCACCCCCAAGCAATGCATTAATCCAAGCAATTTCTGTGAGCATATTCAGTTCAATTTAAAAAAACCGCAACCTGACCAGGCTGCCAAACAGGGTATTGATGCATTATCTGTTGATACCAACTCGAATTCAAATAACTGTTTAACCAACGATGCAGGTTAGGCAAATCGGCCCGCGCATCAAACGCCTTAGAGTCAGCAATGCGCAATTGTCGCACAAAAGGAAGCATGGCATAATCGATGAATTTAGCATGCTCGCCTAGAATAAAGGCATGGTTTAATAAACGTTGCTCCCATTCTAGCAAAAAAACCAAACAGTACTGAAAATGTTCTAGGGAATTGGTGTTATAACGGCTGGCATATTTGTAGCGATCTAGATGATATTTAAACGAGCCATCAAGCTGAGCAAGTAACGCATTGACAGTTTCACGTTCGTCAGCTTGCAGCTTGAACCAACCATGCGGGTCGTTGGTTGTCAGCGCCCACTGCATAATTTGCAAACTTTCGTCGATGACGGTACCATCAGGCAGCCAAAGCACCGGCACGGTTGCCTTAGCAGACC
>DIYC01000008.1:8239-9640 GCA_002428895.1 Burkholderiales bacterium UBA6064 | reverse complement strand
TCCTTAGCAGACAACTGAATCAGATGTGCCGGCTTAGCACGCAACTCAATTTCGCGCAACTCAACCTGAATTTCACTGGCAACCAGCGCCAAACGAGCACGCATGGCATAAGGACACCGCCGAAAAGAATACAACACTGGCGTATTGGCTTGCGCAGGCAACACGCTCATCCTGTTGATGCAGAATCAACCGAATTATGATCACGGCATTCAGTCGCTTTCGCTGGCATTTGCCAACCGATATGCTGCTCATCACGCGCCTTGGCCAATTCAATTTGTTTTTGCCTTTCTGAAAAGCGCTGCCGCTGATCTTCAGTCAGCGAATGGTAACAATGCGGACAACTCACCCCTTGTTCAAAATGAGCATGCTGCTTTTCTGCCTGAGTAATTGGCATTCGACAGGCATGGCACAACTCATAGTCACCCTGTTGCAAACCCTGGCCGACAGTGACACGTTGATCAAACACAAAACATTGACCTTTCCACAAACTTTCCTCGGCAGGAATTTCTTCAAGATATTTTAAAATCCCACCCTGCAAGTGAAACACTTCGTCAAAGCCTTGTTCGAGCAGATACGAAGTGGCCTTCTCGCAACGAATACCCCCTGTACAAAACATGGCCACTTTTTTGGGTCGCTCATTCTCAGGTTTACTCTTTAAATGACGCTCCACCCAAGCCGGAAATTCGCGAAACGTGGTGGTGTTTGGGTCGATGGCATGCTCAAAGGTGCCAACCGCATATTCGTAATGATTGCGCGTATCGATGACTAAAGTATCAGGATCGGAAATTAAGGCATTCCAATCTTGCGGCTTCACATAGCGACCCACCAGATGATTGGGATTAATACCCTCACAACCCATGGTGACAATTTCACGCTTTAATTTCACTTTCATGCGGGTAAAAGCGGGGGTGTTGCTTTCACTGTATTTAGGTTCTAAATTTTTGAAACGCGGGTCTTCCCATAAAAATTCAAGCATGCTCACAATGCCTGAACGTGGGCCACACACCGTGCCATTAATACCCTCGGTAGCCAATAAAATGGTGCCCAACACGCCATTGGTCTTGCACACTTCTTCAAGCTTAGGTTTTAATTGCTCAAAATCAGGCAAACTCACAAACAGATACAAGGCAGCAACCAGCCATTGATCAGTTTCAGGAATAGACGACGCATTCATGATCAGGAATCCGTTGAATGAACAGGAATTTGAATTTCTGGATAAGGATCAGACAGGCCTTTGGGCATTGGGAATGACACATCTTCTGCAACACCGTCAAGGGCGGTGACTTGCTCGGCTCCCAATTGTTTGAGGTAAAGTACAACTTCTTGCACCAAATGTTCTGGCGCTGAAGCCCCTGCCGTTAAGCCCACGTGCTGAACGTTTTGCAACCAAGCGGGATCAAT
>DIYC01000008.1:0-8015 GCA_002428895.1 Burkholderiales bacterium UBA6064 | reverse complement strand
CGCGTTGGCGTTGTCAATTAACCGAGCAGGCACACCCAGTTTTTCTGCCATTTCACATAAACGATTTGAGTTAGAGCTATTGGGGCTACCCACCACCAAGACAAAATCGACCGTTGAGGCCATCAATTTTACGGCATCTTGACGGTTTTGCGTGGCATAACAAATATCAGACTTTTTAGGTTCGATAATCTGTGGGAAACGTGCTTTGAGGGCGGCAATCAGTTCTGATGTATCATCGATACTTAACGTGGTTTGTGTCACGTAAGCCAATTTGTTCGATTGAATGTTTAAATTCGCGACATCTTCAAGGGTTTCAACTAAGGTGACTGCACCTGTAATTTGCCCCATGGTGCCTTCTACTTCAGGGTGACCTTTATGCCCAATCATGATGACATGGCAGCCCTGCTCGTGCATTTTCACCAACTCACGGTGCACTTTAGTCACTAAGGGACACGTTGCATCAAACACTTTTAAGCCCAGTTGCTCGGCTTCTTTACGAACCTGCTGAGACACGCCATGCGCAGAAAAAACTAAAATACTACCTGTGGGCACGGTTTCAAGTTGCTCAATAAAAATTGCCCCCTTGGCGCGTAAATCTTCAACCACCGTGCGATTGTGAACAATTTCATGCTTTACATAAATAGGAGCACCAAATTTGGATAAGGCACGCTCAACAATTTCAATGGCCCGATCTACCCCTGCACAAAAGCCACGAGGCTGCGCCAAACTAACTTGTTTTAACTGCTTCATGATCATCACATGACACCAATAATTTGAACATCAAAGTACAAACCCCGACCCGCCAAAGGATGATTAAAATCAAATAGAAAATCAGTTTCACGTTCTTCAACCACAGTACCGGCAAAACGCTCACCATTGGGCCCAGGAAAATGAACAAACTCACCCGGTTTAAACGAGGTACCCTCTTCGGCAAATTGATTTAACAATGATTTTGACACAGGCCGATACAAGTCCGGATTACTTAACCCATAGCCTTGCTCTGGGGACAACTCGAACTGTTTAAACTGCCCTGCGCTCATACCCAGTAAACACTGCTCTAAACCATGAGCCAAATAACCCTGGCCTAATTGTAAAGTAGCAGGCTTGTCATTAAAGGTGGAGGCAACAAGATGCTCGCCCTCTTGCAACTTAATTCGATAATGCAGGGTTACAAACGAGTCTGCTTGGACACAAAAGGTTTCACTCATGCAAACAACATCAATCAACAAAACCCGTATTTTACGCTTATTTTGGCGATAATTTGTCCGCAAAAGTTCAGCGGTGAATCAAGAAACCACCGGCCAACCCACTTTAATACAACCCATCTACAAAAAAATGAAACTTCCCGCCAAATTCTTGCACTTAATGAGGTTTTAATTCGACTTTTTAATTCAACGTATCATGTCAATTAATCAATGGCCACCTCATGACCGTCCCCGCGAACAGCTTCTCATTCAAGGCGCAAGCAGCTTATCCGACGCCGAGCTGTTGGCCATTTTTTTACGCACCGGGATTAAAGGAAAAAGCGCAGTGGCATTGGCTCGCGAAATGATTCAACAATTTGGGTCTTTGCAACAACTCAACCAAATTACGCAAGAAGAATTTTGCGCCATACCAGGCCTTGGCAATGCAAAGTATGCGCAGTTTTAAGCAGTCATGGAAATGGCCAAGCGATGCTTGGGTCACCAACTGCGCGAAACTCCTCAAACACTCGACAACCCGAACTTACTGGAACAATTTGTTCGCGCCCAAATTGGCCTTGAGACCATCGAAAAATTCTTGGTGATTGGCATGAACTCTCGCTTACAGGTTATATCACATACCATTTTAAGTACAGGAACCGTAAATAAAACCGCCGTATATCCCAGAGAAGTTGTTAAATTCGGTATTACGCATCATGTCTCACGAATGATGATTGCACACAACCACCCCAGCGGCGATTGCACCCCGTCTCAAGCAGACGACCAACTGACACACACGTTAAAACAAGCCCTGGAACTGATCGACATCGATTTGGTAGATCATCTGGTTGTTTCACCTCAGCACGCATTTTCGTATCGGCAAGCCCGGCGTTGGCCCTTTGTTGTATAGTGGTATAGTGTTATACATGCAGCAACCAAGACAAGCCAACAACACTTTTAAACGCAAGCATCAAACGGGCTTGCCAAAACCAAATTATTCAACTACAATCCTGTGCTTTGCTTTAAAATTTAACTTTGGGGTCGCAATATGGCTCGCGTATGCCAAGTAACCGGGAAACGCCCGATGAGTGGGAACAAAGTTTCTCACGCTAACAACAAAACTAAACGTCGTTTTTTACCTAATTTGCAATCTCGCAAGTTTTGGGTAGAAAGTGAGAATCGCTGGGTTCGCCTACGCTTAACGAATGCTGCGCTTCGCACAATCGACAAAAACGGCATCGATGCTGTTTTAAGCGACTTGCGTGCACGCGGTGAAATTTAGGAGATAAATCATGGCGAAAGCAGGCCGAGAAAAAATTAAGCTTGAATCAACAGCGGGCACTGGGCATTTTTACACAACCACAAAAAACAAACGCACAAAACCTGAAAAAATGGAATTGTCTAAATACGACCCTGTGGTTCGTAAACATGTTGCCTACAAAGAAACCAAGCTTAAATAAGTGTGTTTCAGTTAAAAAAATAAAGCCGCTTGAAGCGGCTTTATTTTTTTGTAAAACTTGATTAAAAGCTGCCCAGCACGTGAAGCGTGTAAGCTGCAACAACTTGTTAGGGCACTAGCCAATCACGGTCAGGTCTCGCTAATTGCCTAGCATTGTTATATGCCATGTCTAAAGTTAAGCATGTTGAACCTCTATAGAAATCTGTAAATCGATCAACAACTAAAGCCAAGTCAGCTTTTTTGGGATCAAGTAATGAGACCGGTAAAAGCAACTGGATACTACCGGAATAATATTGTGGGATTGCTGTTTTATAATTTCTTCTTGCTCTTTCTACAGCAGAATCAATTGCACCTCTTACCAAGTTCTGCAAGCCATATGGATTCATACCCTGCAATGAACCTGGGAAACGAGAAAGGTTGTCAGCAATAATATGCTCTACATTTACTCTTAAGTCTTTCCGTGAGTCAAATACCAATACCGAAGGGTCTTCAAAATAGTGCGCCATTTCTGGAACGGCCGAAAATTTATTTAATTCCCACTCTCCCTTCCTGCAAAATTTCCAAAAATGCCAATATGGCCTCGAATTTTTCAACTTATTTTTCTCAAATAGAATGAATATAGGCTCTTGAGATTGGGTGATTAAGCCTGTATTCCAGCAGCAAAACTCTTCATCAGCAGTTACTGATATTTTTTTCTCTTCAGCTATTCTCTGATATGTGTATTTTATGTAATTTCTTAAAATCGGATGTGCTTCGCCAACGGTAGTATTTTGGTAGCCCCAATCCTCAGGTTCTGCCAGGACTTGTAAGGACTCAATATTTTCTGGGAATTTTGGCATAAACCCAAAGTCATAAAAATCACTAGGAAAATCATATGGCTTATTTTGCACCATAAAAAACCTTTAATATTTAAATTTAAAAATAAGCTCTATACTTAGAAAAGCGGACAACTAATGTGACATAGGGGGTCTCTCAAAGCTTGAAGACAATTAAACGCCATAATATTTAATTTAAGTATATTAACGATAAAAACATCGATCGATTAGTTCATAAATATGGTTATTTAAACCTTTAAAACAACCCCACTGGCTCAAAAGTGTAATGATCTAATAATCCTGTAGGAGTTGATAGCCTATAAAATAACGAAAAAGATAGGAAATTAACCATGTCAAAATCTAACTTGAAAACCCTACAGGTTTACTTGACTAGTACAGATTCAACCTGCATTGCTTTATTCACCAATTGCGCGAAATTTTCTTGATCAATTCTCATAGAGCCCTTCCTTGCTGACTAAATGTGTATTTCGGCCAACTCGTTTTAAATCTCTGTATGCAGTTTGTTTCGTTGCTAACCTAAGTGGCCTGCCAACTAAACTGGTATTTTCTATAATGTCTATCGGATCTCGTTTCGTATGCGTAAATTCAATTGTACCTAAAGGTGTTTTAAATTCACCGGAACGTCCCGTTGTCATAACAGTTAACCGATCTACTGGAATTTGCGAAATAACACCAAAATCAGAAAGCGCAGATTCTAAGCTAATGTAGTTATATTCTCCACGTCGAATAGTTTTAGCAATTTGCTCCAACGTATCGCTGCCTTTCGACTGGGCTAAATTGTATAAGTACACACCATTAATGATTCGAGTCAGCAAGCCATCGTCTTGCAAACGTTTAATTCCTGCCCGCAATGCCCTTTCATTGTCTTGATGAAAGATTTTGGCCAGATCTGAATTAGTAAAAACACAGCGGCCACGCTTGTCATATTCTAAGAGCTTTTTAATTGCCTCAGCCTTTTTCACAATACACCTCTAGTTACCAATGATGACACTTAAACATGTCATAAGTGTAGACTTAATTTGAATACGGCGCAAGTTTACAAAAATGACATCAAAAAATGTCAAATTTGTAAACTTGGTTCCAGGGATTACTCAACGGGCTTCGTCAGTTTACAGAGTGAAAAATTTTAACGCCTAGGCTTAATAACTCTTAATTCGCGCACTAATCTCTTGCAACCAGTGAATACCGCTTTTTTCAGCTTCATCACACCATTGCTGCAATTTAACCAACATTTGGTCGCTTGACAAATTGCCTTTTTCCCAAATTTCACACAGCTCTTTACGCTTTTGAACTAGGTTCGACATGATGACGGAACGCGCCGACAACACAGTTAAGAAATGCTGCTGCTCCTCAGCCAACCGCTTTTTGTTATTCAGCAAAATCGCTTTTGCTTTTTTAAACAACGAACGCTCTTCAGAGCATTTGGTTTGGGTGAGTAATTGATTTAATTCGGCACGCATTGCTTTGCGCATGGTGGCTGCATAACGAGCCATGAGTTCATAACGATGAGCAATTAAGCCTTTGAGCACCTCGGCATTCACGGGTTGATTGCCCCGATTCACAAAACGTGATGGCCTTGAAACATTTTTGACCTGAACCAAACCCAAACATTCAAACATTCGGATGTAACACCAACCCACGTCAAACTCGAACCATTTAGAACTTAATTTAGCAGAGGTTGCATGACAATGATGATTGTTATGCAGTTCTTCACCACCAATCAACAAACCAATCGGGAATACATTTTTGCTGGCATCTGGGCAGTCAAAATTGCGATAACCCCAAAAATGCCCAATCCCGTTGATCACGCCCGCTGCAAGAATGGGTATCCATAACATTTGAATGCCCCAAATGCTGATCCCAGGTAAACCAAACAAAGCAAAGTCGATGAACAACATTAAACCACAGCCATGCCAAGTAAAGCGCGAATACACTTTGTTTTCCAGCCAATCATCGGGGGTACCATGACCATATCGCTGTAAAGTGTCTGGATTGTTCGCTTCTTGGGTGTACAACTCGGCACCTTCAAAAAAAACCTTTTTTAAACCCTTCACTTGGGGGCTGTGTGGGTCGTCTTCAGTTTCGCATTTGGCATGATGCTTGCGATGAACTGCCGCCCATGCACGAGTTGACATTCCTGTGGTTAGCCAAAGCCAAAAGCGAAAAAAATGTGCCAACGGGGCTTTAACCACCAATGCACGATGCGCTTGGCAACGATGCAGATAAACGGTGACCGCGATGATTGTGATGTGAGTCACAATCAAAGTAAAAACAACCATGTCAAAAAAACTTGCCCGCAATAACCCAGATGTTAAAAATTCAATCACAAAAACCTCACCATAAATAACCGTTTAACCCAACACCACTACCCTTTAACCCGCTGCAACACCGCCGCAAAAAAACCATCCGTATTGCTTAAATGCGGCCACAACAACAAACAATCTCGCGATTCATAAGCACCTTGAGGGCGATCCGAGGGCGGCAACACTTCTGTCCAACGCCTTAAACGAAACTCTGGATGTTGCGACAAAAACCATTCAATCTGAAACTCGTTTTCCTCTGCAAATAAGCTACAAGTGACATACACCAAACGCCCATCTGGTCTAACCAATCGAGCAGCACTTTTTAAAATGTGCTGCTGAGTTTGAATAAACTCAGCCAGTTCTTTGTCAGTGTACTTGTATTTAAGGTCAGGGTTTCTTCGCAAGGTACCCGAACCAGAACAAGGTGCATCGACTAAAACCCGATCTGCTTTGGCATAAAATTTATTCAATCGTTCATCGTTTTCGTCATTCACACACAAAGTTGAAAAATTACTTAGGCCAGCTCGCGCTGCACGTGGCTTAAACTTTAACAATCGCTTCTCATGATTGTCGACTGCCACTATTCGACCCGTATTTTTCATTAAAGCGCCAATTGCCAAGGTTTTTCCGCCTGCGCCAGCACAAAAATCAATCACCAAATCCCCACGTCGCGGTGCCACCAACTTAGAAACCCACTGGCTTCCAGCATCTTGAAACTCGAACAAACCATCTTTAAACAAAGCCGTTTGCATTAAATTGGGTTTACCTGAAACCCGAACACCAGCCGACAAACCAGAAATAGGCTCACAGGTTACGCCTTGTTCAGTTAATTCGCTGACAAGGTTTTTGGCGGTTGTTTTTAACGTGTTAACGCGCAAATCTAGGGGTGCCGACTGTAAATTAAAAGCAGAGTAGCCAAGAACCATTTCATGACCATAAACTTTTGCCAATTGGTTATAAAACCACAACGGCATACAAGTTACTGCTTCGAGTGGTAATGACTCAAGAGGAATATTAATAGACCGACTTAACCACTCATTGTCCTCAACAGAACCTTTAGACCAAATTTCTTGTGTGGCTCCAGAAATAAATAAAGCCAGTTTAGCCTGCCGTAAGGCAGAGGCTGTAGCACCAATTTGGGCTAAATATTGAATACGTGGCTTTAACCTTAACCAACAAAACACCGCTTCTGCGATGACTGACCGATCACGAGCCCCTAAATTGGGACGTTCTTTTAAAAAACAGGACACCAAAAAATCTGCAGGCGCATCCGTGACATCCAGGTGTGAAATTAATTCTGCTACGACCGACAACAACCCGAATTGATTAACCGGAGGCCCTTTGTGGGGTTTTGATTGATGTTGCGTATGTTGTGCACGACGATGGTGACTTTTATGTTTGTTGATCAAATAAACCTCTTTGGCAACTTTAGCTTAGTAAACCATGAAACAGTGACATTGATTTTGCCCCTTTAATTTGACCGTTTTGCAGCACAATATGACGCCGTAAATACGCTGAAATAGCACGCGGGTACATTTGATGTTCTAAAGCCAAAACTCTAGCGGCTAAACGATCACTCGTTTCATTTTCATTAACAGCCAACACGGCCTGGTCAAGAATTGGCCCAACGTCGAGTTCCGCAGTAACTAAATGGACAGTGGCACCGTGCACGCGAACACCCGCATCAATGGCGCGTTGATGCGTATTTAGACCAGTAAAAGCGGGCAACAATGAGGGATGAATGTTAACAATAGCATTCTCAAACTGAGTGACAAATGCTGGCGTTAAAATTCTCATAAAACCCGCCAAAACGATTAAATCGGGATTAAGTTGTTTAATTTCACCAGCCAAAGCCAAATCGAACGCATCGCGAGAGGAAAAAAGAGTATGGTCAACCACCACAGTATTCAGCCCTGAAGCTCGCGCAAAGTCAAGCCCAGTCGCCTTGGGGGTATTACTAATAACTGCTTTAATTGTAAACTCGACGGTTTGCTGCGCGTAACGAACCAACGCTTGCATGTTAGAACCGCGCCCAGAAATTAGGATGACAACAGATGGCAAGATAGAATCATTTTTTCTCATGCCCGCAGTTTATCCTAAAAAACGTAGTTGAAATAGTTTTAAAACAAAAAACTCTCCTGTCGGCTTTTTCGGCCAGCCCATGAAGTAGTTCATTCATGATAACTACCTCATTTCATTCTGCTCAAAAACAAACTCAAACTGAATGAACCAACAA
>DIYC01000166.1:714-9230 GCA_002428895.1 Burkholderiales bacterium UBA6064 | reverse complement strand
GATTCCTTTCAATCAAAAAATAAAATAAGTGTGGTTGATATAACGAGTATTTTAAATTTAAAAATTAATTTGACTGTTTCTTAATAAATAAATTTATTAAGGAATATTTACTTGCAAAAAGCCACCGATTTGCTGAACAAATAAACCGCGTCTGAACCGGCACGACGGTCGGCCAGTGAGCAACAAACTTGTTTGATGCGAACGTTAGCCCGATGCGAGACAAGCAAGAGCTTGCTCGAAGCAAGTCCGCATTCAGCGGCTTTTATTCTTTGTAGATACAGAAGAACACAGAATTTGTTAAATATATAGTTAAATATGTTAACCGCTAAAAATCCTTTGTAGCTTATTGAAGATAATGGATAAAATTGAGTGTTGTGTGGGTAATATAACGAAGGTTTGTGGGTGATATACCGATAGTCTTGTGGGCAATGTAACGACGTGATTTGTAATTTACTCACAAGTTGAACAGAACGGAGGCACTGTTAAGCTGTGGAAAACCTTCTAAGAGGCTTTATGGGTAAGCCTTTTAAAATCCATCTGTGGGTGATATAACGAGAATTCGTGGGTGATGTAACGAAATGGGCGTGGGTAATATAACGAGAGTTATCCACAAAAATTTGTTTTATAACAACCCTAGTAGCCTGTTTTTATCTTTGATTTTAAAGATTGCATTGTCGTTTTCATCGAGTACAAGTAAGTAATTTGGAATTGTGTTGGCTTGGGCAATTTCTTTAATCATTCTTCTGAACTCACGCAGATCAGCACTGCTCCCTGTTTTTTCTTTGAGTAGTTCTAATTGGATTTTCCAGCCTTGTTGTTTCCCTACGTGTTTGCGTGCAATTTCGTACAATCGTTTCTCAAGAGGTTTTCTGAGTCTGAAATATAAGGAGTCGATGGTGAGTACTTCAAATGATTGAATGGAGTTATAAAGCCATTTTGAAAGGGTGACTTCTACAGCAACCATGATTTGTTTGTTGGGTGATTTTTCAACGATACGCCAGGCATCTAAAATACCAAATGATTCTTTAACTCGTTCGCCACCAGTTTTAATGTCTGTTTTAATACGTGTACCTGCTAACCGGTCAAGACTTTCTTCAAGCCGTTGATATTCTTTGCCGCCCGTACTTTTATTGGTCTTAACTAAATAGTCGTAAACACAAAATCGAACTGTTCGTTGTTTTGCATCGGGTCGTCCTAGATTTAGCCCTTCAGTCATTTGAGAAATCAAAAAAATGAGAATGTCTTTGTCGTGCTGGGTTGCTCTGCCTTTGACACTGGGAGTGACTTCAAGAGACTTTTGGCCGTCTTTACTGACCCATTTCCATATTCTTAAGTCGGGTCGAGTTGCCAATGAAAAAATAGGGGCTTCCATTGAAGCACCATCATCTTTCAGCGCATAATCAAATAAATCGGCAATAAACAAGTCGCCATTGGGGTGTTCATCAGATCGTAGATTAGATCGTCTTAAATTCCGGCCCATATTGACTAGAGCATTTGAGTCTTTTTCTCGATCTTGCAATTCATCAGGGGTGAGTTCTTCAATTTTACCGGCGCCTTGCTTTAAACGAGCTTTGTTGGCCAGGACTCGAATTCGCTCTGGAATAATTGATATTTCGGATTCAGATTCAAACAACGCTGGTTGTTGGTTTTCTTGTTCGGCTGACATCACTTGTCCGTTTGATCGGTTTTCTATTAGATTCTAAAGTTTAGCAGTGATTCTGGAGTGAGCGGAAGTTTTTTAGCTTTTACGATGACAGGGTTTATTGTGGTCGCTTCAGAAAACGGAAAAAAATCGTACGCTAAGCCTGTGCCGAGGCTGGCACCCAGCGGTACCGCGTAGGAACAGACACGCCGAGGTTCTTGGCCACGCTACCGGGCCAGTGGCCTCAACCTGGTGACGGGGCGGCCATTGTGCTGTGGAATACGGTCTATCTGGAACGCGCAGCGCATGCCTTGCGTGGCAATGGCCATGCCGTCGAAGACACGCTGTTGCAATACCTGTCGCCGCTGGGATGGGAGCACATTAACCTAACCGTCGATTACCTGTGGCGCAGCAGCGCCAAGATCGGCGCGGGCAAGTTCAGGCCATTACGGCCGCTGCAACCGGCTTAGCGTACGATTTTTTTCCGTTTTCTGAAGCGACCCCCAATACAAAAGGGTTGATGTTTCACTCTGATCAAGGTGTGCAGTATACTGCACACCTATTTCAACACACACTAAAAGATCACTCAATGATTCAAAGCATGAGTCATCGCGGGTGTTGTTGGGATAATGCGGTACAAGAACGATTTTTTCGTAACCTAAAAACCGAATATTTGAATGATTTGCATTTTATCAACCACGCATCGATTGTGTCAGCAGTTGAAAAATACCTAAGTTTTTATAACTATCAGCGATTGAATTCAGCGCTGAATTATTTAACTCCCGTCCAAAAACGACAGGAATTACTCAATGTGGCTTGAAAACCCTACAGGTTTACTTGACTATTACACCAAGGTGTGACACTCTTAATTTGATGAAAAAAATCTGGCTCTTTTTGTTTATGTTGGTGATACCGCTTCAAGCCGTGCTTGCAGCGGTGGAGACCTATCATGGGCACGATTCCGAACATGAGTCTGTAATCGAGTCAGTCCTTCATAGCCACAACGGTCACGAACACAGCAAAGACGTGATCAACAACACCCTACAAGGCACCTCGTGTGATGGCGACCATCACCATTGCCATTGCCATGCTCACAGTGTAAGCGTGCTTCCCGGCTTGTTTCATTTTGAAGCAGTACCTGCTGCCTTGAGCCAAGCTCCTGAGCTGCTTAATGGCTTCAACTCCTTTCTCTCCAACCGAATAGAACGCCCGAATTGGGTCTAAACAAAATTTAAATTTGCAGCCTTGTTCACCTGCGTATGCAGGGTGAGATCAGGGCAGTTTGTTTGTTTTGTTTGGAGAATTACCCATGTACTCACCACACCGCGTGGTATCCCTTTGCATTGCATTGTTGTTGATGAACGCTGCTACAACTGCGTTTACACAACAGCTAATGCCGATGGAAACCGAAGTGACTGTCCAAGATGCTTTTGAATCGGCATTGGACATAGACCCCGAAATTCAATCCGCCATTAAACGCATTGAAGCATTTGAAGCGAGAAGAAACTCAGCCAAAGCATTCACTGCTCAACCGCTTTCGCTGGAAGGCTCTTATCGATCTGACAAGAACTACAACAATCAAGGACTCAGAGAAATCGAGTTTGGTGTGTCAGCACCCATCTGGAATTGGAAAGAGAGAGGCCGTACTCAGTTGCTACGAGATGCGGAAATTGAAATGGCGCAACTGCAGCTACAGCAAAAAAAACTGGAGCTAGCAGGTGTGGTACGTCAAACGTTGTGGGACACCCTTGCAGCGAATCTTGATGTTGAAATAGCACAAGCCCGTAGCAAAACCGCCAAAGAACTGATGGTCGATGTT
This sequence comes from Burkholderiales bacterium UBA6064, assembly GCA_002428895.1. Lineage (GTDB taxonomy): Bacteria > Pseudomonadota > Gammaproteobacteria > Burkholderiales > Burkholderiaceae_B > Limnobacter. The sequence continues at coordinate 5,769 of DIYC01000166.1, read as the reverse complement.
GAAAAACGGGTTAAAGCTAGCGACTTGGCTCAAACGGATTTCTATCAGGCATCTGCCTTATACGAGCAATCCAGGGTCGATCTGGGCCGAGCTCAATTTGCTCTGAATGAAATTGGCGTTAATTATGCAAGCACCATCGGCTTGCCTATTTCAACGCTTTCACGCATTCAAACTGAGAGTACCGACATTCCCAATGGCTTAACGCCGAATGATCACCCGGCATTACAGCTTGCGCAGGTTCTACTTGTGGCACATCAACGGCAGGCCGATTTGATTGAGACGCAGACTCGTGCCAACCCAGAAGTAGGTTTAGTGATCGTAAGCGATCGAGGTGCTTTCGCCTCGGCCAGTGAAAAATCTTTGATCGTGTCCACCCGTATTCCACTGGGTAATACCTCGGAATATCAGAGTCGTGTACTGCTAGCCGACAGCGAGAAAATCGCCGCACGAGTCAATTTAACCAAAACCCAGCAAATGGTGGTTGCCCGAGGGCGCGCTGCTGAAGCAACCCTGGATACATTCGCCCAATTACGGGCGGCTGCACAGGAGCAAGCCAAGCTGGCAGCAAAGACTTTTGCGCTTTATAAGCGCTCTTTTGATTTGGGCGAAACCGATTTACCCACCTTGTTAATTGCCGAGCAGAAGGCCTTCGAGGCCGACAGGCTGGCACGCAAGTCTGCTGTTGAATATGCCGCCAAAGTTTCTGCCTACAAACAGGCATTGGGACTTCTACCATGACAAACAATGAGATGAATGTGATGAAACAAAGTACTTTTTTAATTCAAATATTGTCAGCGTTGTTGTTGACAGGTTTGCTGGTTTTTTCTGCGACAAGCAATGCTGGCCCTGGTCACGATCATGGCGATGAGGCGCCAGTGACAACAGGGGAGGCCTCTCCACGCGTGGTGATGGAGTCGGAGCTGTTCGAAGCTGTTGGTATCGTGAATGGACGAACGCTGGAAATTTATATTGACCACTTTGAAACGAATGCGCCTGTTGAAAACGCAACTGTAGAGCTTGAACTAAACGGAAGCCCTGTGGAAGTTGAATTGCATGCGGAAGGCGAATTTGATGCTGAACTTCCCGAAGGGCTTGAGGAAGGGCCAGTCGCAGTCGCCATGACCATTTCTGCAGGTGAAAAAGTCGATATTCTCGCTGGAGAACTGCAGTTGCACCAACACGATGAACAAGCCAATGTAGAAGAAATTGCACCCCGTTTGTTTATGATCGCATTGTTTGTACTGGGTGGATTTGTGGTGCTCGCTTTGCTCGTAATTGGCTACATTCGTTTGAAGTCTAAGGGAGGCAAATAATCGTGTTGAACAAACAAGTTGTACTCTCAATATTGGCAATTAGCTTGCTTAGTCCTTTGCCTTTGATCGCAGGCCCAGGCCACGATCATGGTGATGAAACACCTGCCACAACTACAGGCGATGGCCCGAAAAGACAAGCCACAGGCGAGGTATTCCTACCAAAACCAGCACAACGTCAACTCGCCCTGCGCACGCAAGTTGTAAATGTTCAGCCATTGTCCAAGGTGATTGAAATGAACGGACAAGTGGTACTTGATCCTCAATCTGGTGGGGTTGTTCAAACTGTGTTGGGCGGTCATTTTGTACCTGCAAGTTCCGGTGTCCCTCGCCTGGGTGAACAAGTGAAAAAAGGCCAAGTTCTTGGCTATGTGCACATGCATCAGGCTCCACTTGAGCGAAGTAGCCAGCAGGCACAGCTTGCCCAGTTGAGATCGGAATTGTCCTTGGCCACACAGCGTGTCGAACGGCTTAGCCAACTTGCAGACACCGTGCCCCGCAAGGAAATTGATGCTGCAAAAGCGCAAGTGCAAAGTATCAATGGACAAGTGTCCGCTCTGTCGGGTGGTATCAGTTCACGCGAGGAATTGAGGTCTCCCTTAACGGGCACCGTGGCTTCAGCTACAGCCATCACCGGCAAGGTTTACGCTGAAGGTGATGTATTGTTTGAAGTGGTCAACCCAAAAGTGGTTCGAGTGGAAGCCAGTTGGTTTGAATCCGGAGCAGTACCAAATTTCTCGTCTGCAAGTATTCGTGCCGGCGACAAAGTCTTGAAGCTAAATTACGTCGGCGCAAGCAGCAGTGTTAAAAATCAATCGCTGTCCTTGGTATTCGAATCTCGTGATTTGGCAGATGTTCGTTTCCCAACGGGACAGTTGTTGAAAGTGTATGGCGAACTTGCAAACAACATCGATGGTATTGCAATACCCAGTGCATCGGTGGTTAAAAACTCATCGAACCAAACCATTATTTGGGTAAAAAAAGAGCCAGAAATTTTCGAGCCCAAAGTAGTCATTACCGAGCCTCTGAATGGGGTAGAAGTACTAGTTAGAAGTGGTCTTTCCGGCAATGAACGCGTGGTGATTCAGGGCGCAACCCTGATTAACCAAGTTCGATAGGAGAGAGACCATGTTTCAAATGCTATTGGACAACAGTTTAAAAAATCGACTGTTGGTATTGCTCGGCGCGCTTATATTGACCATATACGGCGCATTCACATTGACTCAAACGCCCGTGGACGTGTTCCCGGATCTGAATAAACCCACCGTTACTGTCATTACCGAGGCGGGCGGAATGGCCTCGGAAGAAGTGGAGCAGTTGATTACTTTCCCTCTGGAAACCGCTTTAAACGGCCTGCCGGGTGTGGAAGTAATTCGCTCTGTTTCAAGTGCAGGCCTTTCTTTCATTTACGTCACTTTTAATTGGGACACTGAAATTTATCGTGCCCGCCAAATGGTTTCAGAACGGTTAAGTAGTCTTGAAGAAGCGATACCGGCGGGTGTAGCCCCCACGATGGGACCAGTCAGCTCCATCATGGGTGAGATCATGCAAATCGCCATTCCGGTGGATGTGGCTAAAATTTCACCCATGCAGGTGCGCGAGTATGCCGACTGGGTGTTGCGTCCACGTTTATTATCCATTCAAGGTGTGGCACAGGTTATTCCAATCGGTGGCGAGGTTCGCCAATTTCAGGTGCAGCCCGATTTGCGCCGCATGATTGAACTGGGTGTCACCATCGAGAATTTGCAAAGCGCACTCAGCGGTTTTGCCTCCAACACCTCGGGGGGATTTTTGTCGCTCAACGGGCGTGAGTACCTGATTCGACATTTGGGCAGAACCAGCTCGCTTGATGACCTGCGCAATGTTGCTGTTGGTTATCAAAATGAACAGGCAGTTTTATTAAGGCAGGTCGCCAAGGTCGAATTTGCAGCCGCTGTGAAGCGTGGCGACGCAGGCTTTGAAGGTAAACCTGCAGTCATCCTGGGTATTCAAAAGCAGCCTGCTGCCGACACCATCGATTTGACCAAACGAGTAGAGGAGGCGCTTCTGGCCATGAAAGGCAGCTTGCCGGCTGGCATGGAGGAGCCCCGTGTTACTTTCCGGCAAGCCAGTTTCATTGAAGCTTCCATTTCAACTTTGCAAGGCAAGTTGATTGGGGCATCTGTTTTTGTGGCGGCCGTGCTGTTTTTCTTTTTGGGCACGGTGCGCCCCACTGTCATTGCACTTACCGCTATTCCGGTGTCAATTTTTATCACCGCCTTGGTATTCAATTATTTCGGGCTTTCAATCAACACCATGACACTGGGTGGCCTGGCCATCGCCATTGGTGGTTTGGTCGATGATGCAGTGGTGGACGTAGAAAACATTCTTCGCCGCCTAAAAGAACAGCGCGCCAAACACCCTGGAGAAGTCTTCGATTTGGTCGCACTGGTGCGTAAGGCCAGTCTGGAAGTACGAACCGGCATTGTGTACGCCACGGCGATTATTGTTTTGGTGTTCATTCCGTTATTTGCCCTCCCCGGGATTGAAGGCAAGCTGTTTGTACCCTTGGGCATTGCGTTCATCGTGTCCACGCTGGCTTCGCTTGTTGTGTCGGTCACGGTAACCCCAGTGTTGTCGTATTACTTGCTACCGCGCATCAAAAATCTGGATCATGGAGACACCCGAGTATTGGCGTGGTTAAAGGCGCGTTACCACGGCAGCTTGTCGCGTGTGTTGAAGCAACCTAAAACTGCACTGGTAATGAGCATGGTTGCTGTTGTAATTGCGGTAGCGTCAATTCCGTTTTTCGCAAAAACTTTTTTGCCGCCGTTCAATGAGGGCACCTTGTTGATTGGTATGCGATTAAATCCCGGCGTTACACTTGAGGAAAGCTCGAAGCTGGCCTCACAGGCCGAATTGTTGCTAGCCGATGTCCCAGAAATTACCCACATCGGCAGGCGCAGTGGACGTGCAGAACTCGATGAACATGCTGAAGGCGTTCATGTTTCAGAACTCGATTTGGGACTCATCCACGCATCTGAAATGACCAGACCAATGGCTGAGTTGCAGGCCGAGATCAGGCAGCGTTTACAAAACTTGCCTGCGGCAATAGCGGTGGGTCAGCCTATTTCACATCGAATCGACCACATGCTTTCCGGTGTGCGTTCACAAATTGCCATCAAGGTGTTTGGCGACGACCTTGATACGCTTCGCGGCACAGCTGAACAGCTTCGTGCTCAACTGGCCAGCATTGATGGGCTGGTGGATCTGGAAGTAGAAAAGCAGGTGCTTGCGCCAGAAATAAAAGTACGAGTGAACTACGATGCGGCCTCGCAATATGGCGTGTCAGGTTCCGAGATTTTGCATTCACTTCAAGCCGTGGTTGAGGGCGAGAAAATTGCACAGGTGGTTGAAGGCAATCGCCGGTTTTCACTGGTGTTGAAGCTTGACGAAGAGGACAGAAGTCTTGAGCAAATCAAACAACTGCTGATTCAAACACCAAGCGGTGCAGTCCCGCTGAGTTTATTGGCGGACATTGAAGACGGCGATGGCCCCAATCAAATGCGCCGCGACGATGGTAAGCGCCGTATTGTGATTTCAGCGAATGCTCAGGGAAGGGCACTGTCGGAGGTGGTCGAAGAGATTCGAAGTGCGGTAGGTGTCTTCAAATTGCCTGAAGGATATTTCATCACACTTGGTGGCCAGTTTGAGGCGCAAGAAGAAGCCACAAGATTAGTGGGATTTTTGTCCATTATCTCATTGG
>DIYC01000166.1:0-519 GCA_002428895.1 Burkholderiales bacterium UBA6064 | reverse complement strand
CATTGGTCCTGATGTTCGCCGTGTTGTACAGCCGTTACCAATCAGTGCGTTTGTCGCTCATCATCATGGGCAATATTCCTTTGGCCATGGTGGGTGCTGTTTTGGGTTTGTGGTTGTCTGGCCAGCCTTTGTCCGTTGCTGCCTTGATCGGCTTTATCACGCTAGCAGGCATTTCGGTGCGCAACGGCATTTTAAAGGTAAGCCATTACATCAACTTGATGCGATTCGAGCATGAGCAATTCACGCAGTCGATGATCGTACGGGGGTCAATGGAACGATTGAGCCCTGTGTTGATGACCGCACTCGTTACAGCCTTTGCACTTGCGCCTTTGTTGTTTGAAGCCGAGCGGCCCGGCACTGAAATATTGCACCCGGTTGCGGTGGTGATTTTCAGCGGCTTAATCAGCTCAACACTGTTGGATACTTTTTTAACCCCTGCACTGTTCTGGATGTTTGGCCGTAAAGATGCGGAAAAACTGACAGAGCAAGCAGACGCACAAGCGTTTTAACTTTAAATTT
>DIYC01000063.1:7494-8407 GCA_002428895.1 Burkholderiales bacterium UBA6064 | reverse complement strand
TCACTCGTTTTTTCATGAGCGCAGCCATACGCAGCGCATTTCTGGAATAGTCAGAAAAAGTTAAGAATGTACCCCCAAACGGCAAATAACCGCCATGTAATGCCACCCCATTTAAAGCGGCAGACATACCAAATTCTCGAACACCCCAATTAATGTGATTGCCTGCGATAAACGAATCGTCGGTGCGACGCAGCGCAACACAATTGGGCCAATTGGTTAAGTTTGAACCGGTTAAATCGGCCGACCCACCCAACAATTCAGGCAGATGGTTGGCTAATAAAGTAATGGCATTTTGGCTTGCTTTGCGACTGGCAATAGTCTGGGCTTGAGCATCGACTTGTTGCAACAACTGTTGCGCAATCTGATCAAAATGACTCGGTAATTGCCCAGCCATTCGACGTTTAAATTCAGCGCTTAATTCAGGAAACTGTTGAGTGTACACGTCAAAGGTTTTATTCCAGGCCGACTCACGGGCAGCCCCTTCAATTTGCGCATCCCACAGATTATAAATTTCGGCGGGAATTTCAAACGGAGCATGTGGCCAACCAATTGCCTGGCGGGTTGCGGCGATCTCTTCTTCGCCCAACGGGGCGCCGTGCACTTTATCAGTACCTGCCAACTTGGGTGAACCTTGACCAATGTTGGTTTTGCAGCAAATCAAAGTTGGCCCAAGGTCATGCATTGCATTCTTTTTAGCCTGCATAATGGCTTGATCAACGGCATCCACATCATGACCATTGACCGATGCAATGACATTCCAACCGTATGATTCAAACCGTTTGACGGTGTCATCAGCAAACCAATGTTCAACTTGACCATCAATCGAGATACCGTTGTCGTCATACAAAACAATCAATTTTGACAAACCCAATGTACCCGCCAATGAACACACCTCGTGGCTGATGCCTTCCAT
>DIYC01000063.1:7068-7286 GCA_002428895.1 Burkholderiales bacterium UBA6064 | reverse complement strand
TCCATCAAACAGCCATCGCCCAAAAACACATAGGTGTTGTGGTCAACAATCGGCAAACCAGGTTGATTAAATTCAGCCGCTAGCAATTTTTCAGCCAAAGCCATGCCCACGGCATTGGCAATGCCCTGCCCTAAAGGCCCCGTGGTGGTTTCAACCCCTGGAGTAATCTCTACTTCGGGATGCCCAGGTGTTTTAGAATGAAGTTGCCGAAAGCGTTG
>DIYC01000063.1:6672-6874 GCA_002428895.1 Burkholderiales bacterium UBA6064 | reverse complement strand
AATGAAGTTGCCGAAAGCGTTGAAGCTGTTCAATCGGTAAATCGTAGCCCGTTAAATGCAGTAAGGCATACAATAACATTGAGCCGTGACCATTGGACAAAACAAACCGATCACGATCAGCCCAATTCGGATTGTGCGGGTTATGCTTTAAATGACGCGACCACAAGGCCACTGCAATTTCGGCCATGCCCATGGGCATGCC
>DIYC01000063.1:5957-6488 GCA_002428895.1 Burkholderiales bacterium UBA6064 | reverse complement strand
GCCATGCCCATGGGCATGCCTGGGTGACCCGATTTAGCAGCTTGAACGGCATCCATCGCCAAGGCACGAATTGCATTGGCCATACTTTGAGTAGAGGAAGACATGGAAGAATCTCTTAAAACCATTGCCCAAAATGGGCAATTTAAAAACAGCAATTCTATCAAAGCTATGCAACAATGTGCAGCCATTAACCGAGAATCGTTTTTTCATGAAGACAACACCCCCTAAACGAACCCATCGATTTTACTTACCCAACGCTGAAAAAACAGGTCAAACCCTTGAATTTAATGAAGAAATTCTACATTACGCCTCACGAGTACTGCGATTAAACAATCTCAACGAAGTACACGCTTGGAATGGCCGTGGTCAAATTTTTCCGGCTGTGTTGCACTATCTGTCTAAAAATCAGGCTCAAGTTGTCATCACCGCAGAAGCACTCACAAGTACCAACACCGAGTTAACACGTCCAATCTATGTGGCCCAAGCCCTGCCCGAGGGAGACAAAATGGAATTGATTTTAGGCAAATGTGG
>DIYC01000063.1:5362-5762 GCA_002428895.1 Burkholderiales bacterium UBA6064 | reverse complement strand
AGGCAAATGTACCGAGTTGGGTGCCCGTGGTTTTTTTCCGTTTCAGGCACGCCGCAGCGTGGTGCAATTAACGACTGAGCGTGCACAAAAAAAGCAAGCCCATTGGCACAAACTACTAATCAGTTCAGCATTGCAAAGTGAGCGCTTGTATTTACCAACGCTGCGTCCACTTAGCAGCCTGAACGAGTTATTCAATCACCTGCACAACACGTTTCAAAACGTCGAAATTATTCTATTTACACCCCACAATACCCAGGCGCATTTTCACCGTTGGTTAGCCCAGCAAAACCAACAGGTCGCAAACACAAACACACCCATCGTGATTCTGGTTGGCCCAGAAGGTGGTTTTGACGACACAGAAATTGAACTGGCTACACACCACAACGCCCACATTCTTTTA
>DIYC01000063.1:0-5125 GCA_002428895.1 Burkholderiales bacterium UBA6064 | reverse complement strand
ACATTCTTTGTTTTAGCCAACGCATTTTACGCACTGAAACGTTTGCACTGGCTTGTATCGCCCAATTAACACTGGGTTTAGGGCTTGAGGGGGGTTGAGAGATGGGATTACATGGAACTGGTGGTTTTTGTCTAATAAAAAATTTAGGTTAGCAGACGACTACTGTGAAATAAGTGGAATCAAATTTAGCACTTTGTAAGCTTTTTAGTAAGCAAGTTTGAAATTTCTAATGATCGTTTATCGATAAAAACATCATAATCGTCAGAATCAATGCCAAATTCTTTTACATCATTTATCAGATGACTTTTAAGAGTTTTTTCCATCTGTGAATTATCTTCAGAAAATTTACTAATATAATCACTCGGAGGCTTTTTTCCTATTATATGCTTATTTGAATACCCGTCAATTAATGTAATGTTTGCAATTAAATTTTGTTTCGCGTCTTTATTTTTAACTTCTAAATATTTTTTTGGGAAAAAATGGTGGTAATTTAGACTTGAAGCTATTTTAAGATTGCTATTGTCTAAATTTACTATCCCATCTGTGTCAAACGATCTAGGTTGATTATAAACAAGAAGGCAGAGTATTGATTTACAAAATGCATCTCCCGTCGAAAAACATGTTTGTTTTATAATATCTTTAGAAATACTCAACTCGCTTTCTAAATATTTTGGCTCATCATCCATAATGATTGTATCTATTTTATTAAGATCGTCAGTTATTTTTGTATCAGATGATGAGCTGTATCTTTCTGTAACTCCACACCAATAAAAAAACTGCTCCAACAACTTTATTTGCTTATTGGTCGGTTTTTTATTTTTTGTGCGGTAAAAAAAATATGTTAACGGAATAGTTAACGCAGGGTATGGGAGAAGAATAGAAACAGGAACCCTAAGCTCTGACCTGATGAAATCAACCGTAGAAAATAAAGAGTCAACCATTAACGGCCAGACATTTATAAAATCATCACGCTTTATTTTTAGAATATCTCGCCCGCGTACTGCTTTGCTGAGAATAGCAGAAACACACTGCATTACAATTGATTCGGGAAGAGTGTCAAATTTTGCTTTAGCTAGACACCTCTTTTCCTCTTCAGATCCATCCCTGAGAATCTCAAACCTATTAGCCAAATCGAAACATTTAGACTCATCATAGGTTTTTGCCACCATGATTTCAAATATTGTTAAGGATTTTCCTGCTGTATTTATTCTTGAGAATATTTCGCAAGCGATTTCTATTGGGTAATCTCTAATTATTATCGTAGAAAAATCATAATTAACTAGTTTACTCTTATAAAACTCGATTAGCTTGTGCATTTTTTTATCAAACTCATCAAATAAATCTGACATTGGTGATGTGAGTAAACGATGCACAGACAGGTATCGACCAGAGTCAGAATCCGATGATTGTTCAGTAGTAATTAACGACTCATCAGATTGATGTGACGATGTTAAATCAATAAATATGTCTTTGTAGTCAACTTCTTTACCATCTTTCTTTAGTCGTATACCCTTTTGAATCGCATACAGTGACGTTATCCGCTGCTGACCGTCGAGAATATATTGAACATAATTACCTTTTGGCGTATCTGGCAACTTATGATTCCCAACATCCTTATAACTTTTCAATTCTTCTGTTGTGTTCCAGAAAATAAATGTACCAATTGGAAAGCCTTTAATAATCGAATCGATAAGCTTTGCAGACTGTTCTTTCTCCCAAACAAATTCACGCTGAAACATGGGAAGCTTAATTTGACCAGTATCAATATCATTAAAAAGCGACTCATATTTTTTGTTTTGATTTTCTGGTTGAAGAATTTCTTTTTTTAACATATCTATCCCTGTGATTTACTCAAATTTGAGAAGTATTTATAACTAAATTTACGCAAAAATAACAATGACAACAAAACCTGATTGCAAATTGCATAGGTTATTTTATAAGCCTCTTGGTGTAATACTGAAAAATAACCTGCCTAGTCACGATCAACAAAATGATTCGTGTAAACATTCAACCTTAAGCGAGTGAAAAAAAGATTCATGAGCTGCAGAATCATTTCGAGCTTTAACCAGAATACAACTTGACTTTACCCATTGCGTGATTAAAATCAATCACGCTATCCTTTAGATTGAAACGATGAGACTCAAATTAGGTATCACTGAACTGAATAAAACAAGTGCCCAAGAAAAAACACAAACCGATAAAAAACCGATGCTAGGCTGATAAAATTTAAATGCTTGATGAAAAAGAGACGCCGCAACAAGTGCGACGTCGGGCCGACGATACTCTCACCGGCGGGGTTTATGTCGAAATGATATTGTTGACTCGCTTAATTGTCAATACTCATTTTTTATTTATCAGACAAAAATCAGATACGCAAGTTGGTCTTAGCCAACATCGACTAACAACCGAATAGGCTGTGCACTTAAAAAGCAATTCCGTTTAATGAACCCATTCCCCCTTTTGGTTTCTGGGCGATTGAAGTGTCAGCGCCAACCGCAGGAGCAAACAAAACTGATTCGGCGGCGCATGGTTCGAACTCCGGGACAGCGTGCTGTCGAGAGTGAGGATAGACCAACAACCTACGATCAAAAAATCACTCCCACTCAATCGTAGCCGGTGGTTTACCCGAAATATCGTACACCACACGATTAATACCCTGCACTTCGTTGATAATACGGTTAGAAATTCGACCCAACAAAGCATACGGCAAATGCGCCCAATGGGCAGTCATAAAATCTTGTGTTTGCACTGCACGAATAGCAACCACGTACTCATACGTGCGACCATCACCCATTACACCCACCGAACGTACCGGCAGGAATACAGCGAAAGCCTGGCTAGTTAACGCATACCAACTTTGCCCAACGTCGTGAGATTGACACAAGCCCGCTGCAACATCTTGTTGCGTGGCAGTGGTGTTGCGCAGTTCTTCGATAAAAATTGCGTCGGCCAATTGCAAGATTTTGGCGTATTCAGCTTTAACCTCGCCCAATATGCGCACACCCAAGCCAGGGCCAGGGAAAGGATGACGGTATACCATATCAGGATGTAAACCCAGCTCGACACCCAGTTGCCTCACTTCATCTTTAAATAAATCGCGAAGTGGTTCAAGTAACTTTAAATGCAATTTTTCAGGCAGCCCACCCACATTGTGGTGGCTTTTAATACTAGTGGCTTTACCTGTTTTTGCGCCAGCCGATTCGATTACATCGGGGTAAATAGTACCTTGTGCCAACCACTTTGCATTTAGACGATTGGCTGCCTCCTGTTCAAACACCTCGACAAAGGCTTTGCCAATTATTTTACGTTTTTGCTCTGGATCGATAATGCCACTGAGCTGAGACATAAAAGTGTGAGACGCATCAACATGCACCACGCACACACCCAGATGCTGCGCAAAAGTAGCCATTACTTGTTCAGCTTCTTGGTGACGCAACAACCCATGATCAACAAAGACACAGGTCAGTTGGTCGCCAATGGCACGGTGAATTAATGCGGCAGCCACCGAAGAATCAACGCCACCCGACAAACCCAGAATGACTTCATCTTGCCCGACTTGCTGACGAATTGCTTGCACCGACTCTTCAATAAAGTTGGGCATGTTCCAATCGCCAGCACAGCCGCACACGTGTTTAACAAATCGTTCTAGAATGAGCTTGCCCTGCACAGTGTGCGTGACTTCAGGGTGAAATTGCAGGCCATAAAAATGCCGCCTTTCGTCTGCAATTGCTGCGATTGGGCATGCCTTGGTTGCAGCCACCACTTTAAAACCTGGCGGCACTGCAGTCACCGTATCACCATGGCTCATCCACACATTCAATAGCGATTGCCCTTGGTCGCCCACTTGGTCAACGAGGCCTTCAAATAAACGACAAGTTGTTGTCAGTTCAATTTGTGCATGACCAAACTCGCGCACCTGCCCAGCTTGAACTGCCCCCCCCAACTGCTGTGCCATCGTTTGCATGCCATAGCAAATCCCTAAAACCGGCAACCCCAACTCAAACACGATGGGTGGTGCCCTCTCTGTGTCAGCATGATAGGCGGACTGATAACTTCCCGATAAAATAATACCGCTGGCATTAAAGCGTTGAATGCGCTGTGGGTCTACATCACAAGGCAGTATTTCACACAACACCCCACATTCACGAACTCGGCGAGCAATCAATTGAGTGAGTTGCGAGCCAAAATCTAAAACAAGAATTTTTTGATGATTCATAATCAATTTTACGGATTAGGTCAAATAAGCCAGAACAAGCGTGAATTAATCAACTTGGTAGTTAGGAGCTTCTTTGGTAATTTGCACATCGTGCACATGAGACTCTCGCATACCTGCACTTGATATTTCAACAAAACTTGCATGCTGATGCATGTCAGCAATTGTTTTGCAGCCCACGTAACCCATGGCTGAGCGAACACCCCCAACAAGCTGATAAATAATTGCTACCACTGAACCTTTGTAGGGAACACGGCCTTCAATACCCTCGGGCACCAACTTGTCAGCATTGTTTGCTGGGTCTTGAAAATAACGGTCTGCCGAACCTTGCGCCATGGCACTGAGTGAGCCCATGCCACGATACGATTTATAGCTTCGACCTTGAAACAAAACAATTTCACCGGGCGCTTCTTCGGTGCCAGCAAACTTACTACCCATCATCACCGAACTAGCCCCCGCGGCAAGCGCTTTTGCAATATCACCTGAATAACGAATACCGCCATCTGCAATAACCGGTATTCCGAATGGTTTTAGAGCTTCAGCAACATTGGAAATGGCTGTCATTTGTGGCAAACCCACACCAGCAATAATCCGAGTAGTACAAATTGAACCTGGACCAATACCCACTTTAACTCCATCGGCACCTACTTCTGCCAATGCAATAGCGGCATCGGCTGTGGCAATATTGCCCCCGATCACATCGGTATCTGGGTAATTGGATTTAATCCAACGAACCCGATCGAGCACCCCTTTACTATGCCCGTGCGCAGTATCGACAACGAGCACATCGACCCCAGCTTTCACCAGCAGATCAACCCGCTCTTCACTGCCCTTACCCACACTGACTGCTGCACCAACACGCAACTTACCATGAGTGTCTTTACAGGCAAACGGGTGTTCTGTGGCTTTATT
>DIYC01000082.1:2872-6609 GCA_002428895.1 Burkholderiales bacterium UBA6064 | reverse complement strand
GCGGCTTTCACATGCCCCGCAGAATTGGCGATAAACTGCTTGGTCGTCACTGCCCAATCTCGTTCTACGCCTTCTTCGTGAGACGACGACGTGCGTAATTTCATCGGCCAGTAGGGCCACACCAAAGGTTTATTCTCCTCAATCGGGGGTTGTGGCATCAGTTCAATTTGCACCACTTGCTTGGCCCCTTGACGGTTGGAAGTGCCCACACAATCGGAACCGGTATCACCACCGCCAATCACCAACACCTGCTTGCCTGTAGCCACCAGTTGGTTAGGAATAGAATCGCCCGCATTGACTCGATTTTGTAACGGTAAAAACTCCATAGCAAAATGAATGCCGGCACTTTCTCGCCCAGGAATACGTAAATCACGAGGCACTTCGGCACCCATGGCCAACACAATGGCGTCATATTGATTCAACAACTTTTCTGCTTTAATCGATTTTTTAGACCAATCATTCACGCCCCGACCCTCAAACGCTTCACCAATCAATGTGCTGGTGACAAAGTGAACCCCTTCGGCTTGCATCTGTTCAACGCGCTGATCAATCCAATGTTTTTCCAGCTTAAAATCGGGAATCCCGTATCGAAGCAAACCTCCAATACGATCATTTTTTTCATACACCGTGACCGAATGCCCAACTCGTGCCAATTGTTGCGCGGCGGCTAAACCAGCTGGGCCTGAACCCACAACAGCCACTTTTTGGCCTGTTGTTTTTCGGGCAGGTTGCGGCAACACCCAACCTTGTTGCCAACCTTTGTCGATAATTGCACGTTCAATCGACTTAATGGCCACTGGATTTTCGTTAATCCCTAGCGTGCAGGCTGCTTCACAGGGTGCTGGGCAAATGCGACCGGTAAACTCAGGAAAGTTATTGGTGCTGTGCAAACTGGCCAAAGCATTTTTCCAATCTTGTTTGTACACCCAATCATTAAAGTCAGGAATGATGTTGTTCACTGGGCAACCCGTGTTGCAAAAAGGAATTCCACAATCCATACACCGCGCACCTTGTATTTTGGCATCGGCATCTTTGAGGGTTACCACAAATTCTTTGTAGTGTTTCAATCTTTTTTTAGGCGATTCAGCCAGCTCTTCTTTGCGCTCGTACTCTAAAAACCCAGTTTGCTTTCCCACTTCAGCTCCTACTGTTTAAATTGTTATTAAGCCAGTTCGGCCTGTGCTGTATTCGAGTGTTGGTACAACTGTTTTAATGCGCGTTGGTACTCACTTGGAAACACTTTTACAAAGCGTTTTAATTCACTGTCCCAATGGTCTAAAATAAACTGACCACGTTCGCTGTGGGTAAACTGAACATGCTTTGAAACAAGCTGCTTTAAAATCTCTTCATCCACTTGAGGCATGCCAGCACGGGTTAAACGATGAAACACGGCGGGGCTTTGCAGCTTCATTTGTTCGCGCTTAGGCAATACCGGTTCCAGTTCAACTTGCTCTAAGTTGCAACGACTGGCAAAGCGGCCATCCATGTCGTACACATACGCCACACCGCCGCTCATGCCTGCTGCAAAGTTTCGCCCTGTTAAACCCAATACCACCACTGTGCCACCGGTCAGGTATTCACAGCCGTGATCGCCGGTGGCTTCGACAACGGCGTTGGCACCTGAATTTCGTACCGCAAAACGCTCGCCAGCCACGCCACTAAAAAAGGCTTGGCCACTGGTTGCACCGTACAAAACCGTATTACCTACAATCATATTTTCAGAAGACAACCCTTGAAAGTCTTGGTTTGGGCGAACCACAATGGTGCCACCCGACAAACCCTTGCCCACGTAATCATTGGCCTCGCCCTCTAAATCAGCCACCACACCCGCTGCTAAAAATGCACCGAACGATTGCCCTGCCGTGCCCAAAAAATCAAGATAAAGGGTGCCTTCAGGTAAACCGACTTCGCCATATTTTTTAGCAATTTTTCCAGACAACATGGCGCCCACAGTACGATGTAAATTTTTAATCGGCGTTGAAAAGCGCATTTTTTCTTGATTGTCTAAAGCATTTTTAGCTTGACGAATTAATTTTTGATCTAACGCTTTGTGTAAACCATGCTCTTGTTTGCTGGAATGATAAAGAGTTCCATCATAACCATGTTGCCGCCAAAGTAGACGGCTTAAATCAAGCTGTTTGGCTTTCCAATGGGTAATGTTTTGTCGCGGAATTAAATACTGGGTTTGCCCAATTAAATCGTTAAACCGACGAACCCCCAATTTAGCCATGATTTCTCGAACTTCTTGCGCAACAAAAAAGAAATAATTCACCACATGCTCGGGTTGACCTTTAAATTTTCTGCGCAAGACAGGGTCTTGCGTGGCCACCCCAACAGGACAGGTATTTAAATGGCATTTGCGCATCATAATGCAACCCTGCGCCACCAACGGTGCCGTGGCAAAGCCAAATTCATCCGCGCCAAACAAAGCACCCATCACCACATCTCGACCAGTCTTCATTTGCCCATCCACTTGAACACGAACACGACTGCGCAAACCATTCACCACCAAGGTGTGTTGCGTTTCAGCCAAACCCAGTTCCCAAGGTGTGCCCGCATGTTTAATCGAAGACTGCGGTGATGCACCCGTACCGCCATCGTGACCCGCAATCACTAAATGATCAGCCTTGGCCTTTGACACGCCTGCCGCCACGGTACCTACCCCAACTACCGACACCAATTTCACGGAAATAGAGGCCTCGGGATTCACATTTTTTAAATCGTGAATCAGCTGAGCCAAATCTTCGATAGAATAAATATCATGATGCGGAGGCGGAGAAATTAAACCCACACCGGGCACCGAATAACGCAACTTGGCAATATATTCAGACACTTTGCCACCGGGTAATTGTCCACCCTCACCTGGCTTTGCACCCTGAGCCATTTTAATTTGAATTTGATCGGCTGAAATTAAATAGTCTGCCGTCACCCCAAACCGCCCCGAGGCCACTTGCTTAATTCGAGAACGCAAGCTGTCACCTGCTTGCAATGGTATGTCACTCAACACATTGTCTTGCCCCAACCACGTGGCCAAGGTATCGCCTTTTTTAATTACGCCTTGAACTGATTTATTGTTTAAACCGTGTTGAAGCTCATGGCGATATCGTAATGGGTCTTCGCCACCTTCACCGGTATTGGATTTACCGCCAATTCGATTCATCGCAATGGCCAAAGTAGCATGCGCTTCGGTAGAAATTGAACCCAACGACATAGCCCCCGTGGTAAAACGCTTCACAATTTCTTCAACTGACTCTACTTCATCTAATGCAATTTCAGCATCGGGTTTCACGTTAAAGTCTAACAAACCACGAATCGTCATGTGACGAAACGTTTGATCGTTAATTAAGTTGGCATATTCCTGATACGTTTGGTAGTGATTTGAACGCACCGAATGCTGTAATTTTGCAATCGAATCGGGAGACCACAAATGCGCTTCACCACGAACTCGCCATGCATACTCACCACCTGCGTCTAATTCATGCATGAGTACGGGATTGTCACTAAAGGCCATCTGATGCAATTCAATTGCTTCTTGCGCCACATCGAATACCGACAAACCTTCTATCTTCGTGGATACCCCAGAAAAATAACGATCGACCAGAGCTTGACTTAATCCAACCGCTTCGAAAATTTGTGCGCCAGCATACGAGCGATACGTTGAAATACCCATTTTTGACATAATCTTTTTTAAGCCTTTGCCAATGGCACTGACATAATTGTCAATCGCCTGAGTAACC
>DIYC01000082.1:0-2693 GCA_002428895.1 Burkholderiales bacterium UBA6064 | reverse complement strand
AAAATCGCCTGAGTAACCGAAATATCGTAGGTATTGGCATGAACACACTGCTCAATCGTTTCCATCGCCAAATAAGGATAAACCGCTTCGGCCCCAAACCCTGCCAGCACCGCAAAGTGATGCACTTCGCGTGCTGAACCAGTTTCAACCACTAAACCCGCATTGGTTCGCAAGCCTTCACGAATTAAATGCTGATGAATTGCTGACAAAGCCAATAAGGCCGGTATCGCAACCTGATTTCGATTCATTTTTCGATCGGAAATAATTAAGATGTTGTGACCATTAACTACTGCATCTTTGGCTTCAGCACATAAGCTAGCAATTCGTGCTTCAACACCCTCGTTACCCCACACAACTGGGTAACAAATATCCAATTCATAACTCGAAAATTTGCCCCCAGTACATGCCTGAATGCGCCGCACTTTAGCCATATTGTCTGGAGTTAAAATAGGCTGCGTAGCCTCTAGACGCATGGGTGGATTGACATTATTCAAATCGAGTATATTTGGCTTGGGACTAATATAAGTCACCAAACTCATCACTAAACTTTCACGAATCGGGTCAATCGGCGGGTTGGTCACTTGAGCAAACAATTGTTTAAAATAATTAAACAGGGTTTTGTGTTTATCAGACAATACTGCCAAGGGACTGTCGTTACCCATAGACCCCACAGACTCAGCACCTTCAAGCATCATGGGAGTCATTAAAATTTTTAAATCTTCTTGTGTGTAACCAAACGCTTGCTGACGGTCTAAAAGTGATTCTTTGTAATCAATCGACTCAGACCCTAAACCCCGAATTTGCTCTAACTTGACTGTGATCGAATCGATCCATTGTTTGTAGGGTTTAAACGAAGACAATCGGCCTTTAAGTTCATCATCACCAATAATTTGCCCAGCTTCTAAGTCGATTAACAGCATTTTTCCGGGTTGCAAACGCCATTTTTTAACGATTTTGTGTTCGGGAAATGGCAAAGTACCCGCTTCAGAGGCCAGCACCACCAAATCATCTTCGGTCACAAAATATCGTGCCGGTCTTAGACCATTGCGATCTAGAGTAGCACCAATTTGTTTGCCATCGGTAAAGGCCATGGCAGCAGGGCCATCCCAAGGTTCCATCATCGCGGCATGGTATTCATAAAAAGCACGCCGGTTCGCATCCATGTTGGGATTGTGTTCCCATGCCTCGGGAATCATCATCATCATGGCCTGTGCAATCGGATAACCCGCCATCACTAGCAATTCTAAACAATTGTCAAAACACGCTGTGTCTGACTGACCTTCAAAAATCAACGGGTACAACTTGGGTAAATCGTTACCGAGAATAGCCGACTCCATCACCCCTTCGCGCGCCCGAACCCAGTTAAAATTACCTTTTACCGTATTAATTTCACCATTGTGCGCAATCATTCGATAGGGGTGTGCCAACGGCCACTCAGGAAACGTATTGGTTGAAAACCGTTGATGCACCAAGGCCAAGGCAGAGGCACAACGCGGATCTAATAAATCAGTGTAATATTGACCGACTTGATTAGCCAATAACAAGCCTTTGTACACCACCGTACGCGCACTCATCGAGGGTGTAAAATATTCTTTCACATGCTTTAACTGAAGTTTATTAATCGCATGCACGGCGCGTTTGCGAATCACATACAACTTACGTTCAAGCGCATCAGTCACCATCACATTTTTGCCACGGCCAATAAACACCTGACGAATCACCGGTTTTTTTTCGAGTACGGCGGGGCTCATGGGCATTTCTTGGTTAACGGGCACATCACGCCAACCCAAAAATTCTTGACCTTCGGCGCGAATCGCTCGCTCCATTTCATGTTCACAAGCCAAACGTGAAGCATTTTCTTTGGGCAAAAAAATCATACCTACGCCGTATTCACCTACCGGTGGCAATGTGACACCTTGTTTGGCCATTTCTTCACGGAACAACTGATCAGGAATTTGCAACAAAATGCCTGCACCGTCGCCCATGAGCGGATCTGAACCCACCGCACCCCGATGCGTTAAATTTTCAAGAATTTTTAAGCCATTACGGACAATCGAATTTGATTGATGCCCTTTAATATGTGCCACAAAACCAACGCCACATGAATCATGCTCATAAGACGGTGAATACATTCCCTGATGTTCGGCACTACGACGACAATCCTGCATGCTTGCTCCCATTCACAAAGCGATCTGAAACTGTAACGCAGCCTAGCCTCACGTTCAAGAAATGGCCTGATTCACGCACCTGACTTTGATCAATCCCAACTTGTACCCAGTGAGTTTAGCGATAAAATCGTGATTTGTATTTTGTGTTTAGGTTCTGCATGATAAAGCCTCAGCTCTTGTTTCGATTATTTCCCGTTAAAATCGCCTTGATGATTGCCCTGAGTGCAGCCCTGTTTTATGGCTTTATTGGCTTAATACTACCCAGCTTAATTCAATGGCAATTACCCAAGCAGCTGTTGAACGCCACACAACACCAACTCACTTTAAAACAAATCCGAATCAACCCATTTTTATTTCGGATCACGCTCAACAACGCAACACTGATCAGCCCAGAGCAAAAGCACCTGGCTTCGTTTGAACAACTCACAGTAAATTGGGCTCCTACCCGATTGTTATTTGGTGAAATTCAGATTAGCCAATTACAAGCCACCCAACCCAAGCTCACCTTTATTCTTCAACCGAATC
>DIYC01000088.1:2629-5171 GCA_002428895.1 Burkholderiales bacterium UBA6064 | reverse complement strand
AAGACTTCACCCAAGCCACCGCCCGTGCACGATTCAACTACACCAAGTAAGCCTTGTTGCACCAATAAATTATTTGATACTTGCCGTACCAACTCAGACCAATCTTTCAAATCGTAAACCCTGTTACAGAAAACGAATACCGATTGCCAATACCAATAAACTTAAAGCTGCTGCGACCATGTCGTCTAGCATGACACCAAAACCATTTTTAAATCGACGATCAAACCAATCAATGGGTGGCGGCTTAACCATATCAAAAAAACGAAATACAACCACACAAACAAGCTGACCGAAAGGGGAAGCTAAATGATCTGACGCGACCCAAAGCACTAACCAAATGGCCACCATTTCGTCCCATACAATCGCGCTGTGATCAGGCATGCCCAATGCTTTACCAGTAACATCACACAATTTGATGCCAATCACAAATGCAACAACAATCGACACACACCAGGCCTGATTGGACATAACCGGATTCACGATCACATACACCATCCAACCCAGCAAAGTACCCACCGTGCCTGGCACGTATTTAGACAACCCCAACCCAAAACCCAAGGCCAAAAAATGAGCAGGGTGTGCAACAGTAAACCGCCAACTAGGATGCTTATTCGGAATGTGCGTCATAGCCAAATCAGCTTAAAAAGTGATCAAATGAATGTAACTGAATGGGCTCGCGCCGCTGCGAATCGGAAAGTTCAAACAATCTAGATTGCTGCGCAACACCAATACGATTTAAAGGTATAGTTAACCGTGAAGACAACGCAAGTAAAGACTCACGCCACTTGGGATCTGCGCTAAAGCAAAGTGTGTAATCATCACCACCTACTAAAAAAATCTGCCTTAGCCAAGGCAAAAAATCGACGCAACCGAAGTACCAATTACACCACAACGCATCAATTAAGTGTTGTTCTACAACAGCACCACATTGGCTTTGCTGAAGCATATGCCTTAAATCACCACTTAAGCCATCGGATAAATCAATTGCACTGTGTGCCAATGCTCTTAATTCAATACCCAGCGTGACATGCGGTTGGGGTTGATGCAACGCCAATACACATTCCTGCCGTAAAGTTTCAGGAAGAATTGACTCAAAATGGGTGAATACGGCATGCTCAGAAACAGGTAAAAAGCGATTTAATAAACCTCGACGACATGCTTCGAACAACAAACCAAGACGAGCTTTTCCAGGCAAACCGCTCACCCACAAATCGTCACTCGGTTTAACTCCAGAGCGCAATAACCCTGATGTATTGTTAGGTAGCTCCCCAAAAATTGTAATTGAAATAATTGGCCCTACCGAGTGTTCGCACGCGGTGGTGTCACCCCCAATTAATGGGCAATTAAACTGCGAGGCAATCGTAAAAAGACCCTGAGAGAAACCATCCCACCAAGACAAACAAGGTGACTCACTCAATGCCACACTTAAGGTAAAAGCTAAAGGCTGTGCCCCCATGGCGGCCATATCGCTTAAATTAACAGCCAGGGACTTAAACCCCACATCGTAAGGACGTGCATCTGTAAAAAAATGTTTACCCGACGACAAGAGATCGCTAGAAACCACCAATTGATTGCTGTTTCGCCAAGATAAAATTGCAGCATCGTCACCAATTCCTAATTGCACACGATCGTTTTTCCGATTTAAACCAGAAAAACGTTGCGTAAAGTAACGATCAATGAAGTCAAACTCAGACACTATCGAGCAACAATTTCAGCGTGTCGAACCTGATGTGCCACTTTATCAAGAACACCATTGATGTAACGATACGCATCGGTGCCACCAAAGGTTTTGGTCAGTTCGACCGCCTCATTGACTACAACCCGATAAGGAATTTCCAAATGAACATTCAGTTCATGGGTAGATAAGATTAAAATGGCTTTTTCAACTGGACTAAGGTCAACCCAAGGGCGATCAAGAAAAGGGATTAACTGAGCAACTAAACTTTCCATGCCTAACACCGAGCCACACAAAAGAGATTGATAATGTGCATAGTCAGCCTTATTAAAACCAGGCGCATCACGAATATGTGCATCAATTTCACCGACCTCAACCGGATTTAAAAAATATTGGTATAGCCCTTGAACTGCCAACTCTCGGGAACGTCGACGCGCATTTCGCCGATGACCTTTTATTTTAGAGGCTTGGTCTACTGATAAAGACTGAGAGTTACTGCTTGTCATGAATCATAGTCCTCGCCATCAAATAAAAGACTGTCGAGAGACTTCATTAAATTAGCCATTTCAAGGGCTGAACGCGCTGCCTCAGTCCCTTTACGATCGGTTCGCTCAAGGGCTTGATTTTCAGTGTAGGTGGTCAGCACCAAGTTAATAATCGGGATTTCGTAATCGAGCGCAATCTGAGAAATACCGCGAGTACTTTCCGCGCAGACTAAATCAAAATGATAAGTATCACCCTTAATGACTGCGCCTATTGCAATTAAGACATCGAACTCTGGTGTTTGCGCCATACGCTGCAAAACAACCGGTAATTCAAGTGCACCAGGAACACACACATGGATAATGTCCTTATTGTCTACACCAG
>DIYC01000088.1:0-2401 GCA_002428895.1 Burkholderiales bacterium UBA6064 | reverse complement strand
CAGATGTGGCTGTTAAATTTAGCTTGAACCACACCCACAACAACGCCCTGACCGTCTAATTGACTGGTGCCTAAACTCGGTTTGTTACTCATATTATTTCCTTTTCAACATACCCTGTAATTTGCAGATCAAAGCCGACCATACTCGGCATTTTACGAGGCTTAGCCAACAACTTCATTCGACGAACGCCCAAATCACGTAAAATTTGCGCACCAATCCCATAAGTTCTTAAGTCGGCCTTTTTTTCGATCGCTGCACGCAACGGTGGCTGCGCCTGTTGACCATCGATTGTGTCTAGCGAAACAAACTGATGCAACAAAGCATCCGCAGTAACACCACAATTGAGTAAAATCAACACACCCGACTGTTGTTGAGTAATTTTTACAAGTGCTTCGGCAACCGAAAAACTATGCAATGACAACTCTTGTTCTAATAAATCAACTAGAGAAGTAGGTTCGTGAACACGCACTAAAATTTCATCTTCGGCATGAATTTGCCCATGAATCAACGCAAAATGCACCGATTGAGTAGGCGTATCTTGATACGCTACGCACCGAAATTCGCCTTGAGAGGTATGAATGGGACGCTCATGTATTTTTTGAATTAACGACTCATTTCTGCTGCGGTACTCAATCAAATCAGAAATAGTGCCGATTTTTAATTGATGCGTGGCTGCAAATTCGATCAGATCGGGCAAGGGATCCATTGTACCGTCATCTTTCATGATTTCACAAATCACCGATGAAGGCATTAAACCCGCCATCGCGGCCAAGTCGCAACCGGCCTCGGTATGTCCTGCGCGCATTAAGACCCCACCATCGACTGCAACTAACGGAAACACGTGGCCTGGCTGCACTAAATCACTGGCTACCGAATGACGCGACACAGCCACTTGAATTGTACGTGCACGATCTGCCGCCGAAATACCGGTCGTCACACCTTCCGCAGCTTCAATTGACACAGTAAAATTGGTGCCATATTGAGTACCATTGTTTAAAACCATTGGTTTTAAACCCAATTCTTGTGCACGTGCGCGGGTTAATGTTAAACAAATTAAGCCCCGACCAAACTTAGCCATAAAATTAATGGCTTCTGGAGTCACGAACTCAGAAGCAAGCACAAGATCGCCTTCATTTTCACGATCTTCTTCATCAACCAAAATGACCATGCGGCCAGCACGAACTTCTTGAATAATTTCATGAACTGGACTAATTGCCATACATCAACCTGTTAAATAATAACCCGCTTATTGTAAGGCCAGATTGCCAGTAAACGACACAACAAAAGCAACAGGGGAAGCCCCCAGATGAATAAATAAGACCAATGCCCAAATTGCGCATAAGGCGTTAAACCAATGCGTCCATGAACGCTAGCTTGCCACACTTGATCCTCCCAAGCAGGCACCCGCTTTAACCATTGACCCTCAGCCGAGATGACTCCTGATACGCCTGTGTTTGTGACACGAATAGTCGGCTTTTGATGTTCAGCCGAACGCACTCGGCCCATTTGCGCATGCTGATCTAAGGCCCAAGATTGATCAAACCAAGCTAAATTGCTTAAATTCAGCAATAAAGTTGGTTCTTGCTCTGCTTGCCGAACCAAGCTTGCAAACTCACCAGAAAAAGTATCCTCATAACAAATAGTTGCTGCCAACGCATTGCCCTGACTCAGCAACGGCTTTAAAGCACCAGAACCAGGATGAAACTCACCCATGGGCATATTTAACAAACTCACAAACCATTTAAAACCAAATGGAATCGTTTCGCCAAACGGAACTAAGTGTCGCTTGTCATGACGTTTGCTTGGGGTGACTAACTGATCGTCACTTTCAGACCCATCGAATAAAACCACCGAATTAAAATGCAACCCTTGATCTTCAATTGCAGCACCCGTAATGACGACACCCTCACGATGAGCGGCATAATCACGAAAGCGGACTAACCAGCGTTTGGGACTGTTTTGCCACAGCAAAGGATTCACTGTTTCTGGAAAAATTAAAGCCCCCTCGTTCGGCAAAACAGCCAAACCCATGTCGCCCAATTGAAACACTTTTTTCATATTGTTAAGAATAAAAGTCGGATCAAATTTAATGTCCTGCTGCACGTTTGGCTGAATGCCAACCAACTTAAATTCATCCACTTCACGAGTTTCAGGTTTATTAAACAGGAATAGAGCCATGACACCTATTAAGCAAAACACCGGCATAACAGGTTTTATCTGAATGGATTTGGGGCTGCGCATAATAATTAAAACAAGCGCACTACCCACCCACAATACAAAAAATAAAGCACCATGATTGCCCAACCACGGCAACAACCCAGAAAATGGTGAGTCGACTAAAGAATCACCTAGACTGAGCCAAGCAAAACCGGTTAAAAAATAACCACGAAACCATTCAAAA
>DIYC01000069.1:3261-5733 GCA_002428895.1 Burkholderiales bacterium UBA6064 | reverse complement strand
AGGTAAGGTGCTAATCAGGTAATAACTTAATTAAATCAACAACAATACTTAATCAATAATTTCTTTGAAAGCCAAACCTACTATGGCCCTTGCACGCTGAATATCATGCTCAAGTTTATCAAGAGTTAACTTTGAATTTATTCATAAAAAATGCCTACAGATTAACTTGACTATTACAGATAAAGTGAAATGGGGTGTAACAAATGAAGTAGTTCATCTTCGTGAAAAAGCAATTTGAACGCCCTCCAATTCACACCAAACAAATTTTTAACTTCTCTAACAACAAGTCTGCTGCACCAATTAAGTTAGCCAACAACTTGTCATCAATTTCCAAAAATCCTTCATATTCAGCCAAATTTCGCTTGTTATGGCAATGCGCCAAAACTCGACACACTTCCTTTTTAATGCCCAGAGTATGCTCAAGGCACTGAAAAACAATATACCGATTATCAGATCGGTAACCATTATTTCGTAAAGCCGCCAAAGCCAATGCATGCGAAGCGTTGTAAGCCAAATCAAAACGGCTTTCAATAGAAAGTGCTTTGTTATGCGCATCTTTAAGACGCGCACTGGCGGACCGCAGCAAACCAGAGAATTCGCTCTGGCTTGGTGCCTCAAGCTTTAGCTGGCCAATTTTGACCAAATTATCCAAATTACTTGAGGTCATCTTCTGTGCCCATCAATAAAATTTTTGGTTGGCTCAACACGCGAGTTACAAAACTATTACCACTTTTTAGTTTCTTTTTAAATTCATCCCGAGAATACACAGTCGGATTTACTGGCCGCGCTAACTGTTCTTCAACTGGTGTAATGGCTGCAAATAAATCGGCGTAATCAAGATCATTGGTAATAACGAATAAATCTATATCGCTCGTCGCTGTCTCTTCACCTTTGGCAATTGAACCGTATACAAAAGCAACCTGTATTTTTGAAGCCAAAGGCTGCAAAGCCAAACGGATTACATCACCTAAACCAACTGTTTTTAAAACAATGCTTTTTAACTCACTAAACACTGGGTTACTTTGATTGGCTTGATAATGCTTTTGATTGCCTTTTTTACTCATGACAAGCAAGCCTGAAGCCGTTAGTTTTTCAAGCTCACGCTGCACAACACCCGTGCCTAAATCAACACAGTTAACAATCTCGTTGGTGTAATAGCTTCGCTCTGAATGGACGAACAACAACCCGAGCACTCGTTGCTGTACCCGAGTAAATAATGCGTCAGAAAGGCTTATTGAATTCGTACCCATAATGGGTATTATAATACCCAAATTGGGTATTATCAACACAATCACGTTAGCGCAACAAATCACCGTAGCTAAAAAGCAAAGCAAGAGGATGCAGCGTTCTTTGCCATCCGAGTGCATTTGCCTTGTTATGCAAGATTTCTTTCTGCTGTTGTCAGAAACACAAGTGTTGACGCAGTCATAGCAGCATATAAGCAACCAGGTAATCTGGCACCTCTGTTGGTGTAGCTCCTTGACCGTGCCCACTCAAATTGTTTCTACCGGTTGGTATGCTGCTTTCGAGCATGCTTCGTAATGAAGTTAACTGTTGCTGCCAGAAGGAAGGAACAAGACCATTCTCAAAACAAACGTGAATTAACGACTTGGCCGTTGCATTTTTGGAATACGTCCATTGACGTTTATCACAGATAGATTTCATAGTACTTTCGAACGATTTTAAGCAATCGTTAAGTGCTTCTTTGTACTTTGCATGGCGGTAGTGGTCGTAAGCACTTAGAAATTCTTGCTGAGCGCCTTGATAACTGTTTTCATTGAGCAGCCTAAGGGCTGGCTTAACCACCTCAGCATGGATCAGCTCAGAGTCAACTCGTACAATTTCACCCTGAATAAACTGAAACCCAATACCATGTTCTTTAAATCTGTTGTTAAGTTCCGAAATAGCATCATCTGCAACTTCAGATGAATTTTTATGCCCAAAGTAATTCTACCTTGTCCATGTATCTATTACTTTGAACGATAACTCAACAATGTCTAGCTGCTTGTCTACATCACGCTCTTGAAGAAAAAAATTCACCAATTCATCTAAATACATTCTTTCGCCGTACTGATTGGCCGTTGGCAATTGAAACAAGCCATATTCACGACATAGTGTACCAACAATAGATTCATAGACGGATCCAACATGTTTGCGATGCCAATAAGCGTTTTTGTTACCAATAGAGTCTGCCCAAATGTGTACTATTTGCACCCTAAGAGGATTTGGCAAATCGCCGTAGGTATAAACATCCGGCACATCACCTTTTAATGCCTTTTGCCGTTTTGAGAAAAGATCAAAAATTGCCATTTATTTAGAACTCCATTTTTGCACAACTAGCTTTATAACCCAACTGAAAAATAACACAGTTATACGCAAATTTAAAATCCACCCAACCCACCCCAACAACACATCCCGCTTCAACCACCTGAGCGCTTCAGGCTGTCACGCTGGCAAGAATGGTTTGATGAG
>DIYC01000069.1:2786-3055 GCA_002428895.1 Burkholderiales bacterium UBA6064 | reverse complement strand
AAGAAGCAAGGCGAGTCTTGTTTGAGCACGGCGCAGCCGCGCGCAGTTTGCGAGCCGCTTTCAGCAAACTGTTCGCGACAGCTTTCAGTGACAGGCTAGCGAAGGGGTGAAGTGGGTTGGGTTGTTATAAACCAAGTGGGTTGAGTTGAAGCAAACCAAGTAGGTTGGATTGTAGCAAATGATCAGCATGACTTAAGCCGACAACACACCCAACGCCGCTTGATTGTTGTGTGAAAACAGCCCATCCGAAGAAGCAATTGGACACTCAT
>DIYC01000069.1:807-2577 GCA_002428895.1 Burkholderiales bacterium UBA6064 | reverse complement strand
GGACACTCATGAATTGAAAATAATTCATTGGTTTCAAACTGCATCATCATCAGATCAATCACTGCATCCTGACCCGCGAAGGTATGATTCTCAATCAAACCCATCGAAAGCAACACATAATCCAACAGACAATCAACCACTTCAGGTTTAATTTTCTGTTGCACAGCGTGCTGACTCGCCCATACATACAAAAACGCAGCAAGCGCAAACAACACCGTATACGTTTTAGCACGATTAAACCGAGCAACACTGTGTGGGTTTTTATCGCCAGCCGCATACGCTTGGCACTCCTGCGCAATGAATGCATCCAATTTTTGTTTAATTGTTAAAAGTTTTTCAAGGCTTGTGGTTAACAAGGGTAACTCTTGATGCGTGTGGCAACTCGCAAACCCATACAACCAAGCCATGAGTGGGTCTAGGCCTTTGTTCGACAACTGAAACTGGTCCGCAACAAACAACGCATTCGGAGTTGACTGATTGCTCAACAAACAATCCAGTTGAACCCGTTGATCATTCGCTGAATTAGCCACCAATTGACTTAAAACGGCATACAATTGGCTAGCAATAATATTCAAATTCACCTGCGTACTGCCATCAAATAACGAAACCACTTCATTGTCACGAGCCAACTTTTGAAAAACCCCTGCACAA
This sequence comes from Burkholderiales bacterium UBA6064, assembly GCA_002428895.1. Lineage (GTDB taxonomy): Bacteria > Pseudomonadota > Gammaproteobacteria > Burkholderiales > Burkholderiaceae_B > Limnobacter. Next base: position 1,926 of record DIYC01000069.1, on the reverse strand, counting down.
AACTCATTTCTTAAATAGTACCGAGCACCCAACACAACTTTTAAATCATGAATCGCTTGTTCCGTGGTCACGGGCACAAAATACTTGGTGACAGCAGACCATACACTGAGCTGTGCGGGTAAGGTTGAAACTGCCCTAGAAGAAACACAAGCCACGGCATCAACCAGCAGCATACGCACATATTGAATAGCCAAAGCATTTTGCACAGACGGCACACTGAGCAAAGGCTTTGCATACAAGGTACGTTCTCGAACAAATTTCAGCGTGGTGCGCAAGGCGGTATCCAATGCACCCAAAGAAAAACCCGCGCATAAAATGCGCGACACCTGAAGGGCTTTAAAAACAGAAAAAATCGAAGGCTCTTGATGCTTGCTTAAAACACAATCCGAATTGACGTGACAATTTGAAAATTCAATACCACTAATATCAGCCCCTCGAATACCATGTGTTGCAATTTTTTCAAGCGGTTTAAAGCCTCCCTGTAACTGCATTTTATCAATCAACAAAACACCCAATTCAACTTGATTGTGCGTGCCGAATTTACGGACAAGCACACTCAGGGTACGACCTTGAGTGGCATTGTTGATTAACCATTTCTCACCATTCAAAACAAAGCCATTCGAGGTTTGTTGAGCGCTGACTGCAATCGATAACAAATCACTGCCGTGTGCTTTTTCTGTCAATGCCAAACATCCTAAGTCGCCTTGTCTTAAACACGCAATCAAGTGTTTAATCTGACTTTCATTGCCAGCAAACCAAACCGGCAAGGCGCCCAAAAAAGTTTGACCAATTGCAATCGCGACTGTTAAGTCACGACGTGCTAACACGCGACACAATCCAATCAATTGCTCTGCATTAGTCAGTTTTCCGCCATATTGATGAGGAATAAAAAACTCGAAAAGACCTATGTCTCGCAACACCTGAATCGATTCTTCAGGAAACACACTGTGTTCATCCCATTCAATAGCCTGCGCAATATTGATTGGATTTTTAAAATCATAGGGGTCGCCGAGAATTTCTTCCAGCAACGCTGCAATTTCATACGTGTGCGAAGTGTTGGGATTGATTGCGCTCATAAACAGTGAACCGCTCAGAAAAAATAGGATTAAAGACAACAAC
>DIYC01000069.1:0-610 GCA_002428895.1 Burkholderiales bacterium UBA6064 | reverse complement strand
ATCTAACAACTTCAAGACATGACTGTTCGATGACTAGGTCAACAGCCCAAGTCGCAGAACTATGTTTGCGATTCAGTGGCAATAAAACATGCTGATAATTCAGAGCAACCTGCCACTGCAACTGATGATCAACCCAATGCAATAAACGAACAGCGCGTGCAAACGTTAAAAAATCACCTTGTCCGACTGCTTTAAAAAATGCTTCTTTAAGGCTCCACAACACTGCATAGGCATGGTTTTCATCGACCAACAAACGGGTTTTCACAGTTCGAATTTCATCATCAAACACAAATAACTTCAACAATTCAGATTGGCGATTCCGCAAAGTTTCTACATCAACCCCAACGGGCTGAGCCGCAACAACTGCAACCGCGCGCTCATGGGTGTGACTTAATGAACAATAATAACCATTCACCCAGCATGGGCGCCCAAATGCATCATAGGTAAACACCACGTCCGAAGCCTGTTGTGCAGGCCTAAGATATTGCGCACAGGCTTTTGCAACCAAGCGCCCAGCCAACCAATCAACCTGACGCTTGAGTACCGGAAAACGCACCAATTGCTTGCATTCATCCTCAGAAAACCAAGGTAATAAATTGGCTTGGTTTCC
>DIYC01000153.1:1303-3122 GCA_002428895.1 Burkholderiales bacterium UBA6064 | reverse complement strand
CGTCCCTATTCATAACGCCCCCATTCATAACGCCCCCATTCATAACGTCCCTATTCATAACGTCCCTATTCATAATGCACCTATCGATAATCCAGTTATCGGTGATGTTGTAGCCATTCATGTTCCAGCCATGGATGATGCTGTTTCTGAGGGGTCACTCGAAGGTGATATTGAATTAACTGAACGCAATCATACCTATACCGCTTAAAATTCTGTTAGAGTTTTTTTAGCATCAAATGAATGTGGGGTTTGGGTGAATGAATACCTCAGGCTTCGTTGTGTTGGCGACTAAGTTGCCCAATCAGTTGTTTTTCAATAGCTTCTGTGTCGGCGACAAATAATCGGATTCCTTCAGCCAGCTTTTCGCAAGCCATTGTATCTTGGTTGAGTGCGTATCGAAACTCTGCTTCGGAGCTTGAAAAACTCTCTCTAGGTTGATGTTCAGCCCAAGCTTGATTGAGATGGCAAGGTAAAACTTCATTGCTGCTTTGTAGTTCTTTTAATAATGTTGGACTTATTGTTAATAAATCGCAGCCAGACAATGCTTTAACTTGCCCAATATTTCTAAAGCTTGCTCCCATAATTTGAGTATGAATTTGGTTTTGCTTGTAATACGCGTAAATACGTTTGACCGATAATACCCCAGGATCATTGTGTGCGCTGTGCTCTTGCTCGTTCCAATGGATCCCAGCTTTGGTTTTGTGCCAATCGTAAATTCGTCCAACAAATGGTGAAATGAGAGTGACTTGTGCTTGCGCACAGGCATGAGCTTGAATGGCTGAAAAAAGCAAAGTTAAATTACAAGCAATACCTTCTTGTTCAAGATATTTGGCTGCTTGTATTCCCTCCCAGGTGGCGGCAATTTTAATTAGAACACGTTGCTTGGTTTGAATGCCCGCTTGTTCGTAAAGCTGAATAATGTGCTTGGCGCGAGCAATTGTTTTTTGTGCATCAAATGATAATCTCGCATCCACTTCGGTTGAGACGCGTCCTGGTATTAACTTTAGAATTTCAACTCCAAAGCGAACAAGTAAGCAATCTGTTTTTTGACTCAGGCTTGCGTTTGGATGTTGATCATGAATCGCTTGAATGAGATTGGCGTATTCTGGTTGCTGAATGGCTTTTAAAATTAATGATGGGTTCGTGGTTGCGTCTTGTGGTAAAAATTGTTGGATGCTTTTAAAGTCGCCCGTATCGACAACGACTTGAGTGTGTTGTTTTAATGCTTCAAGAGTATTGTGCATCCTTTAACCCCAGTAAATGATAAATTCAGTGTAATCTTTTAATCTGCAATAATTTTGATGTGTTTGCAATCAGTTGATTCAGAAATTCACATTGTATCGATTATTTTTTTTAAAATAGTTCTTCATGTACGACAAGGTCACTATGGCTGATAACCTTTACACCGTTAGCGAATTAAAAAGCATGCCTTTAGTCGATGAGATACAATGGGAGCGTCTTAAAAAAGAGCTTCCTGTCCAAGAGCTTGTGGTTTTTGTGGATGAGTATTTGTGCGAGTTGTCACAAACCTGGTTAATGCCAGAAAGTAAGCCATTACAATTAGAGGCAGATGACTTGCGTTCTTTAGCACATCGTTTTGCTGGTACAGCCGGTACAATGGGGTTAAAAAAAATTAGATACTTTTTTTTGTGTTTAGAATATGCCCCGACTTTACAAGAAGCTCAGCAATTGCATGATCAATTAGATCAAATTGTTCAGGAATCAAAAGTATGGTTGCAGTCTATTGTTTCCAGTTCATCACTAAACTAGATAATTTGAGCTTAATTTTATGGAAGAGCCTATTTGGGTCAGGGTCAGC
>DIYC01000153.1:0-1136 GCA_002428895.1 Burkholderiales bacterium UBA6064 | reverse complement strand
GGCCTATTTGGGTCAGGGTCAGCGGTTTTTTAATTCTGGCAATCAGTGTGTTGTGTTTATCACTTGCCTTGTATTTGCAAATTGCAAAAGATTGGTATCCTTGTGCGTTGTGTATTGCTCAGCGCTACTTGTATCTGTTTACAGCTTTGGCTGGCCTTCTTGTGGGGGTTAGTGCGGTGAGCCGACGTAGGACTAAAACATTTAGATGGTCGCCCAGTGTTGCCGCTGCGCTTGCCATGATGGGGTTTATGATTGCCGCGTATCATCAATGGGTTTTATGGCAACCTGAACAAACATGCGGTGCTGGCCCGTTGCAAACTTGGTTAAACAATCTGCCATGGGTGCCATTTGTTTGGGTCATGTTCGAGGCCGATGGTTTATGCACCGATTCGTATCCACCTTTGTTGGGCCTTTCGTTGCCTATGTGGAGCACTGTTGGCTTTATGCTGCAATTTACTTTAGCCCTGATGGCTTGGCATGCCAGTCGTCCGTTTAGTGTATTTAAAGTGTCAAGGTGATGGGGGACTCTAAGTAAATTTCGTTCGTTTCAATTTGTGCGGATTTGGCTTGTGTGGGCGGATTTTCTAGGCTGTCTAAGTAAAAAATAATTAACCCTAATGCTTCCATGTCACGTTCATCTTGGCTTGATTTGGCCAACTCGATTAATCGAGAAAGAGCACTATTGACGAAATTTCGAGTCGTCTCTGATTGCGCTAAAAAGTTAGTGCTTGGTTTAGATGGATGCGTTGTACCGATGGTTTTGGTCAAGGCAGTTGTTTTAGTTAAAGACATTAACATCACCATTTCAAAAGCTTTCAACAGTTCTATTCTTGCTGTTTGTTCTTAACTTTAAGCGATAGAAAAGCGAGGTTTTAATTGGCCACTTTAAACCATTGAATTAAAGGGATATTTTATGTTCTTTTTGGCTGGGTTTTGTAAGATACCTCAAAGTTTGAGGCTACTCTGAAAATTGATGTAGTTAAAATGCTTAGTAATTTTTGAGTTTTTTTATAAGTCAAAAAACCACGCCAAATTAATTGTTAAATTAAATTAGAGTGGTTTTTGAATGGGCAATACAAACAAACCAAGAGCTAAAAAAGTTGATCAATAATGACCAACTTAATTAGATAATTTTT
>DIYC01000114.1:8090-14484 GCA_002428895.1 Burkholderiales bacterium UBA6064 | reverse complement strand
AAGGTGCTAATCAGGAAACCTTTAGATCAAATGAATTGGGCGCAAATTCGGGTTAATCTCATTCAAAACCAGCCGAATTTAGCCGTAGCGTTTTCAATCATCGATATACTTTGCCCAAAAGATGAGACTCAGACGGTTACAATCGCAGGGTTAGACATACAAGGGCCGCATGTTCGTCAATATCATCAGCCCTCACAGTTAAGAGTCAGTCAAAGCGAAAGCGTTCTATTACAATCAAAAAACAAGATTCACCAATGGGTTGAAGGACTACCTGGTGGTCTTCAAAGGTTTGGTTCTTCGAGACGCTTGAATAGCTCAAACTTACAAAACTATGCCAGTTTACCAGAGGCAACAGGTTATTTAGAAGATAGGCACAAGGCCATCCAAGTGATTTTATCTCACTTGATTCTTGGAAAACAGGGTATTAAAGGCAACTTGTTTTTGCAAAAAAATGAACAGGGTCAAATTGACTTAAGCCCGGAGGCCATTGGCTTAATCGCTGACGCTTTATTGGGAAATGACACCCCTGTTAAAAGTATTCGTTTAGAAAATTTAATCGAAGTGATTGGTCAAATTGAATATTCAAACAATGCGGGTCTTAACCAAGACAAAGTGCTAGGTTCAGGGTTGTCACAAACAGAGTCAAAGGCATTGCTCAGACTAAATCCGGTTCTTATCAACTTAGTGAGCGTGATCGACCAATTTCTGTATTTAAAAAATGATATTTATTCTGAAGGAAATGAAGCATTCCCGATATTTAGTAACGATCAGCTTCCTTTTTTCTTATCGGAATGCCGGAAAAACAAGCAATTGCATGCTTCTACGTTTATAGATGAAGTGAAACGATTTGTTAATCCTAACCATTCAAGCTTATATAAAAAGAATCAAGCTTTATCTTGGTTATCTAACTTGGGTGATCAGCAAACGGGTTACGATCATGAAGGTCAACTCATTCTGGCAATTGTGGATCAAGCTACAAAACAATTGTTAGTCGGAGAGAATCCTGAAATGTTTTTTGATAAAGGCTCGTTATTACCCTTAGCGATCTATCAACTGGTTGGCGATATTATTCAAAAACCACTTCCATCGTTTCTGATTCATTTTGAAACGGAAGCAAAAAATCATCTCAATGAATTAAAAGAACAACGTCATTTAAGTTTAAGAAGTGAAGAAGCACGAATTAAAAAATCTAGGCAACTTGATCAAAGAAAGGCAGAAGAAAGCCAGAAGAAACTAGAGCTGGCTGCACAATCAATGGGTGTACAACCAAATTTTGATCAAATTATCACTGTGGAAAGAGGAAGCTCAACTGTTATACAGGATAGAACTTTTGATGTTCAATTGAAGTTAAACCAACCGTTTGATGAAGAGCTACAAAACGCGTTAATTGAGACTTATTTAAATGTGGATGTTTCTTCAAAACATAGAAGCCAAGAGGCTATAACTCGATTGAACCAGGGCACACCACAGCCGTTTTTTACGGATAATTTATGTTGGCTTCGGGCAAGCTGGTTGTCGGTTTTTGAGCAGTTTGATACCCCAGATCAATTGGCTTGTGCTATTGAACAAGCGCAGATTGGTTTTTATTTTCCCAAAATTGGCGACTATGCCAAACCCTTTATTTTAGGCACAAAAAAAATAATGGAGGCATATCAGAAAGATCGACTTGGGTTTTTACATTTGGGTGAAGAAGATGATTTTTTAGACAAACCAGCCCACTTTAGATGTGGACAATCAGTTTCCGACTGCTTAAATACCTATGGAATTGACAATCAATTCAGTGCTTCGGGAAAGGCCACAATTGATTATGGAAAATACGATCTAGAAAGTTTTTTAAAAGAGGTGTTAACTCGTCTTAGTGCTGGAATACGATCTGTTGTTCCTGAATTGGTCGTGTTAGATCAGCCCAGTATGATGGCTACATCAGATATTCCCACTGCTTTATATTGAGCACTGAATTTGCCGTTACTCTTAATTGAAAATCACCAAGGGCAAGTAAGTTTTCGTTTGGCGGGGCCGAAAGATAATTTACTTCATGAGGCGAGCAAACGATTAACTGCTAATCGTCAAACTGAAATCTCAATAACAGATGCAAAAGCGCTGATTGGTATTGCCAACAACATACCGATCATTTATCTGCGTTCGCAAAGTGTACATGATGGTCATTACACTGTTTTTTTACCAAAAATTGGGCCTCTTGCTTCTGAAATTATGTTGGTTGAAAATGCAAGTTATCTAAATGCGATGCACAACCAAAAAATGAATATTGAAGTGAGAGAAGACGTGCAGCAAAAGACTTTAGATAAAGTGAGTCGCGTTGCTAACAAAAATATAGTCTCGTTGACTAAAAATTCGAATTTGCTAATGGCTTCACCTGCAACTCAACAAGAAGTTGCCGAGTTGTTGCAACTAGCAAGAGAGCAATATCCCATGAAGCCCTTAGTGATTGAGTTAGTTGAAACCAGTACTTCAAAAGCAAAACCAAAGGCTTTACCCATTAAATCGTTGATGTTAATGAATAGTAATCCTTTTAGGCAAAGTTCATTTCGAGTGGTCTCTGAGTCGGCTTTAAGTATGAGTTCAAAAAAATCAGCGACACTCTCTGTCATACAATACAAAGAAAAGCAACAAAAACATAAGGTTGAACTGCTTGAACTTTCATTTCGAAAATCTGAAAACACGCGTGTAATTGCGAATGACTTTTTAGAGGCAATTCAAGCAATGCATCAGTTGGCACCCAATCAGGGTTATATTGTGATAAGCCCTAACGGTACTACCCCGTCCGCTTTGTTTAATGCACTTGATGCTTATATTCAACATACAATCAATCAACCTCAATTGGCCGAAATTAAAAATAAATTTTTTAATCACAAGTTACTTGATTTTGTGATTTCTGTAGGCCCTGTGGATCAAGGAAAACCAATATTGGCCGAAACAAGAATCAGAGAAGTTCTTGAAAATGCCTGTACAGCCTATCATTTGCAAACTAATCAAATTGATAAAGCGGTTTATGCTTAAAAATGTAGTGATTTGGTAGGGTAGTTAAGACTGTTACAATTTATACGAAAAATTTACGCCTAACGATCGTCGTAATCTAGATATTTTACTCCTCCCTTTTTTATCATGAATTGATATTAAGACAAATGTTGGGTGGGGTTATGTTAGAAATTACACTGATCTTGTTGCTGGCACTGGGTCTGGCTTGGCCTATTGGGCGATATATGGCTGGGGTTTTTTCTGGTTGTCCGCATGCCAGTGACCGAATATTTGGTTTGGTTGAGAGGGTGATTTATCAATTAATTGGTCTTAATCCTTCTCAGAGAATGACTTGGCAGGGCTATGCCTGGGCATTTCTCTTCAGTAATCTGCTGTTAGGCATTGTCGCTTATTTGATTCTTTTGTTTCAGCACCTGCTGCCTATGAATCCAGATCACATTGGCCCATTGTCCTGGGACTTGGCTTTGCATACTGCGGTGTCTTTTCTGACCAATACCAATCAACAGCACTATTCAGGGCAGGCACAATTAAGTTATCTGTCTCAATCATTTTTAATAATCACCTTGCAAGTCGTGACTCCTAGTATGGCCTTGGCGGTTTGCGTGGCTATTTTACGGGGCATGATGGGAGGTCAAAACAACGAATCTGCGCAAGAAGGCGAGCCAAGGGATTTGGGCAATTATTATGTCGATTTGGTGCGCGGAATTGTTCGCATTATGTTACCCAGTGCACTGGTGCTTTCTTTGTTGCTGACTTGGCAAGGGGTGCCTAATACGTATGATGGGGCGCAGATTAGCCAAACATTAGATCCTGCTGTTGAAATGCATGAGCAGATAATTCCGGTGGGCCCCGTTGCTGCCATGGTGGCCATTAAACAATTGGGCACGAATGGCGGTGGCTGGTATGGCTCTAACAGTAGCAATCCACTAGAAAACCCAACTCCGGTTAGTAATGCCATTCAAACAATCTCGATCGTGTTGTTTCCGATTGCCACCGTATTTATGGCAGGATATTTATTGGGTCGGCGCCGTTTTTCAATGATGTCTCTTGTTGTCATGGGCGTCATGAGTCTCGCCTTTATTGGTATAACGATTTATAGCGAGTTGCAACCGAATATAGCGTTTTCTGGGCTTAGCTCGGATGGCCCCAATCTGGAAGGTAAAGAGGTACGTTTTGGAGTAGAACTTTCAGCCTTGTGGGGAACTTTGACCACCCAAACTTCAAATGGATCGGTTAATGCAATGCTCGATTCGTTCAATCCGATTGGAGGTTTAATGGCACGAGCAGGCATGTTGATTAACGCCATTTGGGGTGGTCTAGGCTGCGGTTTTGTTAATTTTCTGGTGTATGTTTGGGTCGCTGTCTTCATTTCCTGCCTGATGATTGGTCGTACACCGGAGATATTTGGTCGCAAGATTGAAACTCGGGAAATGACTATTTTGGGCAGCTTAATTGTTTTGCCCAGTTTGATCATTCTCCCGTTGACAGCGATCACAGTGGGTATTCCTGGTCTGGCTCAAAATAACAATCCCAGTTTTCACGGTATTTCTCAGGTATTTTATGAGTACACCTCTGCATTTGCGAACAATGGTTCTGGCTTTGAAGGACTTGGTGACAATACCGTGTGGTGGAATTTGACGTGTGTGTTCGTGTTGATTCTTGGTCGGTATTTGCCGTTGGTGCTCCCTTTGGTGGTCGCGGGGTGGTTGGCTAGCAAGCGAGTAGCGCCAGAATCAAATGCTACGCTGCGTCTGGAAAGTGTAACCTTTGGCGTTACATTAATCACTGTCATTGTGATTCTCAATTTTCTTTCGTTTCTTCCTTCGGCAGTTCTTGGGTCTATTGGTGAAGTTCTTGAGTTGTCTTCAATCGATATGAGTCAGGAGTAACAGCATGAAACAACAATCCCTTAAGTTTTTAGACAAACAGGTAATTGGTGCCGCTGCGTGGATGGCTTTAAAAAAACTGACCTCAAAATCAGCTGTCACCAACCCAGTGATGTTTGTGGTTTTGATAGGAACGTTTACGACTGCGCTCTTTACTTTGCAGCGCTTATTGAGCGGACAATCCTTCGGTTTTGAATTGGCAACGACGATGCTTTTATTGTTTACCGTTTGGTTTGCTAATTTTTCTGAATCGTTAGCCGAAGCGCGTGGCCGTGGTCAAGCAGCTAGCCTGCGCTCTGCCAAACGGTCATTGACAGCGCGTCGCCTCAATAACAGTCAGATAGAAGAGATTGTCGATGCGGAAAGTTTACGTCAAGGTGATCGAGTTCGTGTTGGTCACGGTGAGTATATTCCCGCAGATGGTGAAATTGTGACAGGTGTAGCCACGGTGAATGAATCTGCTGTTACCGGTGAGTCGGCAGCAGTGCTGCGGGAAGCTGGCGGAGATCATTGTGGTGTAATTGGAGGCACCAAGGTGCTGACCGGTGAAATTGAATTTGAGGTGACTGCCGATCCAGGCCATAGCTTTTTAGATCGCATGATTGGTTTGGTGGAAGGGGCTCAACGTCAAAAAACTCCGAATGAGATGGCATTGACTGTATTGCTCACAGCATTAACCTTGGTCTTTATTCTGGTTGTGGTTACCTTGCCGCCTATGGCAAATTTTATGGGTGCAGGTCTGGATTACACCATGTTGATTGCATTATTGGTGTGCTTAATTCCTACAACCATCGGTGGTTTGTTACCCGCCATCGGGATTGCAGGCATGAATCGAGCACTGGCAGCAAACGTGGTTGCAAAATCGGGTAAAGCTGTTGAAGTTGCGGGTGATGTGGATACGCTATTGATTGATAAGACCGGTACCATCACTTTTGGTGATCGCCAGGCGACGCGCTTTCTTCCAGCAGGAAATGCAACAGTCGAGGATCTAATTCATGCTGCCGTACTGACTTCTTATGAAGATTCAACACCAGAAGGAAAATCGATCGTAGAGTTGGCAAAACGTCAGGGTTACCCGCTACCAGATCGGCCCACCAACGCTGAGTACCTGCCGTTTTCTGCCGAAACGCGATTGTCTGGCATTTTACTTGCCGACGGTAGCGTCTTCGTTAAAGGGGCTAGCGATACGGTGAAGGCTTGGGCTGAGGTTCGCAAGATTTATATTCCGAGTAATTTGCACACTCTGGTCATGGATATAGCCCAGGTCGGTGGCACGCCTCTGGTAGTGGCCAGTAACGATCAGATTCTGGGTGTGATTGCCTTAAGCGATGTGATTAAACCCGGTGTGGCAGAACGCTTTGCCTGCCTTCGTGCGCTTGGCGTGCGCACAGTGATGGTTACGGGCGACAATCCGGTCACTGCTGGGGTAATTGCAGCAGAAGCGGGTGTAGATGACTTTATTGCTGAGGCTAAACCAGAGGATAAGCTGAAACTAATTCGTGCTGAACAGG
>DIYC01000114.1:3498-7847 GCA_002428895.1 Burkholderiales bacterium UBA6064 | reverse complement strand
CCAGCGCTGGCGCAGGCCGATGTTGGACTGGCGATGAACTCTGGCACCCAGGCGGCTCGTGAAGCAGGCAATATGGTGGACTTAGATTCCGACCCAGCTAAATTGTTGGCTGTGGTAGAGGTGGGTAAACAACTGCTAATCACACGGGGAGCATTGACTACTTTTTCTTTAGCCAATGATGTGGCTAAATATTTTGCGATCATCCCTGCAGTATTTGCTGGCGCATTACCCGCGATTACTGCTCTGGATTTTATGAGACTGCACAGTCCGGTCAGTGCCGTATTGGCCGCCCTAATTTTTAATGCTTTAATTATCCCCGCCTTAATTCCGCTGGCACTGCGCGGGGTGAAAATTCGCCCGATGACGGCAGAAAACCTGTTGCGTAACAACATGCTGGTTTACGGTTTAGGTGGTGTGGTGCTACCGTTTGTAGCGATTAAGCTGATTGATGTATTGCTGAGTTTCATCGGATGAGCGATTCATCTCAATTTAAGTTGAGGAATATTCCATGATCAATTATTGTATTCAAATCTCGTCAGTACCCAGACAACTCTTGACTGCATTGCGTGCATCAATTGTTTTTTTAGTACTTTGCGGCTTTTTTTACGCAGGTGTTTCTGCCTTTCTAGGGGGCCTGCTGTTTCCTCATCAGGCTAAAGGGAGCCTTATTCAGCGTGGAGGTCAGATCGTCGGTTCTAGCTTGGTTGGTCAGAAGTTTGAAAGCCCGAAGTATTTTTATGGTCGCCCAAGTGCGGTGAATTACGATCCTATGGCCACGGCAGGTAGTAATTTGGCACCCAGTAACCCAGCGCTTCGGAACCGCGTAAAGGCAGACAGCCTCCGAATTCGTGCGAAAGAAGCTGTAAGCGCTGACAGTATTCCTGTGGATTTGCTGGCTGCCTCTGGTTCAGGCATAGACCCTGATATTTCTCCTGAGGCCGCGCGCATTCAGGCTCCCCGTGTTGCGGCGGCTCGTGGTGTGTCGGAATTGGCTGTTCTGTCAGTTATCAAACAGAACACGCAGGGGCCACAGTGGGGTGTGTTTGGGCAGCCTCGGGTGAATGTTTTATTACTGAACTTAGCGCTTGATTCTCTAGGTACGAATTAAGATCACAGCGCACTTGAGGGTTGGTTATGGATGAGCGATCTGGTCACGCTGACGCACTGTTGCAGCGTATTAAAAAGATGGAAAGTGGGCGATTAACGGTCTATCTTGGCGCAGCACCGGGTGTCGGTAAAACTTATGCCATGCTGAATGCGGCACGTGAACGTTTGCAAGAAGGTGTGGATATGGTGGTGGGTTTAGTTGAAACCCATGGTCGACGTGCCACTGAAGCCATGTTAGACAAGATGGAAATTTTACCCAGAGCCTCAATTCAATATCACAACACGACTCTGGCAGAGTTCGATCTAGATGGTGCATTAGCACGAAATCCGCAGCTGATATTAGTCGATGAACTGGCGCATACGAACGTTCCGGGTAGTCGCCATAAGCGTCGGTATCAGGATATCGCCGAGCTGCTTAGTGCCGGTATCGATGTCTATACCACAGTCAATATTCAGCACTTGGCCAGTCTTAACGATTTAGTTTTACAGATAACTGGTGTTCGAGTGCGAGAAACAGTGCCGGATCAGTTTGTGGATGATGCCCATGAAATCCTATTTATTGATCTTCCTCCTGCGACTCTGATTGAGCGATTGCAACAGGGTAAGGTGTATTTGCCGGAGTATGCCGCCTCAGCACTTGATTCATTTTTTTCACTGCCTAATTTGACTGCCCTGCGTGAATTGGCTATGCGCGAGGTGATGCAGCGGGTCGATGCAAGACTGACCACTGAGCTGCAAACCCATGCGAATGGGCGTGCTTTCTTGATTCAAGAAAAGCTTCTCGTATTGGTTAGTCAGAACAGCGATCATGAGTATTTAATTCGTATTGCCCGTCAAATTGCTGATCGACGTAAAATTTCTTGGACTGTTGTGTGGGTTGATACAGGTCGCCCAGCCAGTCGTCAGTCGTCACTGCGCCTACAGTCAGCATTTTCTCTTGCCCGCGAGCTGGGTGCCCAAACAGAAACCTTACGTGGCCCCAGCACTTATCAAACCATCGTACCGTTTATTCAAGAGCACCGTATTAATACGGTGCTGGTAGGGGCAGGCACACGTAACCGTTTATTTTTTTGGCGTAAACGGCTTTATCAACAATTGATCGAATCGGGGTTGCCTCTCGAGGTCTCGGTGATTCGCCCGCCTAAAGACAACTCTCGCAAGCCTGTGTATGCGCGGGCAACTGATTTTCCTCCCTGGATGTTCTGGAAAACTCATGGTTTTGCTGCATTTGTAGTCATGGTTGCCACAGCGGTAGCGGTTCCTTTAGAGCTGTTTGTTGTCAACACCACGTTAGTTCTCGTGTATGTGTTGGCGGTGGTTGCTGTAGCGTTACAACATGGTTGGCGTCCGGCGCTTAGTGCGTCGATACTGGCGTTTTTAAGTTTCAATTTTTTTCTTACAGAACCGCGTTATACCTTTCATGTAACGCGTCAAGATGAAATTGCAACGCTCTTTTTTTTCTTGGTAATCGCTTTGGCCTGTGGGCCGGCAGCTTCTCGAATTCGCCGTCAATTTATTTTACTGCGAGACGCCAATCGCTTCTCTGAAGCCATGCGATTGCTGGGACAAGAACTTTCGATTGCTGAAGATCCGATCGCTATCTGGAAGGGTGTTTATAAGGTCATTTCAGAGTCATTGCCGGTAGAGTGTGTGATTGTACCGACACACTTTGGCAACGATAGTGGCGTTGAGACTTGGCCAAGTCCGACAAAGCCTTTTAAGGCAGTTGACCAAGCCGCGATTGATTGGACATGCCGTCATCATAAAATCTCAGGACGTTTCAGTGATACGCTAAACGCCTCTGAGTGGACCCTATTTCCTATCAGTAAAGACAAGCTCAGTATTGCCTGTGCGGCCGTTAAGTTCCCAGATTCGGCTACGGTTCTTACCCCAGGAGACAAAATTCTAATTACTGCGATTCTTAATCAAGGCGCTGACACTTGGAGGCGCACACAATTGGTGAGAGAACTGGAAGCTGCACGAGTAAAAACCGAGGTGGAGCAACTACGATCAGCGCTCTTGTCATCGGTTTCGCATGATCTCAAATCACCTCTGGCAGCAATTATGGGCGCGGCCGAGAGCCTGAAACTTTTGGGTCAGCAACTAGAACCTCAAGATCGAAAGGAACTGATAGAAACCATTTTGCAAGAGAGTCGCCGTCTGGACAGCTACATCCAAAACCTATTGGATATGACTCGTTTGGGATATGGGACTCTTAAGATTGAGCGTGACTGGGTGTCGATCGCTGACATCGTGGGCAGTGCTTTGACTCGCTTGAAACGCTATTACCCCAACATTAAAACAGAAACTCATTTCCCAGATGCGCCACCTGTTCTGTATGTGCATGCGGCCTTGATTGAACAGGCGCTATTCAATATTATGGAAAATGCCGCCCGTTTTACACCTACCCATGAGAAAATTGACGTGACGATTACAGCGAGCGAGAAGCGTTGTACTGTCGCGATTGAAGATCGAGGCCCAGGTATACCAGAAGAGTTGCGAGAAAAAATCTTTGATATGTTCTTTGTCGTTGCGGATGGCGACAAAAAAAAGCAAAACACCGGAATGGGATTGGCTATTTGTCGAGGCATGATCGGCGCTCATGGGGGCACTGTGCAGGCTGGGGCAGGCACTCAACACAACGGCACACGTTTTGTGGTGGAGCTTCCGATGGGCGCATTAAACTCAGTTAAAAAAATCGACAATTGAAAATCTGAATGCTAACCATGTGCGGTGTCGCCCACAGTATTTTTCACTATAACGAGGAACAACTTCAAACGTGCGTATAAAAATTGTAATTGTGGACGATGAAGCGCCGATTCGGCGTATGTTAAAAATTGCCTTAAAAAGTGAAGGTTTTGACGTGACCGAAGCCGAGGACGGTGAATCCGGTTTAGTAGCGATTGCGCGTCAGCAACCGGATCTTGTGGTGCTCGATTTGGGATTGCCGGACATGGACGGTCATGCCGTGTTGAATGAACTTCGCAGTTGGTCGAAAATACCAGTAATCGTGCTCTCGGTGCGCAGCGGAGATCGAGAAAAGGTTCGTGCCCTGGACGGTGGCGCACAGGATTATGTCACTAAACCCTTCAGTATCGAGGAGTTTCTTGCGCGTATTCGTGCAAACTTACGCGATCATGTCAAATCCGATTCGCCGGTCATCCTAAAGGATGGTCGCCTTTATATCGATCTAGGCAAACGATGGGTTACATTAGCAGGTGAGAAAATAGACTTCACACCCA
>DIYC01000114.1:2188-3304 GCA_002428895.1 Burkholderiales bacterium UBA6064 | reverse complement strand
ATAGACTTCACACCCAAAGAATACGCCGTATTGGCCAAGCTGGCGCAATCACCTAACTGTGTGATTACTCAAACACAGTTGCTACAAGAAATCTGGGGGCCTGCGCATAAAGACAACAGCCACTATTTGCGCATCGTGGTTAGCCATTTGCGGCAAAAACTGGGGGACGATCCCGCTGAGCCTTTTTATATTCGCACCGAAGCTGGCGTAGGGTATCGTTTGATGATTCAAGATAACCCTACAATTAAACTTTAAATCACGGAATGTGCAAATCGAGTTGAACGCCGCACAATGCGCTACCCGAGCCGTTTTTGCCGCTGTTGCTCATGCAGCCAATTGAAGTAGTACCCGCGTTGGCTTCTGAAATTTTTAAACCGAAAAAAAGGTCGTGTCGTTTAGACAGCATGTCTTTATTCAATTTAAAAATCCAATCGCCTTGTGACCAACGGGCTTCAAAGGGAATTTTGTTTCGATTTTGGCTTAGGCTGACTGCGTAGTTTTTACTTTCGTGGTCAATGTATGTCCAACGACCCCATTTACTGAGTGGGCTTTGAGATTCTAAATCTAAGGTGATGCCATCGGCTTGGGCCGAGGCGGCCAAAGGCATTAAAGACAAGGTGAGTAATGGAAAAAACTTATTCATGGCTAGCCACTCCGAAACGCTGAGAAACATTTAAGGGACTAATTTATAGTGTCACCCGAAAACATTTCTTACACATTAATTATGCACTTTAATACCTTTAAATTCACCCATTTGAATGGGTGAACTCTAAGGTATTACGATTTCAGAAATGGAACTTTCGGTAAGATAATATATTAAATAAGCATGAATATCAATACATTAAAAAATTATCTAATTAAATTGCTTTAATTCCAAGCTTTTGTAATAGGGTTTTGTCAGAATGTTGATCTGGGTTGCTTGTAACCAACAGTTGGTCGCCATAAAAAATACTGTTTGCGCCCGCTAAAAAACAAAGTGCCTGCGTGCTCTCGTTCATGGCTTCGCGACCGGCAGATAATCGAACCATGCTGCTTGGCATCAGAATGCGGGCCACTGCAATGGTTCGAATAAAGTCGATCGGGTCGATGTCGTCTTGGTTTTGTAAGGGAGTGCCT
>DIYC01000114.1:842-1988 GCA_002428895.1 Burkholderiales bacterium UBA6064 | reverse complement strand
AGTGCCTGAAACTTTCACGAGGTTATTAATGGGCACCGATTCAGGGGGCGGTGTTTGGTTTGCAAGCTCAACCAGTAAACTGGCGCGTTGAGTCAGTGTTTCACCCAGACCCACAATGCCACCGCAGCATACTTTAATTCCCGCTTCGCGAACATAATCTAGGGTGTTCAGTCGGTCTTGATAGGTTCGAGTGGTGATGATGTCACCATAAAAGTCGGGCGAGGTGTCATGGTTGTGGTTGTAGTAATCTAAGCCCACTTGTTTTAATTCATCGGCTTGGTGTTTTTTCAGCATACCGAGGGTGACGCAAGTTTCAAGCCCAAGCTCTTTGACTGCCACCACCATTTGTTTAACTTGTTCCAGTTGGTGATCTTTGGGATTACGCCACGCAGCACCCATGCAAAAGCGACTGGCACCTTGGTCTTTAGCCGCTTTGGCCATGCGGATGACTTGCTCTAGGGGCATGAGTTTCTCTGCTTCAACTTCGGTGTTGTAGCGTGCCGATTGTGGGCAATAGGCACAATCTTCTGGGCAGCCTCCTGTTTTAATCGACAACAAGGTAGACAGTTGGACTGCATTGGGGTCGTGGTAGGTGCGATGAATGGTTTGCGCTTTGAACAATAAATCATTAAAGGGCAGTTGAAATAAGTCGAGTGCCTGTTGAATCGTCCATTTCGCATCATTTGCGTTGGTTTGAGGGTTGTCAAACGAGGCAGTTAAGTCGTTATCGTTACTGTGGTTTGGCGTTTTTACGTGCCATGTAATCGGGTTTTCCATGGTAAATCCAAAACGATTAGATTAAAACAGAGCGTTGCCTGAACGATGGCTTGGTACAGAAGCGCACTGTTCTAGAATGTTTAATAAACAGGCATAAGCATTTTGCAACGTACTTTCTTGTGTGCAATAAGGCGGTAGCCAGTACATTGTACGCCCAAGCGGACGTGCAATAATGCCTTGACTGAGTAACGCAGAGCGCAGCCACTGGCTGGTTGCAGACCCATAAGCATGTGACGATGATTTTATCTCAAACGCAGCAATTGTGCCGCACTGTCTGGGGTTTTCGATGGCTGGATGTTGAGCCAGTTCAAGTAAGTGTTTGTGGTGCGTGTTGGCGAGGGTGTGTATGCCTTGCCACGTTTCGGGTTG
>DIYC01000114.1:0-649 GCA_002428895.1 Burkholderiales bacterium UBA6064 | reverse complement strand
CCTTGCCACGTTTCGGGTTGGTCAAACAGTTTAAGGCTGGCCAATGCGGCAGCGCAGCCCAAGGGGTTGGCCGTGTAAGAATGTCCGTGCAGTAATGCTTTGTGCAATTGGTCATCAAAAAATGCATCGTAAACTGCTTGGCTGGTTAAAGTGGCACCCATGGGTAAAAAGCCACCGGTCAAGCCTTTAGATAAACACATCAGATCAACATGCCCTTGATGCTGCACAATTTGTTCTGCCGCAAATAAGGTGCCGGTTCGGCCAAACCCTGTCATCACTTCATCAAAAATAACCAGGATGTTGTGCGCAGCGCAGTGTTGTGTGATTTGGGCAAGGTATTCAGGGCGGCACATGCGCATGCCACTTGCGCCTTGCACCAAAGGCTCTGCGATAAAAGCAGCAATTTGTTCAGAATGCTGCGCCAGCAAAACTTCCAAGGCATGTAACGAGTGTTGTTCGCTTTCAGGATTTGTGCCAAACGGGATAAATTCAACTTCAAACAGCCAAGGCTTAAACGGGTCATAAAAACCACTGGTGCGCCCTGTGGCCATGGCGCCAAAGGTGTCGCCATGATAGGCACCTTCAAACGCGATGATTTTTTTACGTGTAGCGTGTTTGGTTTGATTGTACCAATACTGAAACGCCATTT
>DIYC01000048.1 GCA_002428895.1 Burkholderiales bacterium UBA6064 | reverse complement strand
CATAGCCCTTCGCAGATTAACGGCTTAGGAACTTCTTTACCCGCAAGTAGTTTTGATCGGAGTAAAGCCACTTTAGGTGGTTATCAACAAGAGGTCAGTCTAGGTACTGGCGGGTTCTTGGGTGGGTTTCAGGCATGGACATCGAGTGTTTGGGATTTGTTGATTTTTAATCATTCTTCAAATAACCCCCCATTTAATAGCATAGGTGATTTAAGAAAATGGCAAAAGAATAAAGCCGCTGAGCTAGGTTATGATCGTAAATTCTCGCCCATCGAGGTTGATTTTGGCACACGTGGCCAACCTGTTTTTTTTAATGGTAAAAACTATATAAGCCCAGATGTGGATGGTCACAATACAACAAATGGTTGGAAAATGTTTACGAAATCAGGTGAGAGAACCGGCACTTGGGACACCGATTTAAAAAATAGAATTAAGGATTGATTTTCAATGATTAAAATTAAATTTTGCAAGAAAGGCGAGGCGCATCCTGAAGAGGTGTCAATAACAGATGAAATTTATTATTATGTGCCATCTTCTAATGAGGAAGGATTTGAATTTAATAGGGTTCCTAAATTCAATGAGCCTAGTTTATATCTTGATATTCCGGCAACCGAACTGAATTGGTTGATCCTAATTGTACCCACAGTATCTGGCGCTAAAAAGGTTTACAGACATCAATACATTAACGGTTTGGACATGTACATGATACATACCAAATGGCCAAACGGAGATGAAAGCATTATTCAAAGAAGTCGGCTATCCTCTGATAGTTATAGGCATTTTGAAGTATCACGTGACTATGACAAGCCATCATGGGCGATATCTGCTGTCGGTATTTATAATCTGTCGACCGATTCGTTAACCTCGACGATCAATGTTACACTGGGTGAGCTGCTTTCTTTTTCTGATTTTGACGTTGACAATAGATTAAAAAGGAGAAAAACGGCACCCAAGCGTTAAACAGGATTCAACTGTTTAGGCCCAATCCGCAACAAATTGCCTATTCCTACCAATGTCAAAACAGTGCACCAAGGCTTTAATTTTGAACAGATTTAAAATGGGGCTAGTCATTTTTTTAGACAGCGCTGCGCTCTAACTTTTTGTAATGCAAGCTTTCGAATTCAACTGGTGTGACCCAGTTATTTGCTGAGTGCCTGCGAACCCGATTGTAATACATTTCAATGAACTCAAATACGTCTTGTTTTGTTTGAAAATCAGTTTGCAAAGGCTGCGTATAAAAAGTTGTTCGCTTAAAAGTAGAAAAAAACTTTCAGCTACAGCGTTATCCCAGCAATTGCCTTTTCTACTCATACTTTGAGTCATACCGTATTGCACCACCAATTTGCGAAACTTTTTAGAACAATATTGAGAACCACGGTCAGAATGAATCATCACGCCTTTTGGTAAGCCACGGGTCATCATGGCAGCGTTCAAAGCATCGCAGAATAAACTGGCATGCATGTTTTTACCTACTTGCCAACCAAGCACTTGACTACTCAACAGATCAATGATAACAACGAGATAGAGCCAGCCTTGTAATGTTTTGAAGTCGGTAGTTATCAATGAAGTTGTTCGCTTTTTTAAGCAGCGATTTTTAATTTACTGGGCTATTACAAATTAAACAATTTTTCAATAGCGGCGAATTAGAGATAGTTACACAAGAATGTCTAAAAAATGTCTAGAAATGTCTAAACTATTTGGGCTTAGACTTTCGCCAAGATTTTCCTTGAGATTCAATCAAGCCCTCGTGTTTCAACGCTTGCAATAGATTTTTAATTTTATTTTCTTTCTGATCAACATCTAAAACATCAGGCAATTTGTCTAAAATAAGCTTGTTAATGTCTAATCGCTTCGCTTCGCCAAACTTATCTAAATATTCTAGAATCAATTGCTTATAATGCCGATCATCAAAAGCTTTGTAATGGATGTACTGAGCCCGCGCCCCACTATGGTCAGCTATTTGAACAGAAATATGAAAATTTGGCTTACGTCCTTCAATTAAGCCAAGGGCTTTCAAATGCTTAGCCTGATCATCAGTAAGTATTTTGCGCTTTTGCACACGATCTAACAAAAAAATATCTTCCAAGGTTAAATCTGGGTATGCAGCCAGTTTTCTGGCATAAGCCATATCAACTACTCGACCAGTGATGGTTACCTCAACGCGGTCATTGTGTAGATCATATTCCGGCAGAGGGAAATAGCGTTTTTTCTGAATCAAGAACATCTTACGAATACCACTGCCAATGGTATCGATCATATTCAGATTAACCATGGCATCCGTTAAAAATCGATTGCGATAACGACCTTCAGGGGCATCCGCCTGTATCACAGACTCCACTGAACCAGGGATAAACTGCCCCAGGTTACTGAAGCATAAACGACCATCTTCGAACTCAATCACTGAAATCTTTCCGCCTAACTCGTAGTCTTGATGAGCAATTGCATTATTAAGCGCTTCACGAATGATGTATGGGTCGTACTGGTCAACTTCTTCGGGGAATAGCGTGCCTTCTTTCATGTAGCGATACTTCAAATTGCGAATCTGATGAAATACCTGATCAACGCTCAATAAGAGCGGACAACCATAATGCTGATAGTCGCGCTCAAGTCCATCTCTGTCTTTAAGAATCCAGGTTACCGTTGCGGATGCTGGATTAAGAAAATGAGATGCTTCAGCCTTGCCCAACAACAGGATTGCTGCGCGGGTGATCTGACCATTTCTCGTAAGTTTTGCTTTATTCAAAAATGTTGCGGTATCCCATTGAGTGGCGTCAGTCACTAACTTTGAATTTTTCTGTATAAAGTTTTCACGAGCTTTCGCAATAGCCTCAGGATCAAGGTCATCAATCGATGCTGACGGCAACACGACCGAACTCCAATCAGACGCACGATTCTGAGAACGTATTCGCTCAATTTTCTCTAAATTTAACGGCTCAAGTGATTCGCCATCTCTACCATAATAATGACCATCCCAGGCAATCGGCAAACCCTGGGGCGCAGCTGGAATTTCAAACAACAGTACGCGCCCGTTAGGATGTTCCACTTCATGAATATCTACAAAGCTAAGACGATGAGTAGTTTTATCTGCAATTTCCCTTTTGAGTGAATGCAAATCTTTGGGATTAATTCGGAACTGGCTTCCAACAACGGTTTGATTGTCTTTAACGCCAAAAACCAACCATGCACGCTTCAGGTGCTTAAGATTTGCTTCATTACAAAGAGCAGAAAAATATTTTCCAATCTTATGAAAATCGTAAGATTTTTTTGCTTCTTTAAATTCCACCACTTCGTTTTCGACCTGAAATCGTAGCAGGTACTCTAACTTATCCTTCATTTTTTCTGATACCGCCATTTCTTAATCACACCACCAATTTGCTCGATTGTCATCGCCTGTTGCTGCCAACCTTTATCAAAATCAACATCATTTGAACGAGGAAGTTGCTCATCGGTTAAGCTTCGAATCATCACTCTAGTTGGTAGTGTTGCGGCTTGACCTACAAATATGGCTTCCTGACGCCTTAAACTTGAAAGCATTTTAGTTAAACCAGACATTGAATCAGGCAATACACTGCGAACATGTTCACGTTCAACTCCATTGGTAATTCGCAGTACAAACCATGAATTACATTGTGATAATACTGTAGCGTCAACCCCGCTAGGCCTTTGAGACAGCAACAATAAACCCACTCCATATTTTCGGCCAGCCTTTGCAATTCGACGAATTGCAGACTGAGCTTCCTCATATTGTGCTTGCCCACGATTAGGCATATAGCGGTGCACTTCTTCACACACCAAAAGCACAGTGAGGTGGGCCCTATTTGCTGGACACGAATTAGGGTATTTTAAGGAGTAATTTATACTAAATTGAGAAAAAAACTTGCGGACAAACCGCCAATTACCCTAGACGGCTATTGCCTCCTCAGGCTGTACCGTAAGCATATATTAACACAGATTACCCTTATCCAAATACCTCAGGGTTTAAGGGGCAGAGCCCCTTAGAACTCAAGTTTAATCAATGTGGCTTGAAAACTCTACAGACTTACTTGACTATTACACTGGAAACAGAAAGTTGCAAGCAAACCATTGCGTTCGTTGTTGAATGAAATCGATGATCTGGGTATTAAAATTTTAAAAAATGAACCTTACCGTGTATGCCTAGAATTTAAGCTAAAAACGGGTTGATTTGGGCGGTTACGTTTTGCCGAACCACTTCTCCTCCAGTTACCCGATTATACGAAATTCCAACCATGAATGTTCCTGTCTTCCGGCTCGGCATCTAAGTATGGGGAGGCAAACCCTAGAGTTGCTGCTATGATCTTAGTGTTGAAGGCGACGAACTCTAGGTCAAAGTTGATTTGTGGATATGCATATCCAACTGGTTTACCGGCATAGATCGCTTCGTGAGCCAATTCGTTGCGAATGTCTGACAAGATGCTACTGCGACCGTTACTTAAGACTGCCCATGTAGGTAGCTTAATACCAAAACGAGAAGCCAAATCTACGGGGCGCTGAGCGTGCTTAGCGTACTGAGTTCTCTGGAGCCCAGAGTACTTATACAAACCATCGAGCACCTTGTACTGAGCATCAAAGCGATCCCACTGAAACTGATAAGACTGACCTGCCAGGAACCAGTGCAGCACTGCAAACATAGCATTAAGTTGCTTCGGAGATGCGTTCACGCAGAACTTTGAAATGACATTTAAGCCCCTCTCTAGATCCCTCTCTGTCGGCACTACGCCAGTTAGCTTCCCCTCCTGAAATGGAACTCGGTTTATATACAGATGATCCACGGGAGCCAAGTGCACACCGTGAATAAATCCATAAGCCAACACTATGAATTTTGCCGCAACCGAATCAAATGAGCGCATACGCAAGGAATGTGTTGGCGGTAGTGCAACAAACGGTTGTTGAACCGATGCGTGAGAGCGACCGAACCGGTTTGCATTAGCCCCTGAAATAGGAACAGATCTGACGTCTGGGTATATCCACCCATCAGTGGCATTGGCAGCTTGATAAAACTTCGACCTTATCTGATCGAAGTCGTGACGTGGGACGATCTCTAGATCATTGGCCAGAACGTGCTTTGAGTTGAGAAGGAAACCGAACTCCATCACTTACTCATTATTTCGTATAACGCATAGCGAAGGGGCGAAGTGCGCAGCACTTTTGTCCCGCTTGCGCGGCTTGTTAACCTAATCAATTTCATTGCCTGATGCGAACTTAGATATAAAATTAAGGCCTGTATCAGTAACCCAGTATGTGAAGCTCATGGGGAAGCTTTTCTGATACCCATTATCACCTTTAATATCAAGATTCATGCCAGATACATTTTTATCTTCAAAAAATCCATCTTTTATTGCATTGGCAAGAAGAATGTCGCCGCCAGCACCAACTACAAATATACGCTCCCTGGACTTAGCCAATATCTCAAATATTCGACGCTCAAACTCTCCATAGCGGCCACCAACTATGCCGAGATTGTGTTTGTACATTTTTACTGAAAGCTTATCAATCTCCTTTTTTTGATCAAATCTAGTATGGCAATTTGGACAAAGAGCAATAAGATTTTCAAAGGAATTATCTTGAGTTTTAGAATAAGGAACTATGTGTGCAATTTCCATGGTCGTAGCTCGGCATGTTGGAATAGCGCAGCGATGTCCAGCTTCCACCAACACGGCTCTCTTTATTTTTTCAGGAATACGCTCTCGTGACAAAGTTGATTCTCCCATGGGGCCAACATTTTAATACCGTGCATGCTCATTTTTGTAATTTCATCTGCTCAAAAATCATACCTTAAGGTACCGTAAGTGCCTAATAATTAAGTAGTTCTGTAAAGCCAATGGAATAAAAACGAGCGCGTACCTGCACAAATCCGAGCATAGCGATGTACGCACTACTCCACCGTCACCGACTTCGCCAGATTGCGCGGCTTGTCCACATCCGTGCCTTTGACCAGCGCGACGTGATAGGACAGCAGTTGCAGCGGTACGACGTGCAGCACGGGCGAGAGCAGTCCGTAATGTTCCGGCAGGCGCAGTACGTGCACGCCGGCTTCTGCATCGACGACCGAGTCGGCATCGGCAAAGACATACAGCTCGCCGCCGCGCGCGGCAACTTCCTTGAGGTTCGACTTCAGCTTTTCCAGCAGCGCGTCATTGGGCGCGATGCTGATCACCGGCATGGTC
>DIYC01000096.1:5147-5389 GCA_002428895.1 Burkholderiales bacterium UBA6064 | reverse complement strand
CATAAATACGGTTTTTCTCAACACCGGCAGCAATTAACACATCGCGTTGGGGCGCAAGCGTCTGGCTACCATCATTTTTTGAAACACGAACATACCCAACTAGCATGATTGATTTTTACGTACAAGAAAAGATAAAACTAAGGCTACAATATTGCGTAGATTTTCTCAATGAGTTTTCTTGTGATTTTTTTGCTTTATTTGAACATTTTCTTGAATACAAGATAAACGGTCGTTTTTCTTGT
>DIYC01000096.1:4298-4949 GCA_002428895.1 Burkholderiales bacterium UBA6064 | reverse complement strand
AGATAAACGGTCGTTTTTCTTGTGCCGAATCACTTTCGTTTTTTAAAATTGCAACCTAGCGACACTGCCTATCCCCGTTTCAAAAGCCGTCCCACAGATTCGGAACTGAAACGTTTCTACACACTCACGGATGCTGAGCGGGAATACTGCACAGCAACACGCGTTCAAACACGACACGCCTAGGGTTTGCCGTGTTGTTAAAGACCTATCAACGCCTTGGCTATTTTGTCACTTCAGACCAAGTAGCAAATATGATCATTGAACACATCGCTGCTTCGCTTGCAGAACCTTGTGACCGAGGTAATTTATGCAAATACGATGGCTCCCAAGCCAGACGCAAACATTTGTCAGCAGTACGGCAATTTCTGGAGGTCAAGCCGTTTGACGAACAGGGTAAAACCTTAATGCGTGAAGCGTTTGCCGATGCGGCGCGAAGCAAGGAAGATGCTATCGACATCATCAACATCGGTATCGAAACGCTGGTGCGTCACCGTTATGAATTACCTGCGTTCGATACTTTGGTGCGTGAAGCTCGGTCTGGGCGGGCTGCTACAAACCAGGCACTTCATATGCAAATTCATGATGCACTTGGAGAAGCCGACCGAAAATTTATTGGCGATCTGTTCATTGGGGCTAGTCATTTTTTTAGAC
>DIYC01000096.1:0-4080 GCA_002428895.1 Burkholderiales bacterium UBA6064 | reverse complement strand
TTTTAGACAGCGCTGCGCTCTAAGTTTTTCTAATGCAAGCTTTTAAATTCAACCGGTGTGACCCAGTTATTTGCTGAGTGCCTGCGAACCCGATTGTAATACATTTCAATGAACTCAAATACGTCTTGTTTTATTTGAAAATCAGTTTGCAAAGGTTGCGTATAAAAAGTTGTTCGCTTAAGAGTAGAAAAAAAACTTTCAGCTACAGCATTATCCCAGCAATTGCTTTTTCTACTCATACTTTGAGTCATACCGTATTGCACCACCAATTTGCGAAACTTTTTAGAACAATATTGCGAACCACGGTCAGAATGAATCATCACGCCTTTGGGTAAGCCACGGGTCATCATGGCAGCGTTCAAAGCATCGCAGAATAAACTGGCATCCATGTTTTTACCCACTTGCCTACTCAACAGATCAATGATAACAACGAGATAGAGCCAGCCTTGTAATGTTTTCAAATAAGTTAAATCAGACACCCATACCTTATTAGGTTGATCAACATTGAACTGTCGATTTAAATCATTACTGGCTACAATCTCGTGATGGTTTGAATCCGTTGTGACTCGAAATTGTTTTTTCATTTTGCACTGTAGATTTTGTTTTCTTAAAGAACGAGATACTGTACTTTGACTCACAGGCTTATCCAGAATTTTATTCACATCAAGGGTTAAGCAAGGTGCGCCTGCACTGCCTTTATGTTGCTTAAACGCTTGAGCGGCTGCCGCATCAAGTTAATGCGTTTGGGCCTTTTCAGTCAAGCATGGTAGCCACTTTTGCTAACTTGAAAAGCGTCGCAAAGCGCATCCAGCTTATAAGAATTAGTTTGATCTTGCATTAATGTGTACCTCGTGGACTTGGGTTGTTCACGAAGTACACATGAGCTTTTTTTATAATGTCATTGACCTCTCGAAGGTGAGAAATTTCCTTTCTTAGCCTTGTAATCTCTTGTTTATCTGCATTTGCTTGTTCTGGCGAAACGTGTTGACCTGCGCTTCGGGCTTGTCGAACCCATTTTTGAAGGCTTGAATAACCAACACCAAACTCTTTAGCTAACTCTTTGAGGCTATGGTCTGGATTGTCAATGGCATACTGAATACAGTGTTCTTTCTTTTGGGGTGATGTCTTGTTTCTCATGATCTAATCCTAAAGTAAATGTTTCACTTTAGAGCGTTTCGATGTCCATTTTTTTGACTAGTCCCATAAGTGTAAACTTCGGAACTATGTTCTTATTCAGGTTACTAAAAGCTAAGATTAATTTTTAAGTAGTCTTGAGTATGCCTGTTCCTTCATCCACCTCTTCTGAATTTAAAAAAGACACGTTGTCTTTTCAAAATTCAGCTCAAGTTCGTACGCATAATTTACTCAGAAATTTTGCAGCACAACACTCAGCAAACATTGCAGCCAATTTGGTACAGCAGCATCAATCAAATCTAGCTACGAATTTTTGTAGTCACTTGATGGCCAAAAAAATACAGTCAATTAAAATAGAAATTCCTCAAGAGTTACGTAAACTGATCTTATTCTCGATTTAACAAAAACTGTAGATTGTTTAGGGTATGCCTGTAATCGATTAATACTTATTAAGACCACGAAGGAGCCGAGATCATAAAATACGGAATAGATTACGGTACGTGTTCTGATAGTAATCCCTTTGATATAATTCAAGTCTTGCTAGAAGACGGGCTGTCATTATGGTGCAGAGTCCTTCATTTTGGAGATACAGAAATAAATAAGAGGCAAGCGTGTATGTTGGCTAGGTTGTGTTGTGCACTGGTGGTTGTGCTTTTTTTTGGGTGCTCTTCTGTCAATTCAATTCAATCGGATAAAACCAAAGAGGAAGTTGAACGGCAGCATGCGTTAATCATGAATTATTCCTCGGTATATTTTTGTCAAAATCAGAAATGGCCATATGACCTAATTGACTTAAAAGAATTTATGGCTGCACAGCCTGTTGTCTCAGAACATGAAATTGACTGGGTCTGGGCATTCAGTTCATTGGTGCGTTATCGAACAAACCCTTTATTGACAGTTAAATCTTACAGTTCTAACACAAAAGGTAGGGTAACCGAATTAACCTCCCAACGCGCAAAGCCAAATTGCGATGCGGTTAAAAGCTAAATCCACAATAAAAAATAGATACAAAGGTATCTATTTTTAGGATTATTTCTGTATAGTAGATACTATTGTGTCTATTTTTTTGTCGATGCGTTTTTCACTACTTGATGATGCCGATGTGAGTCAAGCATTTGCTGCGTACTTACGTAATTTACGCAAACAAGCAAAGCTATCACGTGCTGCGCTTGCAGAGCGTAGCTGTGTGCCTGCTGCAACGATTAAAAAGCTTGAGTTGACAGGTCAAATTTCATTTCGTCAATTATTGTTGCTTTGGCAAACGCTCGACTCGCTTGATCGGCAACAAAGGGTTGGGGGCATTGTCTTTTTTGCCTATTTCAGAGTTTGTTTTTAAAAGTTGGCAGTTAGTGCAGGTTTTTCTAATTGGAACGAGGCAAAGCAAGTGATTCAACAGGTGTATGATGCGCTGGGTCAGTTTATTCAACTTGCCCAGCAGCAAGGGATTAGCAAAACCACTGTGTTTGCGATCAATCAGACGCTGAATCAGCGCAGGCAGGAAAACGCTGATCTTTTTCGATAAAAGACCTTATTTGCTTCATTTCAACTTGTTTTTAACCAACTCACATTAAATGAAGTACCATTTGGCGCCTTGCTGCTGACAATATCGCCTTGTTCATTCAGTGTGTTTTGTAAACTTAACTTAATTTGACCAAATGCGTCTGCATAAATGCCAACTCCTTTGGATTTTTGTGGCACTACTTCGACTTTACCGCCGTTCACTAATACTGTTGCCGTAGTGTAATACTGTTCGCCGGTCATGAGCGACTTACCTGAAATCATCACCATGTAATGACCATCTTGGCTGGCTTTAAATAAACTTGAATCAGTTAAACCATACAAGGTTACCGTAGAGCTTCCCGAATTCACCGTATCAGCCTGCACTTGTTTAGCCACTGCTTTGTTAGATACATTTAAATCGACCACATCGGCGTTGTTTGCAGCCAAGGTATCAAAGTTTGCTTGGTTGGCTTGAAGCACATCGGCCGTTAGATTTTTGACAATAAATTCATTGTAATTGACCTTCATGCTGCTACCTGCACCACTCTCTGTGGCGGTTACGGTAAATGAATCAGCCCATTTTTTGTTCATCTCAGTAAACTGCTCTTCTAGGCTCACGGTGCGATCGGTAATGTCGAGCAACACACTGTCAAGGCGAATAATTTCAGCCGTGTTGTCAGCCACATTCTCTTCTAGGTTATTAATTTTAAGCGCATGTTCGGCAATTTGTGTCACGTTTTGATCAATAATCGTACGCATCAATTCCATGTCACTTTGCGCTGTTTGTTGCCAAACTTCGAGCGAACCCACGCGACCGTCTAAGGTTGTTAGCTGATTCATCGCCGTGGTTCTCCAGCTTTCTAGCCCAGTAATACGCCCACCATGATTCACCAAAGTATTGGCTGCTTGGGTTTGCCAGCCTTGTAGCGTTTTAACTTGACCGTACAAGTGGCCAACACCCGTAGCAGCGACAGTGCCTAGTACTGTGTAATCAACCGACAACATGCCGTCATCACGCGTTAGCACCGCCTCAGGAAATAAGGGTAATATTTCTTGCGCAATCACACCCAAATTGACATGGTTTTTTTCACCATCTTTAATGTAACGATAATTATATGTTGAAACTTGTGACAATTTATTTAAAAGCTCAGTGGGATTACGCAACACAAAATTTTGTTTTAAGCGCCGGTCAGAGTGCGTATGAAAGCCATGCGCATACATTCTGTTATGGTGTGAAATAACTGCACTGTTAGCCTTAATCTCGTCCATGACATGAATGGTTGCACTAAAATGCGCACCCCCATGCGAATGTAAATGGTTTACTTCGCTGGTACCGTGGACTCGGTTGTAGCCGGTATGTACTTGATTGGCATGCAGGTTTTGACCTACCCCTAAACTACCGCTGATATGCCCACCCCCATGTGAATGCAAATGGTTTACCTCGCT
>DIYC01000067.1:5462-8304 GCA_002428895.1 Burkholderiales bacterium UBA6064 | reverse complement strand
AAGGCTTTGGTGGAGGCCACGCCAATTTCAGGGCCTGCTCGGGTTAAAAACCGCAATGTGCTGGCGCGAATCAAAGAAGATTCGGGCATGTTACAAATGGTGAGTGTTGATAAAATTGGGTTGGTTTTAGCTTGTTCTAAGGCAGCCAACGTATCGGCTGTTTCGCCCGATTGCGACACGGTGATGACCAGTGTATTGGGCGAGCACACACTGCTGCGGTATCGGTATTCGCTGGCAATTTCAACACTGGTTGAAATTTTTGCAACGCCTTCAAGCCAATAGCGTGCCACACAAGCGGCATGATAACTGGTGCCACAAGCGAGGATTAAAATATGCTGAACTTTGCTTAGAATTTCGGGTGCTTGGGCACCAAATAACTCGGGCTTGACGGCTGAGGTATTGGTCACCATTTCTAAGGTGGCGGCAATTGCGCCAGGTTGCTCATACATTTCTTTTTGCATGTAGTGATCGTATGGGCCCAGCTCGACGTCTTGTGCCGACAACTCGCTTTCTATGATTTCCCGCTGCACGGCTTTGCCTGTAACGTCGTACAATTGAATGCCTTGGTGCGTTATTTGAACAACATCATTTTCTTGGAGATACGTAATCAGCCTGGTTTGTGCCACCAGCGCCGAGGCATCGGAGGCTACATAAAAACCATGCTCGCCATGACCAACCAACAAAGGGGCACCACGTTTGGCTGCAATTAAATTGCCTTGTTCTTGGTTACAAATCACCGCGATTGCAAAAGCACCTTGAAGTACAGTCATGCTGCGTTGCACGGCCTCTAGCAACGAATAGCCTTGAAGCACGTGATTGTGAATTAAATGCGCGATGACTTCGGTGTCGGTTTCTGATTCAAAAACATACTGCTTTGCTTGCAACTGCGTTTTAAGCACGGCGTAATTTTCGATAATGCCATTGTGCACAATCGACACTTCAAGCCCATTCATTTGACTGATATGCGGATGGGCATTGCGCTCGCTGGGCACACCATGGGTGGCCCAACGGGTGTGGGCAATGCCTAATTGTGCTTGAATGTCTTTGGAGCTGGCTTCAAGTGCACTCACACGACCAACATTTCGAACTCGCGAAAGCGCGTGAGTTTGGTCATGTTGTATGGCCAGCCCAGCTGAATCATAACCACGATATTCGAGTTTTTTTAAACCTTCGACTAAAACAGGTACACAATTTCCGCGTACTAATGCAGCAACGATTCCACACATAATTAATGACCTTTATCTTCTGTTTTAGTGGGCCGACGCCACCCAGGTACAGTGACTTGTTTGGCGCGAGTTAACGTTAAACTGTTTGCTGGCGCTGTTTTTGTAAGAGTTGTTCCGGCCCCTAGGGTTGCACCTTGCTCTAAGGTAACAGGGGCAACAAGCTGAGAGCCTGAACCGATAAACACATCATCGGCCACTTTGGTTTGATGTTTGTTAGCGCCGTCATAATTACAAAACACGGTGCCCGCCCCAACATTCACGCGTTGCCCAATGACGGCATCGCCCACATAGCTTAAATGATTGACTTTGGTGTTGTGATCAAGCTGCGCATTTTTTAATTCAACAAAATTTCCAATTCGAACCTGTTGACCCAATACCGTTCCTGGACGAAGGCGAGCAAATGGGCCGACTACTGCGTGTTCACCAATTTCAGCATGGTCAAGATGCGTAAACGGTTCGATGACCGAATCCGCATGAATTGTTACATTCTTTAAGTAACAATTTGCAGCAATTGTAACCCGATCACCTAAGGTGACTTCGCCTTCGAACACGGTGTTGACATCGATTTGGACATCTTGACCACACCGAAGTTGGCCACGAATATCGACACGTGCTGGATCGTAGAACTGAACCCCCTGCTGCAATAATTCTTCAACCTGGAAACGCTGCCAAATGCGCTCTAGCTGTGCTTGCTGGCTGCGGTTGTTGACACCTACAACTTCCCAGTCGTGCTCAGGTTGATGGGTTTTGATGACACAATCACGTTGAACCGCCAATGAGATTACATCGGTTAAATAATATTCATGTTGCGCATTATTGGCCTGCAACTGATTTAAACAGTGACTTAACATGTTGTAGGGTAAGGCCATGATACCCGTATTCACTTCTTGAATGGCCCGTTGCTGCACGGTGGCATCGGCTTCTTCGACAATAGAAAGCACGGCACCATGGGCATCGCGAACAATGCGCCCATAGCCGGTAGGCTGTTGCATGTGGGTCGTCAACAAAGCAACTGTGTTGGCATTTTGGGCAACATTTAACGCCCATTGTAAGGTGTTGGTTTGAATGAGAGGCACATCACCATACAAAATTAAGGTGGGTTGACCAGCCTGCAAAGCAGGCAGAGCCACTTTGACGGCGTGCCCCGTGCCAAGCTGCTCGGTTTGCTCGACAAATTTGATCTGAGGATAAGCCGATAAATGGTGTTTGACTGCTTCAGCTTGATGACCAACCACAACGATGATTTGACTTGGCTTTAATGCCAACGCAGTTTGAAGCACGCGATCGATCATGGCGAGCCCGCCAATTTTCTGCAAGACCTTAGGGTGCTGGGAATGCATGCGCGAGCCTTTGCCGGCCGCTAAAATGACGATGTTACTCATTGAAGTCAATTTAAAAGCGATTTAGAGAAAAAGTATTAATACACCAGTGTAACCGTAGACTCGCCCTTGAAACACTTCACCATTCGCAAAATAGCCAATTAGTGGTACATCACCCAATTGTTCTCGCACCATTCGGAGTTCTACGCCAGGTTGACTAAACAAACCCGCTCCGCGTGCTCGACAACCGATGTAAATACCTCCTTTAATTTTAGGAGTTTGCTGTGCCGAGGAAGA
>DIYC01000067.1:0-5258 GCA_002428895.1 Burkholderiales bacterium UBA6064 | reverse complement strand
GTTTGCTGTGCCGAGGAAGAATTTCCCGAAGAGATTGCTTCGGTCGAATCGAATTGTTCACGGATTTGGGCGCACATTCGAATCAGATCGAGCCTGGCTGAGTCTTCATCTCGAAGACAAAACACGAGTTCGTCACCCACCTCGAAGTGACCCGCAATGGCGATTGATCGAAGAACAGGATCGGTTCCCAAAATGGGTTTGATTACAATCGGTTTAGGATCAAATTTAAACACTCCTGGATTGGTAGCTGTAGTGAGAGGATTTCCTTTTTTTGACAAAACCCCAGCAAACAACCCATTCGAAAAACGTTGTTGATATTCATGAACTATTTGATTAAATTCGCTGGTGTCGTAGTTGGTGGAAAAAGCACTTAAGTCTGAAAACAACACATCGAATGCAGAATGATGATCGAGCGTGTCGATCATGCCACCTCGAACTGCCGTGACTTGATGAGACTGCCCAACAACTTGTACGCCCAAAGTTAAACTGGTTTTAATCGCAACCTGATCTGAAAACACCACGCCGGATAAACCACCTCCAATGACTTGATTGGCCACTTGATTGAACTCCAAATGACTCATTAAGCCACCATAAATTTCTTTTTTAGGCATTTTGATGGTTAAATCTTCAATCAGTTCGCCCACCTGATCGGCTTGTGGGTCAACATGAATCAGTGCACTCGACAGTGCCGGCCGCCCCGAAGCAGTGATCGTATCCAGCTTGGGCAAAGGTTTTGAGCCAGAAAAAATTCGTACTGAACTTGCAGGAAACTGCGCCAACATGACAACCAGTGCGGGCTCTCGGTAATACTCTTCATCGGCACTACATACGCCAGGCGAAATGCCACCCACCCAATCGGGACAACTTAAGGATTGCCTTAATGTTGAGACAATGTTTTGCGAAAACTCAGCAAAAGGCTCGGTCATGTAAACAAGACCTAAAAGCTGTGATCGCGATGCATCTGGGGCAAATTTTTCTAACTGTTTTTGTGCTTCAAGTTGTGCCAATACAGCTGAAACAGCCTCTTTCCAGTTGGTATGCATCGCATGCGCATATCGAAACATAAGTAATTATTTAGACTCGCTGTAAGTGGATTCAGTTTCAACCCATTCTTTACTCACGGCGACAGGCGAAGTGTTTGCTTCGTGAACTGGAGAATGACCAATTAAATGATCGTTAGAACGATTGGTTGACCCAGCCGATTCAGTCATACTTGAGGCGCCAACCACTTTCTCGAAACGGGTTGGGTTGACAGCCAAGCTGGCACTCTCATTAAATTGAGCAGACACTAAGGAGACCCAAGCAGAAGTATTGTCTGCCCATAATTTAGACCAATGGGTCGACATCAACACACCCCAAGCTTGCGTAGATTGTACAGCTTCTGATGCCTGTGATGCTGTCTCAATCGGCAGCAACGGTACAGAAGACTGCCGCTGACTGTTTGATTTAAACTCGGGTTTAGACAATTCAGCGCCGAAAGACTGAAATGTTTCGATTGTTGCACGATGAATTTCAACGCCCTGAATCGTTGCTTGAAGCAAATTAAGATTCAGAGTGAGCCACTGTTCAACTGCTTTTAAATTCGCCAAATGTTGATCAAGGTCTTCAAGATTCGTGTTCATGGGAACTAAATTAGAAGCTGCACTTTTTCCCCAAACCTGCTTAAAAAAACCAAACGCATCAGTAACAGACAAACTGGTCATAAACTGTTTAGTCACTTTGTAGCTCCTACTTAGTGATCATTAAAGACAAGACTAACGACTTCGAATCATGGTGCCAATACCTTGATCAGTTAAAACTTCTAACAATAAGCTATGTGCTACACGCCCATCAATGATATGCACCGAATTAACTCCGTTTTTGGCGGCCTCGATTGCGGAAGACAATTTAGGCAACATGCCACCAGAAATTGTACCGTCCTGAAACAACTGATCCAGTTGATTGGCAACCAGCCCAGTGAGCAACTTACCTTCTTTGCTTAAAACGCCAGGCGTGTTGGTCATCATAATCAATTTTTCAGCGTTTAAAACTTGCGCCATTTTACCGGCAACCACATCGGCATTAATGTTATAAGCATGCCCGTCTGTACCATAACCAATCGGTGAAATAACAGGGATAAAGGCGTCATCTTGAAGCGCTTTAACAATGGAAGGTTCGATAGAATCGATTTCGCCAACAAAGCCAACATCGTGAAACACGTTGGGGTTCGATTGGTCTTGCAATTTTAATCGACGTGCTTGAATTAAGGCGCCATCTTTGCCGGTTAAACCGACTGCTTTGCCGCCATGCTCATTGATCATCATGACAATATCTTGTTGCACTTGACCACCTAAAACCCATTCGACGACTTCCATGGTTTCAGCATCGGTGACGCGCATCCCCTGAATAAACGTACCTTGCTTACCGACTCGGCGTAAGGCCTCATCAATTTGTGGGCCACCGCCATGAACAACAACCGGATTAATGCCTACTAATTTTAAAAGAACAACGTCATTGGCAAACGATTGCTGTAAGGCAAGTTCTGTCATGGCGTTACCACCATATTTAATCACCAAGGTTTTACCGTGAAAACGACGAATGTAAGGCAGCGCTTCGGATAGTACTTCAGCTTTTAACAGGGGTGACAATTGATTCGTGGTCATGGGATTACTCATCAAGCAAATTAAATTAAATCGAAAAGGTTTTCACTCGGAGAAGGTAGTTTGTATGTGACATACGCTACAAGATAAATTGAGCAAGGTCTTCCGATTGCGCAATTTGTCGCAGCTTATCATCAACAAATGCGGCATTAATTTGAACCGTGCGCACTGTGCCATCTGCGTCAAAAGCAATTTCTTCGAGCAATTTTTCCATCACCGTATACAGACGGCGAGCACCGATATTTTCTGTTTTCTCATTCACCGCAAACGCAAGTTCAGCAAGACGTTGAACACCATCCTCTTTAAACTCCAAAGCAACGCCATCGGTAGCCAGCAAAGCAGTATATTGTTGAGTTAAACTGGCATCGGTAGTGGTTAAAATTCTTTTAAAATCTTCAACGGTCAGCGACTCGAGTTCTACTCGTATTGGAAACCGGCCTTGCAACTCGGGTATTAAATCAGAAGGCTTTGACAAATGAAAAGCACCACTGGCAATAAACAAAATGTGGTCTGTTTTCACAACCCCATATTTGGTGTTGACTGAAGTACCCTCGATTAATGGAAGTAAATCACGTTGCACGCCTTGCCGTGATACATCTGCACCCCGTAACTCGGAATTAGAAGCAATTTTGTCGATTTCGTCGAGAAAAACAATCCCATCTTGCTCGACCCTGGCTAAAGCCTTGGCCCGAACATCTTCGTCGTTTAAACGCTTATTGGCTTCTTCCTCTTCAAGAACTTTAAGTGCTTCGGCAACCTTCATTTTACGGTTTTTAGTTTTACCTGAGGAAAAATTCTGAAACATGGATTGCAGTTGACCAGTCAGTTCTTCCATACCAGGAGGGCCGACCACATCAAGGGTAGGCATTGTCTCAGAGACTTTGATTTCAATTTCTTTGTCGTCTAAGTCACCAGCATACAATTTTTCTCGAAACTTAATCCGTGTTGGACTTTCTGGTTGATGAGCCGGTTCATCCTCTGAAAAAGTGAAGTCTCTTGCAGCGGGCAATAAAGCATCGAGAACCCGATCAAAAGCAGCACTTTTGGCTTCTTCGGCGACGAATTGATGCGCTTCTTGTTTGCACTGCTTGATCGCAATTTCCATGAGATCCCGAATGATGGTGTCGACATCACGACCCACATAACCGACCTCGGTAAATTTTGTTGCTTCAATTTTGATAAACGGCGCTTTCGCTAATCGAGCTAAACGACGGGCGATTTCTGTTTTACCCACACCCGTAGGGCCAATCATTAAAATATTTTTGGGCGTAATTTCATAGCGTAAGGAAGCATCAACCTGCATACGTCGCCAACGATTACGAAGCGCAACGGCAACAGATCGCTTTGCCGCACTTTGACCCACAATGTGTTTATCAAGTTCTCGCACAATTTGCGCAGGGGTGTACTGTGTCATATTGAGTTAATCCTAAAACCTTAGTAATTTCATGTGAATAAAAATGCTATTCAAGTACTTCAATCACATGGGAATGGTTGGTGTAAATACAGAGATCACCAGCAATAGACAGTGATTTTTTAACGATTTCTTCGGGTGAGAGTTGTGTATTTTCTAATAACGCTTTGGCTGCTGAATGGGCATACGACCCGCCTGAGCCTATAGCGACCAACCCTTGCTCGGGTTCCAACACATCACCGTTGCCAGTAATAATTAATGAATGCGTGGCATCAGCGACTGCCAACATCGCTTCAAGCCGTCTTAAAGTACGATCCGTTCGCCATTCTTTAGCAAGCGCAACAGCGGCACGATGTAAATGCCCTGAATGTTTTTCAAGATGTGCTTCGAAGTGCTCAAACAGAGTAAACGCATCGGCTGTTCCACCCGCAAAACCCGCCAAAATTTTATTTTTATACAGTCGGCGCACTTTCTTTGCAGAACCTTTAACAACAATGTGACCCAAAGTCACTTGACCATCTCCCCCCAGGGCAACTTGATTGCCACGTCGAACCGATAAGATAGTTGTACCGTGATATTGTTCCATGCGTGTCCTTAATCGTTATTTTGAAGCTGCAGATGGGGCCACCTGTGGCATATTCAAGTTTTTTTTAATAATCGGCGTTAATTGAGAATCAACAGAAAAAACAAGCAGTGCTTGATTAGCTGTTTCTTGAGACTGAAAAGGCCCAACCATGACGCGATATAAATCTTGTTCAAAGACAACCTCAAGGGTATTGCCATACTGGGGATATTGGGTTTGAACTTGGGTGAGTAAGCGAATGGCATTTTCTTGTTGACTAAATGCACCCAACTGAACCAATAAAGATTCGCCAGAAATCGGCTTAATCGCAGTCACGGCAACAGACGGCTGAGTAATCTGTGGGCGAATACCTTGAGAGGGCACTGTGGGCACCGCAATACGGGGACTTTCAACCACAGGACGAACCGAGACAGGAATAGCCACTACAGGCTTTATTTCGCGAGTCTCGCTGACATTAGACACTGAATTAAGCGGATTGACCGAGTTACCCGAGCTGACCACTGAAATAACGGGGTACTGCTGCACACTTCCTGTGACTTGAGACGTTGCCACAGTGATGGCTTGAGTGCCAACTGGTACAGCCTCGATACGATCGATCGTCACGATATTTTTCCTATTTTCTGAA
>DIYC01000142.1:86150-101008 GCA_002428895.1 Burkholderiales bacterium UBA6064 | reverse complement strand
CAATATCTTAAAGTAAGCCGTTCTAGGGTTCAGCGCACTGGAACGGCTTTTTTATGGATTCTTCACGTTCCACGCCTAGTATTTAACCATTGTTCCACAATTTTGATTAGCTACAGTCAACAATGCTCTCACCCATTCGGTAAGAAAAAGCGACTGAGAAAGCCTCTTTTCGGCTGCTCTGGTTCTACGTGCTCTGGCACTGGAATACGCTTATTTTCTGTCTGCTCTGGAGTAGTCAATCCGTCATGTTTAGGCTCAGTTGTGTCTGGTTCTGGTTCTGGTTCTGGTTCTGGTTGAGGTTC
This sequence comes from Burkholderiales bacterium UBA6064, assembly GCA_002428895.1. Taxonomy (GTDB): domain Bacteria; phylum Pseudomonadota; class Gammaproteobacteria; order Burkholderiales; family Burkholderiaceae_B; genus Limnobacter. The sequence continues at coordinate 100,706 of DIYC01000142.1, read as the reverse complement.
TTCACCTTGAGGTTCTGGTTCAGGTTCTGGTTGAGGTTCTTCTTCTTGTGGATCAAGTGGAACCACTGGGTCTTCACACTCAATTGTGGAGGTAGTGTAGTTGTCTCTAACAAAACTGACCTCCCTCACTTCATCGGTACCGGCAGGTGTGTCAAAAGGAACAAACGGTGCGTATTCCTTTTCAATAAACATGCTGTTGTCTAAGCAAGGTAAAGTATCTGGTTCATCAGGTTCTAATCCATTGACTGTCACATATTTGCGTATGACATTGGCTGGCTGTGGTGCGTCAGGATCATATGGGACAGCATCGCCACTTTGCGGGTCGATTAGAAAATTGTAAGGTCCCGCAACATCAAGAGTGTTTTCAGGGGTCGTGATTCGACCATCGGTAAATGGCCCCATTTGTACAACCCACTCGGTTTGTTGCTTGTTGAGCGGTTCGTTATCTACTAAGTTGATTGATCGACTGCTTTCACCCATTGAATGTATTCCCCAAAAATAACATTGACCTGACTAAGTAACAGGTCAAAGATTTTGGTTCCCGATTCAAAAGAACACAAGTGGTTCACTTTATAGGGTGATACAGGTTAACTACTAATGGTTACCTCTCATTGAGTGCGTTGCGTAAACCTCTGGTAATGGGTTTCGTGAGATAAGATAAAATGGTTCTGTCTTGTGTGCGAATGCTTACTTCAGCAACCATTCCAGGGATTAATTCAATTTCTGAATTAACTGATTGTTTATCAACAATTACTTTTACTTTATAAAAACGATCGCCTTCTTCATTTTCAAGGCTATCTGGTGAAATGGACTCTACCTTTCCAACCAGTGATCCAAATTGAGAATATTCGTATGCAGTAACACGTACAGTCGCAGTTTGATTGGGTCGAATAAAGCCAATATCGCGAGGAGTGATTCGGGTCTCAAAGACTAATAAATCATCAGATGGAATAATTTCAACAACTTCTTGACCAGGGGGAACTACAGCACCTTTGGTGCTGTAAAGCACGCGTTGAATGTAACCAGAAACAGGAGATTTTAGGGTTGCTTGTTGAACACGATCTTTGAGTTCAACTTTGTTTTGTGTAAGACTGGCCAGCTTACCCTTGACCTCAGACAGTTCGGCTCTTGCTTTGTTTTGTAATTGCAGTTGTGTTTCTTGAATTTTTTGACCTGCTTCTTGAATAGCCGAGGCCAGACGTCGAGACTGTGCTGCTGAAGCTTCTAAATCACCATTTGATTGCACCAGTTTGTTTTCGATTCGAAGAATTTCAACAGGTGAAACAGCGCCTGTTTTAAGTAGAGGTTTCATTTGATTCAATTCTTGTTGAAGAAGACTGACTGCACTTTGAGCTGCTGCAGCACGGCTATCAGCTTCTTCCTTTTCGCGTTGACGTTGTGTCATTTGCTGTGTGTAGACTTGAGTTTGCGCTTGCCACTCTTGTCGAATCGATTCCAGTAAGATGAGTTCTTCCTGAAAAATCTCAGGAAATTTTGTTCTCAGCGTTTCTTCTGGCGAAAACTCTTCGTTATTGAGTAGTGCATTTAAACGGGCTTCTCTGAGACGAAGTGATGCCTCAACTGCCATTTGCTCGTTCAGACTTGAAGTAAAACGAGTGGTGTCGATTTGAGCAATGGTTTGCCCGACTTTAACCACATCGCCTTCTGAAACTAGGATGTCGGTTAAAATGCCGCCATCTACGGCTTGTACAATTTGTAGTCTCTTCGAGGGTACAACTTGGGCTATCCCTTGGGCAGATTGGGGTACTGTAGCAATTGCAGACCAAATGAGTAAGACGATTAATGAAACGATGCATACGGTGTTTAAGCGTTGTGCACGTTGGTTGTGTTCTTCAATTAAGCGGGCTTGTTCAAGTGTAGACTCTAAATAAATTGTCGAATTTAAAGATTCATGATTGGCAAATAGTTGTTTAAATTTCATGGTGCCCTCGATGTGTCTTTAGCTTTCAAGAGCACCTCGTGATGATCACCTTGTGCTTTAATTTTTCCGTTAGTCAGTAGAACCAAACGGGTTGCTTGTCGAAGTAAATGTGTACGATGAGTTGAGAAAACAACAATGCTGTTGGGATCGAACTTTGATAAAGCTTGGATAAAATGATTTTCACTTCGCTCGTCTAAACAAACCGTTGGTTCGTCGAGTAATAACAGTTTAGGTTTACCAGCCATGGCTCGTGCAATCGAAATCATTTGTTTGAGGCCCGAGGATAAATTAGTACCACCTTGATCAATACGTGTGTGTATGCCTTTGGGTAGCTGATTAATCCATTCGATTAGCCCAAGTTGTTCAGCTGCGTCTAGGCAGTCTTTAGAGGTTACCCATGGGCGATTAAAACGAATATTTTCTAGCAAAGTGTTCGCAATCATGAGGGGGGGCTGTTCTGCGTAGCCAATTTGCTTGGCTATTTCTGAGTGTGAAATTTGAGATTGATCTAGATGATTAATACAATAGCCACCTTGAGTCGGTTTAAATATGCCGGACAAACATTTCAGAAGTGTCGTTTTTCCAGAACCATTTGGGCCAATTAAACCAACTCGATCTCCGGCCTTGAGTGTTAAATTAATTTCTGAGATTAATGTTTTGCTGTTGGGTAATGAAACACTAATGTCATTCAATGCAATATGACTGATTGTACTTAGAGGCGTTAAACCATTTTCTTGTTGGGTTTGTTGTTGCATAAACTGGTTTAATTCGATAAAACCTGCTTGAGCTATATGCGTTTGAATCAGTTGACTTTGTAGTTTTTGTATAGGGCTAAATGAGCGCATTGCCATCATGGATGCAGCAATCATGCCGCCGATTGTTAGTTCGTTATTAATCGTTAACCAAGCGCCAACAGCAATAATTGAAATCCAACCTAATTGTTGAATTAAGTAAGTAAACTGAGTGGATGCTGTAATTTTTGCTCGAACATGATTTCCTGTTATTCTTAAATCAACTTGCTGTTTGATGAGTTGTTTTGACCAAATATTTTGTACGCCTAAAGTTTGTAACAGTGGGAGCAGGGTAAGCGTTTCAATCCAATGGCTTTGGTTGTTTCGTTGTTGATTAATTTGTTTAGCACCAAGCTTGCTTAACTGATGATGCAAGCGGAATGTATTCAACGCGGTAATTAGTAGGATCGCGATTGCTACCAATAAAAAATAAGGGTGTATTAGTGTTAATACGAATAGAAATAAAAACATAAAAGGCAAGTCGACCAGCGACAGCAAAAACATTCCGGTAATGACTTCTCGTACCGTTTCAAATGCGCGTAAGTGCTGCATGAGTTGAGTAGGGTTTGTCGTTGGGGTTGATGCGTTTAACAGCGTCTGTGCAAGTTTTTTAGTACAGAGTGTGTCGGTTACGGTAGCAGCATGCTCCATCATGCTGTGACGAGCATTTTTGATTAATAATTCAAAAAATAAGCATAATAATACCCCAGTAACCAAAACAGCAAGCGATGCAAAGGCTTGGTTAGGGATAATTCGATCGTAAACTTGGATTGAAAAAATAGCAGTGGATAAAGCCAACAAATTAATTAATACGGAAGCAATTAAAATGGATTTAAAATTGGAAAACCCTTTTTGAATTGAATCTGTTAGCCAATCGGTATGACGTAACAGTCGCCAAAATTCAAGTAACCCAAGTTGTTTCAATGATCGGTTGTTTCCTTCAGGTTTTTCAACCAGCTCAATAGCGTGCTTTACTGTTGAACTTAGATTAGCGTTTTGATTGTGTTTAATCACCAAATCTCCATTGGTTAAAAAACACAATGCGCCTTCCCCTAAAAGTTTTTGTTCATGAGATTTGATGTCACTATAATTCTTGAAATGACAGCTTGCAAACTCTAGATACTGTAAAACCGTTTTGTATAACAGTTCAGTCGTTTGAGTTTTTTCATGAGTTTGTAGAGCCAATTGCCACTGACTGGGTAAGAAACTGACCCCATTTAGGTCTAGAAATGTTTTTAAAGTAGATTCAACTGTACTAGAAGATAATTGGGGTTGGCTTTCGTTTTTCTCTGTCATAATTCTTTTTATTCATGAACTTAAGTGATTTTAATCAAAATTAAGTTGAATTTAAATCACTCAAGTGGATCATTTTTTTGTCTTAAGCGTGGGTTTCTTGCTCTTCAAGTGCTTGTCGAAATTCGGGCCGAGTTTCAATTAAAATTAAATTATCAGAACTAATTACTATGCTAGGCTTACGCACCCGAGGAGGAGGGCTAATCGGTTTAAACGCTGCCAATCCACTTTGAACAAATTGCCATTTTTCGGGGTTGGTTTCTATCCAATCCAATCCGGCTTCTTGTAACTTAGCTAAAAGCTTTTGTTTGTCTAGTTTATAGGGTTCTTGGGGTGCTACAGGCTGAGTTACTGGGAGCATAGGCGTTGTGATAGAGTGATTGCTTTCAAAAGGGTTAACATCAAGTTGATTGCCAGTTCTACTTGTTGCGGTAGGGTTGTCCTGAAGTAAGATGTTTTGATGAGGCAATTCAGTTTGAGTTTGTGCTGTTGTCGCTTTTTCCTCTGTTGTTTTGTTACGCGGTTGGCCACGTTTTCTTCGGCGGTGAGAGCCAGTTTCTCTGCCTTCAGTTTTAGGTTCAGAGGTGTCTAGAATATTCTCAATTGGCGCATGAGAAGTATCATTTAACTCACTGTTTTCATTTGTTTGATTGTTCTCTGGCAGGTTGGTTTCAATGGGGGAAAAACGAGCAGATTGATCTGAATCTGTTCGCATACCTTCGGGCTGGTCTTTTCGCCTAGATCTGCGGCGTTTTCTTGACTTGTTGTTACTTTCTTTGCTTTCCTCTGTGATTGGGTTCGTAGCTAAAGTTTCTTGTGTCGCTAGTTGAGATTCAATCTCCTGGTTACTTGGGTTTGACGTCGACTTTTCGATTGGAGTTGAGCGACCGACCGTGAGGTCGTTCTCGTGTTTCATGAACGACGTCTTTTTGTTTTGGTGACGTTTCTTCGGGTTTCTTTTTTGCCCTAGTTCTGAGTTTTTATCTTTGGTCGAGTAATTGTTTTTTGTTTTAATGTCTTGTTGGTCTAACTCATTTGAGGATTGATTGTCGCGTTTAAACCAGCTGACAATTCGGGATAAAAATGAATTTTCTTGATTGTCTTTTTTGCTTAGAGACGGATGGCGTGATGACGGCGGCGCGGGGTCGGTAGGAATTACGCCCTTAATCACTGGTTCTTGTTTTTTGTCTTCGTTATTAATTTTTTGTTCGTAGTAACTTTGTTCAGTGGTGACGTGTACAAGTTCAAAGCTTGGTGTCTCATCATCGAGTGCATCATCGTCGTGTCGAATTCGGCTTACTTCATAATGAGGTGTTTCAAAATACTTATTCGGTATCAAAAGAATAGAAACCTTGAGTCTTGCTTCAAGATTGAAAATTTCAGATCTTTTTTCATTGAGTAAAAATGTGGCAACATCGACAGGTACTTGGGTGCGAACACATGCTGTTCCTTCTTTCATGGCTTCTTCTTGAATAATGCGTAAGACATGTAGAGCGCTACTTTCGGTGTCACGAATGACACCTGTACCTGTACAACGTGGGCAAGTGGTATGTGAGCCTTCGCTTAAGGCGGGTCGAATACGCTGCCGAGACAATTCCATTAAACCAAATCGACTTATTTTTCCCATTTGAACTCTGGCGCGGTCTAATGGTAAGTTTTCTTTGATTCTGTTTTCGACTTCTTTTTGGTTTTGTGGGCGTTCCATATCGATAAAATCGATAACGATCAGGCCGCCTAAATCTCTTAATCTCAGTTGCCGTGCAACTTCTTCAGCTGCTTCTAAATTGGTTTTTAATGCTGTTTCTTCAATATCTGCGCCGCGCGTAGAGCGCGCAGAGTTCACATCGATCGAAACCAAGGCTTCGGTGTGATCAATCACAATGGCACCACCCGATGGCAACGGCACCATTCTGCTGTAGGCGGTTTCTATTTGATGTTCAATTTGAAAACGAGAAAACAAAGGGATATGGTCGCGATAACGTTTAACCAGTTTGGCCATATCTGGCATAACATGCTGCATGAATTGCTTGGCTTGTTCATAAATTTCATCCGTATCTATTAGTACTTCGCCAATGTCATGTTGAAAATAGTCACGAATGGCGCGGATTACAAGGCTAGATTCTTGGTAAATTAAAAAAGCACCTGATGCCGACTTGCTGGCGTTGTCAATTGCAGTCCAGAGTTGGAGTAGGTAATTGAGATCCCATTGTAATTCTTCAACGGAACGACCAATTCCAGCGGTTCTGCCAATAATACTCATCCCTTTGGGATGTTCAAGTTGACTCATTACGTCACGTAATTCTTGTCGTTCTTCACCTTCAATTCTGCGTGAAACGCCGCCACCACGAGGGCTGTTAGGCATAAGTACTAAATACCGGCCAGCTAATGAAATGAAAGTGGTGAGTGCGGCACCCTTATTGCCGCGTTCTTCTTTTTCAACTTGTACCAGCAGTTCTTGGCCTTCCTCCAGGGCGTCTTGAATTCGCATGCGACCAGAATCACTTGATTTGAAGTATTGCTTAGAAATTTCTTTAAAAGGTAGAAAACCGTGACGATCTTCACCATAACTAATAAAACAGGCTTCAAGACTAGGCTCAATTCGAGTAATGATGCCCTTGTAAATGTTGCTTTTACGTTGTTCACGGCCTGCAATTTCAATGTCGATATCGATTAATTTTTGACCATCAACAATCGCAACACGCAACTCTTCTGAGTGAGTTGCGTTAAATAACATGCGCTTCATGTACGCTCCTATGCATCAATGATGCGTTAAAGCGATACAGCCAAGCCAGCCTGGATGGTGGTTGCAGACCCTAGAGTATGTACAAATAATATCTTTCAAAGCCTGCAAATGAGAGTATTTATAAAACCTTTGAGAAAACAATAGCTTTAATTACACTTGTAAAGCAGATTAGAGCCTGCTTCAACACAATCCGTTCTAATAAACAGGCGGGCAAACGCCACGCGCCTAGCTTGTCATGTATCGATGTGCTACCATCCAGGGCTGGCAGCAAGGCCCACTTTTTTCTTTTTTCTTTCAATTTGGCTAAGAGCTAGAAATTGCTAAGTTGCCGTTAAAGGATGCAATTTTAAGCATTCAACAGTATCATTATACGCACATAACTTAATTTAGGTAAGTAGGTTTTGAGTTTTAATAATTTACCCTCTTCAGATCGGGTTGTTTTAATCAAAGTATTCGAAGATTCGGAAGGTCAGCGTCTTGACAATTTTCTTACTAAAATTTGTAAAGGAGTGCCTAAGTCGCATCTTTATAAAATCATTCGGTCGGGGCAGGTACGTGTCAATAAAAAAAAAGCAAGTGCAGAAACACGTTTAAAAGAGGGTGATGAGCTCAGAATCCCGCCATTAAAAACAAAATCTACCCAAGCGAACTTGAGTAAATCAATGTCAAACTCTAGTTTCCGAGTTCATACTAATTTTAAAGTGTTTGATATTCTTTATGAAGATGAAGGTTTCCTAGCGATTTCAAAACCATCTGGGTTGGCCGTTCATGGTGGTTCTGGTCAAAGTTTTGGAGTGATTGAGCAACTACGCCAAACCCGAGCAGACTGCAAATCACTTGAATTGGTGCATCGAATTGATCGTTCAACGTCGGGTTTGCTGCTGATCGCCAAAAAACGAAGTTATTTACGTGCGTTACAAGAGCAATTAAGACAAAGACTTTGGAAAAAGCACTATGAAGCCTTGGTGTTAGGCCATTGGCCTGAATCATTGGTAAGCATTTCATTACCACTAAAAAAGTTACAAGTATCAGCAGCCGAGAAAAAAGTGATAGTCTCTCCAGAGGGCGATGAAGCCAAAACCCTTGTTCGTGTCAAAGAACGTTTTAGCAACGCTTTGGGTGAATTTACTTTGCTTGAGCTAAAAATTTTAACTGGGCGGATGCATCAAATTCGAGTACATACCAGCTCGCAAGGCTTTCCGATTGCTGGCGATGATCGCTATGGTCATTTTGTAACGAATAAGATTTTGTCTCAACACGGTTTGCGAAGAATGTTTTTGCACGCTAAACATGTGTCATTTGAACATCCAGTTACAAAAGAATTGGTTTCTATTCAGGCCCCTTTATCGGATGAGCTTGACGCTTTTTTAAAACTACTAAGACATGGTTAACTATGACCTATAAAATGATTGTTTTCGATTGGGATGGTACTGTTTTTGATTCCACAGGTTTAATTGCAGACTTAATTCGTTTGTCTTGCACGGAAGTAGGGTTTACTGATCCTGGGGAGCATGCGGCTTCTTATGTGATTGGTATGGGTTTACCACAAGCCTTTGCAATGCTTGTTCCACAAGCCAGTCATGAGCAAATTAATCAAATTTTAGAACGTTATCGTTATCATTATCTTCAACAGCGAAATTCGGTCAAATTATTTAAAGAAGTTGTTCCTTTGTTAACTTCATTGCGTGATTTAGGGGTAATTTGCACGGTTGCCACGGGGAAAAGTCGAGCTGGCCTCAATCGTACAATGGCAGAATGCCAGGTGGCGCATTTTTTTGCAGCCTCTCGATGTGCGGATGAGTGTTTCAGTAAACCGCACCCACAAATGTTAGAACAGTTGTTGAATGAGTTTTCGTTAGCTCCCAATCATGCATTAATGATTGGCGATACCACGCACGATCTTAATATGGCTCATGCTTTGGGCGTACCTGCTGTATCGGTACAATCAGGGGCGCATTCCTTACAGCTATTACAACAAGTACCTCATTTAAAGTCTTTTCTTTCAATTAATGAAGTCGCACCTTGGTTAATATCACAAATTAAACAAGGTTCAGCATGACTAAAGTTAAACTCTGTTCAAGCTCAATACTAGTTGATTCGGGGAATGGTTTTCGTTTTAAGGTGACGTACAATTTAGAAGAGACATCGGCCTTTGCAATTCGGATAAATGGTCAAGTTCACTCTTATTTAAATCGTTGCAGTCATCTTCCTGTTGAATTAGATTGGAATTACGCAAATTTTTTAGACGAATCGGGTTTTAATATTGTTTGTGCAACTCATGGTGCACTATATGAAGCAGTGAGCGGACAATGTTTGGGCGGTCCTTGTAGTGGTCGGCCACTCATCAAGCTTACACTCACAGAAGAAAATGGGTTTGTTTACTGGATGCCAACGGATGGTATGGCAATCCCTGAAAATGGAATTGAGGATTAAGGAGTTAAGTTCATGGATCATATTGATCATACTAAAAACGAAAACAATAATACCGCAACACGCGATCATAGCAATAGTGCTTGGGAAAAGGAATTCGTTCAGAAACTTGCTAGCGAAGCGATGTTTGAGCAACGTAAGCGAAGACGTTGGGGTATTTTTTTCAAATTAATTTCATTCACTTATGTTGGGCTGTTTCTCTTTTGGTCGCTCGATTTTGGCGAAGCACTCAGTTTATCAGGTACTAAGATTTCCAGTGAAAAACAGCCTCATGTTGGTTTGGTACAGTTGGATGGCCAAATTAGTGCAGACACTTTTGCCAGTGCGGCAGCAGTCAACGAGGGCTTGCAGAGAGCCTTTGAGAATAGTCACACCGTTGCTGTTATTTTAAAAATTAATAGCCCTGGTGGCAGCCCTGTACAAGCAGGGTTAATTAATGATGAGATTATTCGTTTGCGCGAGAAGTTTTCTGATAAACCTATTTATGCTGTTATTGAAGATGTTTGTGCGTCGGGCGGCTATTATGTCGCTGTCGCTGCTGATGCTATTTATGCAAATAAGGCTAGTTTGGTGGGCTCAATCGGTGTGGTGATGTCTGGGTTTGGATTCACTGGCACCATGGAAAAATTGGGGGTTGAGCGGCGCTTAATCACTGCTGGGGACAATAAGGGCTTTCTTGATCCTTTTTCTGAAAAAAATCCAGCTCAAGTTGAATTCGCTCAAGAGTTAATGGGGCAAATTCATACTCAGTTTATTGATGTTGTTCAGAAAGGTCGTGGCGATCGTTTAAAGCAGTCGGATAATCTTTTTTCGGGTTTAATTTGGACTGGCCAGCAAAGCCTTGAAATGGGTTTAATTGATGGTTTAGGCTCAGTCAATTCTGTGATGAGCGATGTCATTAAAGCCGAGCATGTTGTTGATTACACGGTGCAGGAAAATCTTTTTGAGCGATTGGTTGAACGAACAGGTGTGCTGTTCAGTCATAGTTTGTCTACAGCATTTAATCGTGGGGCAGTTCCTACTTATTAGTAGCCAGCCATAAAAATAGGGTGGGGGTTTTATCCAGTTGAAGGTTGTAAGACTTCCACTCTTGCGTTGTTTTGGTCAAAATGCGCATGTGAGATCCTGTTAAATCTGAGCCTACGCACAATAATGTGCTAGGCCGCAGGGTGTGAAGAAACGATTCAAATAATTTTTGATTTCTGTATGGAGTTTCGATCGCAATTTGTGTGCTGTTTTCTGCCTGAGAGATTGTTTCTCGTTGTTGAATCCATTGTTTACGTTCTTGAGTTTCAACTGGCGGGTAACCCAGAAATTGAAAATTTTGGCCATTTAACCCGCTACCCATAAGCCCAAGTATAATCGAACTGGGTCCCACTAAGGGGTAAACCGTGATTTTCAGCTTATGTGCAATTTGGACTGCAATTGCCCCAGGGTCTGCAATTGCAGGGCAGCCCGCATCAGAAATTAAACCAATTGGTTTGAGTTTGCTGGATTCGGACAATAATTTAATCAGTTCTTGCTCGCTGGTGGTCGCAATTGAGTAAAGCTCTAGTTCGTGGATTGCAACGGGCATGTTGAATAACTTGAGTGCTGCGCGTGCCACTTTGGGTGTTTCAACCAGCCAAACTGCACATTGCCTAACTCTCTCTAAATCACTGTGTAACAAAGGCAATTGGGCATCAGTTTGGCTAAGTGGGCTTGGAACAAGTATTAACATGAGTTGATTCAGTTCTAAAAATGAGAAGTGTGACCCACGCAGTTAAGTTAGGGCAAATGAAGACCAAATTCGCGTAACACCTGGGCTAATTGTACGAGCGGTAAACCAATCAAAGCGGTTGGGTCTGTTGAATCAACTTGTTTGACCAATGTAATTCCTAAAGCCTCTATTTTAGCTGCGCCAGCGCAATCATAAGGTTTTTCAGTTAGTAAATAGCGTTCAATTTCTGTTGCACTTAATTCACGAAAATGAACTGTAGTCGGTACAAAAAATTCATTAAGTTTTGATTTGGATTGTAAAATGACGCAAACAGCGGAATAGAATGTGATGGATTTTCCGCTCATTTTTCTGAGTTGGCTACGCGCAACATCGTGTTGGTTTGGTTTACTCAAAGCCTTGCCGTTTAAGTCGACCACTTGGTCTGAGGCAATCACGATGGCATTGGGATAAATATTTGCAACCGATTCGGCTTTTTGTCTGGCTAAACGAATGCTAGCCTGTTGCGGAGCTTCGTTGGATAAAAATGCTTCTTCAATTTGAGCTGGATGCGACCTAAAGGTAAAGCCCAAGCGACTAAGCAACTCACGGCGATACTTAGATGACGAAGCTAAAACAATTTCTGTGTCCATACAAGTATGTCATGGCTAAAAGGCAGTATTGTAATGTGAGGTTTTGACATTCTGTACAAACGACTGTAATATCGCGCGTTTAGTCCCAAAGTTTTTAAACTTGTTGAGCATGTTGTATGTTAAAAGCGAATCTAGCTACATTTGACCTTTGGGGGTTTTGCAAAAATAAAGAGGTTTTAAGTAGTAGCAACCTCAAATTCGAATTTAAGCGCCTACAACAAGATCAGTCGGTTAGCAGGGTTAATTGGGTTAATTGGCAAATGTCGGGTGGGTGCAGTTCTTATAATGAGAGTCTGGTGAATATTTGCGGTACAATGTCTCTCAATTTAATTTGCACAAATTGCGGGTCTATGTATACCACTGAAATTAATTTTCAGCGTGGATTAATTTTACAGCCAAGTGAGTTACTCGCAGAAAATTATGATGAGTCAAAGTTGACTGATTTTCAAGATGTTGTGGCTTGCGATTCGGTGGTAAACATAGAATGCTGGCTTGAAGATGAGTTGTTGCTGAGTTTGCCAATGTTTCCGAAACATTTGGCAGATTGTGTTTCAGCTCTTTATCCTGACAAAAAAGAAGAGCTTTTTTTACTAGGTTCATCACAAAATGAGAGTATCAAGCCCTTTAAAGGGCTTGACCAATTAATTAAAAACAATAAATCTAACACTTAAACGGAGTTAAGTATGGCAGTTCAGCAAAATAAAAAATCACCTTCCAAGCGTGGGATGCATCGTTCGCATCAAAAATACACTGTCTCAACTTTGTCGGCAGATTCCGGCACAGGGGAGTTGCATCTTCGCCACCACATTACCCCAAATGGAATGTATCGTGGCAAGCGCGTTGTTAAAACTCAAGACGAATAACACTCACTGGTTTTTAGCTTCATCATCAAGTTTTGTCCATCTTATTAATTCTAACAAAGGTCATGTAGCGAATGATTCGCATTGCGATCGATTGTATGGGAGGTGACCATGGTTTACTGGTGACCATACCAGCCTGTGTGCGCTTTTTAAAGTCAAATGAAAATACACATTTGGTTTTAGTTGGGCAGCAGTCTAAATTAGAACAGGCGCTGTTACTTCATCGTGATTTAGTGAATCACCCTAGAATTAGCCTTAGATATGCGGAACAAGTGGTTGAAATGCACGAGCCTCCTTTGCAGGCTTTGCGAGCAAAAAAAGATTCTTCATTACGAGTTTGCGCCAACTTAGTTAAAGAGGGTGTCGTAGATGCTTTTGTGAGTGCTGGCAATACAGGTGCATTGATGGCTATTTCTCGATTTGTTTTAAAAACAATCGACGGAATTGACCGCCCAGCAATTGCCTCATCTATGCCAAATCAGCTCGGTAAGGGTACTTTAGTACTCGATTTAGGCGGTAATGTTGATTGTGAAGCGGTTCACTTAATGCAATTTGCTTTGATGGGCTCTGCGTTCGTTCAAGCAACAGAAAATATCGATAATCCTACTGTTGGCTTGCTGAATGTTGGGGAAGAAGAAATCAAAGGTAATGAATTGGTTAAACGAGCTAGCGAGCTATTGCGTGACAGTGAAATTAATTTTTATGGGAATGTTGAAGGAAACGATATTTATAAAGGCACCACTCACATTATTGTTTGTGATGGGTTTGTGGGCAATGCTGTATTAAAGGCATCAGAGGGTTTGGCTCAAATGTTGAGTGATGCCATTAAAGCCGAATTTAAACGGGGTATTTGGTCTAAAATCGCAGCGATACTTGCTGCCCCTGTTTTGTTTAGTTTTAAACATCGGTTAGATCACAGAAGATATAATGGAGCTGCGTTGCTTGGTTTAAAAGGTATCGTGATTAAAAGTCACGGTGGTGCTGATGAATACGCTTTTTATTATGCGATTCGTCGTGCTAATGACGCAGCAAACGCTAAGTTAATTGAAAGTATTCGAGAAAAAATGCTTCATTACGTTAAAACACACCCCTTAAGTCAATTCAATGCGGGTCAAACAGCGGTTTCGAACACTTTAACCGTAGTCGATTCTAATCATGAGTAAATTTGCTAAAATTACCGGTATTGGCGGTTATTTACCTCTTCATTGTGTTTCAAATGATTTGCTGGTACAGCAGCTTGCTCAAAATGGTATTGAAACCAATTCCGACTGGATCGAGTCAAGAACTGGGATTAAGCAACGCTACCTAGCCCAAGCTTTTGAAACGACCACTTACATGGGTACACAAGCTGCTCTTCAAGCTCTTGAACGTGCGGGTAAGCCAGTCTCTGATGTTGATCTTATCATCGTTGCTACATCGACTGCGGATCAAGTCTTTCCTTCTACAGCTTGCCACATTCAAGCTCAATTAAATGCATCAAATGCGTTTGGATTTGATCTGCAAGCGGTATGCAGTGGTTTTGTTTATGCACTTACAGTAGCTAACTCGATGATTCATGCCGGTCAAGTTCGTTCAGCATTAGTGATTGGTTCCGAGGTTTTTAGCCGTCTTATCGATTGGCAAGACAGAAGAACTTGTATTTTGTTTGGTGACGGTGCGGGTGCCATTTATCTTGAGGCCAGCGACACACCGGGTATTTTGTCCTGTGATCTTCACTCAGATGGTCAGTTGGCGTGCATTCTCAATTTTAACGCCCGAATTGAGCAGGGCAAAATTGTGGGTGAACCTTTTATACAAATGGACGGTCAATCAGTCTTTAAACATGCGGTGACTGCGCTTGAGACCAGTGCTATTGATGTTCTTAAGCGTTCAAATCTTGAAATTAATCAATTGGATTTATTGGTTCCCCATCAGGCTAATATCCGAATTTTGCAGCTTCTTGCCAAAAAACTTGAATTGAGTGAATCTCAGGTAGTTTCAACGGTTAGTCAACATGGGAACACTTCTGCAGCTTCAGTTCCTTTGGCATTAAACGAAGCTTTTGTAACCAATCGGTTAAAGCCTGGTATGCACGTTTTACTTCAAGGCGTGGGTGGAGGCTTCGCTTGGGGAAGTGTTTTGGCGCGTTTTTGACCACATCATTCATGT
>DIYC01000142.1:76152-85950 GCA_002428895.1 Burkholderiales bacterium UBA6064 | reverse complement strand
TTTTGACCACATCATTCATTAATTCTTTTTAACATCATGAGTACAAAAAAAATAGCATTTCTTTTTCCAGGCCAAGGCTCGCAATCTGTGGGAATGCTTAATACTTTTTCACAAAATCAAACCTATATCAATCGTTATAAAGAGTTTTCTCAGTTACTCGATTCGGTATTAGGGGAGGCCTTATCAGATTTAATCAGCAATGGCCCAGATGACGCCCTTAACCTTACCGCAAATACGCAACCGGCGATGTTGTTTGCGGGGTACCTGATTTATCAGGCTTGGTTGCAAGCGGGTGGCGTTGAACCAGATTACGTTGCTGGGCACTCTTTAGGGGAGTACACAGCAATTGCGGCTGCTGGCGGATTACAATTTCATGACGCAATCCAACTTGTACGGTTTAGGGCCAATTCTATGCAAAATGCAGTTCCTGTTGGGCAGGGGGGTATGGCTGCAATTATAGGTTTAGAAGCGCAAACGGTAGTTGATCTTTGTAAGCAGGTGTCTGCAGAAGGTTTGTTGGTTCAGGCAGTCAATTTTAACGCACCAACACAAATAGTTGTTGCAGGTACTCAACAAGGAATTAAAGCATTGTGCGCAGTTGCTAAACAAGCAGGTGCAAAGCGTGCTTTAGAGTTACCAGTCTCTGCGCCTTTTCATTCTTCTTTACTTAAGCCAGCAGCAGATCAACTCAAGCGTTATCTTGACCAAGTTCAACTTCAAAATTTACGCATACCCTTAATCACCAATGTAGACGTGATTCAGCAAACAAGTTCGGTTGCTTTAAAAGATAGTTTGGTGCGGCAAGCCCATAACCCGGTTCGTTGGGTAGAAACTATTCAGTATTTGGTTGATCAGGAGGTTCAGCTTTTTGTTGAATGCGGACCTGGAAAAGTACTCACTGGTTTAGTGAAACGAATTACTGAGGTTCCCGCAGTCAGTATTTCAAGTCCAGAATCGATTCAAGAAGTTTTACAATTATTTGAGTAACAAGATATATGACACTATTTAATTTATCTCATCAAGTTGCGTTGGTGACCGGTGCAACAAGAGGAATTGGTCAAGCCATTTCTATGACTCTTGCACAAGCGGGTGCTTATGTGGTTGGCACCGCTACCACAGAACAGGGCGCACAACTTATTTCCGATTATTTGGCCAACAATGGTCTTTCAGGTCAAGGTGTGTGTTTGAATGTAACCGATGCAACTGCGTGTGCTGCTTTGTTTGAAACATTAACTCAAGCCAATAAAGTGCCGCATATTTTAGTCAACAACGCAGGCATTACTCGCGACAATCTTGCAATGCGGATGAAAGATGCTGAATGGGATGATGTGATTCAAACCAATCTTTCTGCCGTGTTTACTTTATCTAAACTTGCCATTAAACCGATGATGAAGGCAAGAAATGGGCGTATTGTCAATATTACCTCTGTGGTTGGTCAAAGTGGTAATGCTGGGCAAGTTAATTATGCTGCAGCTAAAGCAGGTGTGATGGGCATGACTAAATCGCTTGCACGTGAATTGGGGTCTCGTAATATCACGGTGAATTGTGTGGCACCTGGGTTTATTGCAACAGATATGACTGCTCAATTGGCTGAAACTCAAGTGGCACAACTTAAACAGCAAATTCCGTTAGGAAGGTTGGGTACAGTTCAAGATATTGCCTCTGCAGTGCTCTTTTTAGTCAGTGATGAAGCGAGTTATGTGACAGGTTCGACATTACATGTCAATGGCGGCATGTGGATGGGTTAACATTCAGTTTTTCTTAACTTGAATACTTATTTTTACTTAAACTTTGGAGACTACCTCATGGAAAATATTGAACAACGCGTAAAAAAGATTGTTGCTGAGCAGCTTGGCGTTAAAGAAGATGAAATTAAAACCCAATCGTCATTTGTTGATGATTTAGGTGCTGATTCACTTGATACCGTTGAATTGGTCATGGCACTTGAAGAAGAATTTGAAACTGAAATTCCTGATGAAGAAGCTGAGAAAATCACAACAGTTCAGCAAGCAATTGATTATGTGAAAGTAAAATCTAAGTAATCACTTTACAATAATTTTTTGTGTAATCAATAGGGGAACGCATGTGAGTCGCCGTCGTGTTGTTATTACAGGTATGGGGGTTGTTTCTCCAATCGGAAATTCGATACAAGAAGTCTTAACTAGTTTGCAAACTGGAAAGTCGGGTATATCAACAATATCAAAATTTTCTACCACTAATTTATCTGTGACTATTGCAGGTGAGGTAAAAGATTTTGATGTTGAGGCGTATATTCCCAAAAAAGATGCGTCTCGCATGGATACATTTATCCATTATGGTTTAGCAGCTGGAATTCAAGCCTTTCAAGATTCAGGTCTTGAGGTTACAGAACAGAATGCGCATCGTTTTGGCGTTAGCATAGGTTCTGGAATTGGTGGATTACCTATGATTGAACGGACTTATTCGGAGTTTCTCGAAAAGGGTTACCGTAGAATTTCTCCTTTTTTTGTGCCTGGAAGTATCATTAACATGATTTCTGGGCACCTTTCAATTAAATATGGGCTAAAAGGCCCTAATATTGCTTTGGTTACTGCGTGCACCACGGGAACACATTCAATTGGCGAAGCATCGCGAATTATTGAATATGGCGATGCAGATGTCATGATTGCTGGTGGTGCTGAGTCTACTGTATCTGAGTTAGGAATTGGCGGTTTTGCCGCCATGCGTGCTTTGTCAACTCGAAATGATTCTCCAGAAACAGCCAGTAGGCCTTGGGATAAAGATCGCGATGGCTTTGTTTTAGGCGAGGGGGCAGGGGTTTTGGTGCTTGAAGAGTATGAGCATGCGAAAGCACGTGGCGCGAAAATTTATGGTGAATTGGTCGGCTATGGCATGAGTGCAGATGGCAATCATATGACTGCACCTTGTGCGGACGGGGAGGGGGCAGCACGTTGTATGCTTGCCGCACTTAAAAACGCCAGGCGTAATATCGATGAGGTTTCTTATTTAAATGCCCATGGTACATCAACCCCATTAGGTGATTTAGCTGAAACAATGGCGGTTAAAAAAGCATTTAATGCTACGGCAAGAAAACTGGTTGTTAATTCCACTAAAAGCCAAACGGGTCATTTGCTGGGTGCAGCCGGTGGTGTAGAGGCTGTGTTTACTACTCTGGCTGTTTATCATCAGTTTTCGCCGCCAACGATGAATTTATTTGAACCTGGCGAGGGATGTGATTTAGATTATTGCGCCAATGAAGCAAGAGATTTAACTATCACGTTAGCGCTTTCAAACTCGTTTGGATTTGGTGGAACCAATGGCACCCTTGCCATTGCAAAACTGTAGTTTGTTTAGTAATTCATGCGTTATATGCTAAAGACGCAAACTCAAGTAGTAAGTATTCAGCGATTAGGTTGCTTAGTTAAACAAGCAACCTTTTTAAATGCTTTGGCCTGTTGTTTTCCAAGTAAAATATTATCGTCTCTTTCTCAGCGCAATAGCATTCATTTTTTATTTGAACTGCTTGAAGATGAGTTTAATTCAGTGCAAGTGCGTGCTTTTAAATTTAATCCTACTGTGGCGGAGTATCAAGAAGTTGATCTGATTCAGTTTGTATTTTTTGGGAATTTGATTTGGTTTGAAGCGCGTTTGAAATTTAATTCGAAACGTCTAGTTGCGTATGTATTTAAAGCCTCTGAAATTGAATTAAGCATTTTTTCTATTTGGGTTTCAGCTTATCAGGATCAACAAAAGCAAAAAAACAAATTATTGCACCAAGTTCTATTTTGGAAATAACTGGGTGAGTTTTGTCGCTGAATTAATTAATTTACGCGTGGGTGTTGCCTTTTCTACATAAAGTTTTGAACTGCCCACTCGTTTTGTTTAAACAACGATATACTAAGTATCTAGTTCAAATTTAAACTGGTTTGCATTCTATCTGATAGCCTGAAATTTAGTTTTTATGTCTTCAAGGAAAACATCAATGCATTTTATTCATAAAAAGTGGACCTTTCAAAATTGCGCAATTGTTGCTTTTGCCTGTATGGTATTGTTGGTTTCCACGGTTTCTTATGCGCAGCCTAATTCTTTACCCGATTTCTCCGACATTGTTGAAGAAGTGGGTCCGTCGGTTGTCAATATTCGTACCACTGTTAAAGTGGGCGCCAACCAAAATCCTGGTTTTCCTGGGTTTCCCGGCATGAATCCAAACGATCCATTTTTTGATTTTTTTCGTCGTTTTATGCCCCCAGGTGTTAATCCTGAGTTTCCTTCTATGCCCCCTCAGCAAATACCAGAGCGTGAGGTTCCTAGGGGCGTGGGTTCGGGCTTTATTATTGATTCCGAAGGGTACATTTTAACCAATCATCATGTGATTGAGGGATCTGACACAATTACTGTGACCTTAACCGATAAGCGAGAGTTTCAAGCAAAAATTATTGGTTCAGATCAAAGAACGGATGTGGCTTTGGTTAAAATCGAAGGTCAAAATTTACCCAAGGTAAAAATTGGTAATGTGCAAAAAACAAAAGTTGGGCAGTGGGTTGTTGCAATTGGTTCGCCTTTTGGTCTTGAAAATACGGTGACGGCTGGGATTATTAGCGCTAAAGCCCGAGATACGGGCGAATATACTCCTTTTATTCAAACCGATGTGGCTGTTAATCCTGGAAACTCGGGTGGGCCACTCTTAAACCTCAGTGGCGAGGTGGTTGGTATTAATTCTCAAATTTATAGCCGAACAGGTGGTTTTATGGGAATTTCATTTGCTATTCCCATCGATGAAGCCATGCGTGTTGCTGCAGAACTTCGAGAAACAGGTAAGGTTACCCGTGGTCGTATTGGTGTGAGTATTGGTGATGTCGGTCGTGATGTAGCAAGTGCATTGGGTTTATCTAAGTCAGAGGGAGCTTTAGTGAGCTCTGTTGAAAAAGATGGTCCAGCCGAAAAAGCGGGTGTTCTTGCGGGTGACATTATTCTTGAATTTAATCGCCAAGCGATTATTAAAGCATCTGACTTGCCACGAATTGTTGGCGAAACACAGCCTGGTTCAACCATTAACATGAAAGTATGGCGTAAAGGTAAGGTTGAGGTTCTTAAAATTAAGGTTGGTGAAATTGATTCGGCTGAGACTGTTGCTCGTGCAGCTCTCCCAGAAAATTCTGCTGAGGCTAAGCAAAATAAATTGGGCATATTGGTTACTGACTTAAACGACCGTCAAAAGCAAGCATTAAACGTACCTTTTGGTGTTCTTGTAACCAGCGTGTCGGGTTTGGCGGCTTCGGTAGGGATTCGACAGGACGACGTCATCATTCGTTTAGGGCAAATTGACATTAAAAGTGCTGATCAGTTTAATAAGTTAGTTGATTCGACTAAAAAAGGTCAAACGATTGCGTTACTTATTCGACGGGGTGACAACTCAGCATTTATCGTGCTGACACCCTAATTGCCATAAGTTTGGTAATTGGGTTAGCTTATCGTATACGGTCTTATTGTTGCGATAAAATACAGAATTGCTCAATTTTTATTTAAGGGCGCTTAAGCGCCCTTTTTTAGTAGATATCCGCATGCATCACATCAGAAATTTTTCTATTATTGCTCACATTGACCACGGTAAATCAACTCTGGCTGATCGTATTATTCATAAATGCGGTGGTTTAAGTGATCGTGAAATGAATGAGCAAGTTTTGGATTCCATGGATATTGAAAAAGAACGTGGAATTACGATTAAAGCTCAGACTGCAGCATTGCAATACCATGCAAAAGATGGGCAAATTTATTTGCTTAATTTAATTGATACTCCAGGTCACGTTGATTTTTCTTATGAAGTTAGTCGTTCCTTGTCTGCATGTGAGGGGGCTTTGTTGGTTGTAGATGCCTCTCAAGGCGTCGAAGCACAAACCGTTGCAAATTGTTATACAGCGATTGAATTAGGCGTAGAGGTTATTCCGGTACTGAATAAAATTGATCTTCCCCAGGCTAGTCCCGATTCGGTTAAAGAGGAAATTGAAGAAGTTATTGGTGTTGACGCAAGTGATGCTTTGGCCATTTCAGCAAAAACTGGCTTGGGTGTCGATGATTTACTCGAATTGTTGATTCAAAAAGTACCGCCTCCTCAGGGAGATGTGAATGCACCTCTACAAGCTTTAATTATCGACAGTTGGTTCGACTCTTATGTGGGTGTGGTCATGTTGGTGCGCGTTAAAAATGGGGTGCTTCGGCGTAAAGATAAAATTTTGCTGATGTCTACACAGAGTACTTATCAAACTGAAGAGTTAGGTTTTTTTACACCGAAAGCAAGCAAACGTGATCAACTGAGTGCAGGTGAAGTGGGCTATGTAATTTCTGGTATTAAAGAATTGTCTACCGCTAAAGTTGGTGATACTGTGACCTCGACTCACCTGCCAGCTCAGAAACCGTTAGCAGGTTTTAAAGAAGTTAAGTCGCAAGTATTTGCAGGAATTTTTCCTGTTGAGTCAAACGAATATGATGCCCTTAGAGATGCTTTAGAAAAGCTTAAATTAAATGATGCTTCTTTAAATTATGAACCTGAAGTGTCGCAGGCCTTAGGTTTTGGCTTTCGTTGCGGTTTTTTGGGAATGTTGCACATGGAAATTGTGCAAGAGCGACTAGAACGTGAATTTGACATGGATTTAATCACTACCGCGCCAACGGTAGTCTATGAGATTTTAAAGAAAGATGGCACAGTTCAACTGATCGACAACCCAGCAAAAATCCCAGATCTCAGTAAAATTGATGAAATTCGTGAACCAATTGTGATTGTTAACTTGTTATTACCGAAAGATTACGTGGGTTCGGTTATGACTTTATGTACCAATAAACGTGGCATGCAAACTAACATGATTTATCATGGGAAGCAGGTTCGTTTGACTTTTGAAATGCCAATGGCCGAAATTGTGCTCGATTTTTTCGATAAATTAAAATCGGTTTCTCGGGGTTATGCCTCTATGGATTACGAATTTAAAGAATATCGTGCAGCAGATATAGTCAAGGTTGATATCTTAATTAATGGGGATCGTGTCGATGCGTTGTCAATGATGGTTCATCGCACCAACTCACAATTTCGCGGTCGTGCCGTGGCTTCTAAAATGCGTGAAGTGATTTCACGTCAAATGTTTGATGTTGCAATTCAAGCTGCCATTGGTTCTAATATTATTGCCCGTGAAACGGTTAAAGCGCTGCGAAAAAATGTATTGGCGAAGTGTTATGGTGGCGACATCTCTAGAAAGAAAAAACTGTTAGAAAAACAAAAAGCAGGTAAAAAAAGAATGAAGCAAGTGGGTAACGTTGAGATACCGCAAGAAGCTTTTTTAAGTATTCTTCGAGTTGAGGATAATTAATATGACTTTTTCTATTGTTTTATTTTTACTGTTGATTATCACCGGCATATTGTATTTTTTAGATATTTTTTATTTTCGTGCTTACGCTAAAATTTTTGATAAAAACGAAGCGCCTGAAATCAGTCACAGCAATAAAGTGAGTAAAAAAGAGTTAAAAAAGGTGACTTGTGCCCCTGTTTGGTTAGATTATATTGGTTCGTTTTTTCCGGTCATTTTATTTGTTTTTGTTTTGCGATCTTTTATTGCAGAACCTTTTAGAATTCCTTCAGAGTCCATGCTGCCCACTCTTGAAGTAGGCGATTTAATTTTGGTTAATAAGTTTATTTATGGAATTCGTTTACCCATTCTGGGTAATCAATTAATTCCTGTTAAAAATCCAAAAGCGGGTGATGTAATTGTTTTTCGTTATCCTGTTGATCCTTCTTTAGATTATATTAAACGTGTTGTTGCTGTGGGTGGTGACCGTATCGAGTATCGTGACAAGCGTTTGTTTATTAATGGCAAGCCTCAGGCAACTACTTCACTTGATCATTACTACAGCGCGCGAAGATTGAGATTTTTTAATCAGTTTGAAGAATCAATTGGAAATCATTCTCATCGTATTATTGTAGATGACGAGGCTCCAGTAGTTCCTGCACAGGCAGGTGCAGGTATTTTTCCGAAGAGTGATCGATGTGTCTTTAATTCAACAGGTTTTTACTGTGACGTACCTGAAAATCATTATTTTGTGATGGGTGATAATCGAGACAATTCAAGCGATAGTCGGTTTTGGGGGTTTGTTTCTAATGAGCAGGTTGTTGGTAAAGCATTTTTAATTTGGATGAATTTGACGAATTTATCAAGAATTGGTTTTTTTAGGTAGCTTGTTGTGAAAAGTTCAAATTTTTCGATTTTTGAAAAATCACTTGGCTATCGCTTTCAAGATACTAAATTGCTACAAAAAGCATTAACTCATCGTAGTTACAGCTCTAAACATAATGAACGATTAGAATTTTTGGGCGACAGTGTTTTAAATTGTGCTGTATCCATATTAATTTTTGAACATTTTCCTTTGTTAGATGAAGGCCAATTGTCTAGGATTCGTTCACATTTAGTGAAGCAAGATTGCCTTGCTTTAATTGCTCGGAAAGTTAATTTAGAGAATTTTTTATTTTTGGGGGTAGGAGAATTACGCAGTTCAACTCGAATTAAAGACAGTATTGTTGCTGACGCGTTAGAAGCTGTTTTAGGTGCTATTTTACTTGATTCTGACTTTAACACAGCGAAACAAATCGTGATGCAATTGCTGTTGCCTGTGCTTCAAGAAACACCGATCGAGTTAATGGGTAAAGACCCTAAAACACGGTTACAAGAATATTTACAATCCAAGCATCTTCAGCTACCCAAATATACGGTTGTAGTTGAGGGAGGAACTCTTTTAAGCCCTGAATTTATTGTTGAGTGTTGTGTGCAACATTTGCCTTTAATGCGTCAAGGTTCAGGACATTCTCGCCGAGTTGCTGAACAGCGTGCGGCTGAGCTTGTTTTATCAGAAATTTTGGGGAATGAATTTTCTGATCTAAACCGAATGAAAGGAAGTTAATGTGAATGCTGTTTTACGCTGTGGCGTGATTGCGGTGATTGGTCGCCCAAATGTAGGCAAGTCCAGTTTAATGAATGCACTGATACAAGAACATTTATCAATTACGTCTTCAAAACCTCAAACCACTCGTCATCAAGTAGTTGGTGTGTTAACAGAAACCATCGATCACACGGCGGCACAATTTATTTTTGTAGATACTCCGGGGTTTCAAACCAAACACGTGAGTGCTTTAAATAAAAGTATGAATCAAACGGTTCGAAATGCCTTGGCTGATGTGAATACAGTGTTATGGGTGATCGATGGTAGTCATCTTCATACGGTGGATGAAAAGGTATTAAGGCTTTGCTCCGATTCTGTGCCAGTGATCGCGGTGATCAATAAAATAGATACCCTAGCTAATAAAAATGAAGTTTTGCCGATTATCCAGAAAGTATCTGAACTGTATTCGTTTCATGCAATTGTTCCTGTGAGCGCAAAAAAAACACTTAATTTGGATCAACTTAAACGAGCTATGCTTGAAACATTACCCGAACAAGCTTTCTTTTACGATGCGGATACCCTGACAAATCGGTCTGAAAAATTTTTAGCTGCTGAAAGAATTCGTGAAAAATTGTTTCGTTTGGTTGGGGATGAATTACCCTATAATTCAACAGTTGTAATCGATGAATTTAAGTTTGAAAATAATCGACGTTTTATTTATGCCACCATCTTAGTGGATCGTCCTTCACATAAAGCAATGATTATTGGTAAAGACGGTAGCAAGCTTAAGCGTATTGCCACAGAAGCTCGAGCAGATATGGAAAAATTATTTAATGGATCCGTGCATTTAGAAACGTGGGTCAAAGTACGCAGTGGCTGGGCCGACGATGCAAGCGTATTAAC
>DIYC01000142.1:72285-75934 GCA_002428895.1 Burkholderiales bacterium UBA6064 | reverse complement strand
AATATTAAAAAGTCTTGGATATGAATAACTTAGCAGGACAATTTAAGCAACTTACTGATTATGCTTATGTACTGCATAGCGTTCCTTATAAAGAAACCAGTTTAATTGTTGAGTTATTTACTTTGTCTCAAGGTCGTATTCCAGTCATTGCAAAAGGTGCAAAACGTAAGCATTCTGCATTGCGCAGTGTGTTGGTTCAATTTCATCCTTTAATGATCAAGCTCTCAGGCCGTTCAGAGGTTAAAACTTTATTATCTGCAGAGTGGCAAGGTTTTAGCTTAGCTCCTGAGGGTAGGGCGATTTTTGCAGCCTACTATTTAAATGAGCTGTTGATGTTGTCGCTTAAGCGTGAAGATCCTTATCCTGAATTATTTCATCTTTATGCGCAAACTTTATCACTTTTAGCTGAACATGCAGACATTCATCTTGTGATCAGAAAGTTTGAACTTAAGCTGTTAGAGCTCATTGGATATGGCATTGATTTTTCAAAAGATAAAAATGGTTTTCCGATCCAAGACGATGTGGATTACAGTTGGCAATTGGGTGCAGGTTGGGTAACAGAGGATGATGGTCAATTGGGGATTACTTTGTCGGGTCAACTTATACGTCAGATTCACGACAATGGGGTTAGTCTTTTGAATGCAAAAGTACTTAAATCGCTAACACGTCAGGTCTTGGCTTATCACACAGCCCCAAAGGGCTTTACTTCTAGAATTTGGATGGAGCAATTGCTAAAAAATGATTGAATTAGGCGTTAATATTGATCACATTGCGACGATTCGCCAAGCGCGAAAGGGATTTGAACCTGATCCTTTAAAAGCCGCATTACTGGCTGAAGAATATGGTGCAGATGCAATTACTCTTCATGTACGTGAAGACCGGCGTCATATGCAAGACAGCGACGTTTTTCGAATTAAACCGGCATTAAGTACTCGACTTAATTTTGAGTGTGCGGTAGTTGAAGAGATGCTGACTTTAGTTGAAAAAATTCAGCCTAGTGATGTGTGTTTTGTACCAGAGAAGCGGCAAGAGGTGACGACAGAAGGTGGGCTTGATTTGTTGGCTTGCTTTAAATTAGTAGAGCAAGCCGTAAAACGTTTGCAAGATCAACATATGCGGGTTTCTTTATTTATCGACCCCAATATAGAGCAAGTTAAACGTGCCTGTGATTCTGGTGCAAGTGCCATTGAGCTTCATACTGGATGCTATGCTCAAGCTGCGGAAAATCAAATTGCCTATGAACTGGAACGTATTGAACATGCTGCTAATTTTGGTGTGAGTCAAGGTTTAAGAGTGAATGCAGGCCATGGTTTAAATTATCAAAATGTACAGCCGATTGCTGCGATTGCAACTATTTCTGAATTGAATATTGGACATAGCATTGTGGCAAATGCTGTATTTATGGGTTGGCAGCAAGCTATTAATCACATGAAGCAGTTGATGATTAAAGCGAGAATGTCAACGCTTAGGCCACGTTGATTCAGTCAATCGATTTAACATTGAAGCAATACAGGTTTTTAAGTCATGATTATTGGGTTAGGCACAGATATTGTTGAGGTGCAGCGAATTAGACATCATTTTAATCAGGTTTGGCCTGCACAAGCATTGCATAGTTCCTTGACTCAGCGAATTTTAACTTCGCTTGAGCAGCAAGAGCTGTCTATTCGCTTAAGTCGAAATGCCGAGCAGGCGATACTCTATGTTGCGGGGCGTTTTGCTGCAAAAGAAGCTTTTTCAAAAGCGATTGGTAAAGGTGTCGGGCAATTCTTCTCATTTTTAGATGTATCTGTGCTAAATGATGAATTTGGCTGCCCTGCTTTGTGTTATAGCGATAAAATGGCTGATTGGATGCGTTTAAAGAGTGCAAAAGCGCATGTTTCAATTTCTCATGAAAAAAATTATGCAGTTTCTACCGTGATACTTTCTACTCTAACTTTTACGGAATAAAAAATGCTTGGCCCATTGATTGTTGGCCTGTCTGGCCGTCAACTAGAACAAAATGACCTTAAACAGATTAAAAACCCGCAGGTAGGGGGAGTTATTTTATTCTCAAGAAACTTTGAGTCTGTTTCTCAGATTGTTGATTATATTAAAGAAATTAGATCTTCGGGAGGGTCTCAAAAGCTTATCTTTGTTGATCATGAAGGTGGTCGAGTGCAGCGTTTCAGAAAAGGATTTACACAAATTCCATGTATGCGCTCAATTGGTGAGCTTGCTCATGAAAGTTTAGACCAAGCGTGTTTGGTGGCAAGACAAGCAGGTTTTGTATTGGCCGCTGAGCTTCGTGCTTGCGATGTAGACATGAGCTTTGCCCCTATACTCGATTTAGATTGGGGTCGTAGTGAAATTATTGGAGATCGTTCTTTTAGTAGTTCTAAGCAGCTGGTCGCTCAGTTAGCCAATGCGGTAATTCAAGGTATGAGTTTAGCTGGAATGCAGGCTTGCGGAAAGCATTTTCCTGGTCATGGTTGGGTACAGGCGGATAGTCATTTTGAGTTGCCTATCGATGAACGTGATTTGGAAACAATACTGAAAAATGATATTTATCCGTATCTGTATAATACTTCGTTGAGCATGGCTTCGATTATGCCAGCCCATGTGGTGTATGAAAAAGTTGATGATAAACCTGCTTGTTTTTCAAAAATTTGGTTGAAAGATATTTTAAGAAAACGATTAAATTTTCAAGGTGCGATTATTAGCGATGATTTAGAAATGAATGGAGCCCATTTAATGGGCAACATCACTGCGCGAGCCAATGCTGCGCTTAAAGCGGGTTGCGATGCTGTATTGGCGTGTAACAATATGGATGATATCAGTGAGTTAACGCATTCTAAAATAACAAAATTATCTGATTCAGAGCTAGGTCAAAGGCATGTACGTTTACACCGCTTAAAATCACTTAATCGATTAAACTGGATAGAGCTAGAACAGTTGACTGAATATCAAATTGCTAAACAGAATTTGACTCGTATTTTTGAATAGTTACTCAACAAATGGGGTAATAATTCAATTACCCCTTATTTAGCTTTATTTAACTTTAGCTTGAGCAACCAAGGTTTCTATGTATTCTTCCCATTTACGAATAATTAAATTTTCTTTTAACTGATCAGAAATTTCGTTTAATTGTGGCGGTGTTACATCTCGGGTTTCTGTCAGTAAAATGACGTGGTAACCAAATTGGCTTTGAACGGGTGTTTTAGTATATTGCCCTTGTTTCAGTTGAGTCATTGCATCCGCAAATTCTGGTACAAAGGTTTGTGCATTAGCCCAACCTAATTCACCACCGTTAGTGCTTGAACCTGGATCAATTGAATGCGCCTGAGCAAGTTGTTGGAAACTGGCACCCGTATTCAGTTGAGCAATTAGATTTTCTGCTTGTTCTTTGGTTTCTACTAAAATGTGACTTGAATTGTATTCTTTGCCGCTCATCATTTTTGAAATTTCTTGGTAAGCTGTTTCTAGCTCTGCTTCACTGATTGCTTGTTTTTCAAAAAAGTCTTGTCGTAAGGCTTCAGCTAAAATGGCTTGATCTGCTAGTTTTCTTTGAAATTGCACTCGATCTGTTTGCCCCAGTCCTTTTTTTGTGGCTTCTTGTCTTAATACTTCTTGGCTAATAATTCGTTCGCGGATTCCTGCACGTACCTCGGGT
>DIYC01000142.1:62973-72113 GCA_002428895.1 Burkholderiales bacterium UBA6064 | reverse complement strand
CTGCACGTACCTCGGGTGAATTAGGTGCTCCACGCTTGGTTTGTTCTTCCATAATGAAATCTAAAAAACTACTGGGGATTGATTCGCCGTTGACAATTGCTACGTTTTGAGAATTTGCGGTTCCGATGGCCAATATCCCACTCAGTAGCAGGAGTGATTTTAGAGTTTTAATTGACATGAGTTTCCTTTGCCCTTGTTTTAATTAACGATATAAAGTTATTTTGAAGTTTTGGTAGTGATTGCTAAAGCGTGAATTTCTTTATTCATCCAATCCGACAACGCATCATACACCAGCCGATGTTGTGCCAACGTAGGTAAGCCTTCAAATTTGGCGCTTATGACTGTTACACTAAAATGTTTCCCGCCACTTTTTGCACCAGCATGCCCCACATGACGGTGAGAGTCATCAGTAACTTTAACTTGAGCATTGAGGGCGTTTTGTAAACGTGATTGAAGTTGTTCTACAGTGATCATTTTAAGTGGTTTTGTTTTGATCTGGTTCGATAATATGCTTATTCATATAAATGCCTTGCACGACAACAAATATTAGTGTTGCGCCCAAGGTGCCAAATAGCTTGAAGTTAACCCAAATTTCAGTACTAAACAGATAGGCAACTGCTAGATTAATAAATCCCATTAACGTAAAAAAAACAACCCAAATGTAAAGTAGAGTAGACCATGCTACAGATTTCATATTGACTTGGGCTTTTAGCATCAATTCAACTGGGTTTTTTTTAAGCCAATAAGCGATTAAAAAAATTAGTGAAGTAAGCCAGTAGAGTATAGTCGGTTTCCATTTAATAAAATTCTCATTTTGAAACAATAAGGTGGCGCCGCCGAATACAATAATTAACCCAAGACCAATTAATTGGATTTTATCGACTTTTCTGCCGGTAAGTTTTTGAAATAAAGCTTGTAAACAACTTACAACAATCGCAACCACTGTTGCTGCTAAAATAGGAGCTTGTTCGGCTTGTAAGGTGCCACTTCCTAAAGTATTTAATAGTGGGGTAAGTAGTTGGCTTGTCGTTTCTGGATTTGAGCCAGCCCATTTGTAAGTGACAAAAAATAAAATGATAGGAAAAAAATCGAGTAATAGCTTCATGGTTAATAAGTAATTGTTAAATGGGTTCTGGTGCATAGTCTATCAATAAGCTGCGCCAAATTGTTTACTCAGGGTTTTGCTCGTAATTATTTTTTTGTGGGTTGAGCTTAGAAATTCCTGTAGAATTGCCTTTTTATCTCAAAGTTCCTGGGAATAGTGTTGGCCTGCAGATGAGTTAACCTGTGTTCTGCGGAACCCTTCTTGAAAATTGTCCACCAAGTACAAATATTTTAAGGACGATACATGTATGGCTTTATTTAGTGTTACTGTGCCAAAATCAATGCAAAAAAGACCTGTGGTTCTTATGTTTATTCAAAAGTCGTTGATTCACTCATTGTTTTTTTTACTTCGATGTGTAGATCAGTGTGCTAATTTGCTTAGTGTGGGTTCCTTAAAAAAACTACGGAATCAATCAATTAATTTAGCAGCAGAAAAAGGTAATTTAAAGCGTGTTCTTTGGTTGCTCAAGTCAAGTTGTTGTGATGTGAATCAATTAAACACTGGTTTTTATCCTTTACTTCGGGCTGTTAAAAAACAGCATCTGGCAATTGTGCGCGTGTTATTAAGTTCCACTAAATCTCATTTGTGTGCCCAGGCGTTTGTTGAAGCATGTTACTTGGGTGATGTGCAACTGGTTAAATCTATTTTTCCATATTTAAAATCTAGTTTTGATCGCTATGTGAATGCAGGTTTAATCCGTGCACTGAGTGAAGGCCATGAAGCGGTGATTAATTTCTTGATGTTTGATTCACGGATTAATCCGAATTTTTCATCATTGTCTGGTTTGGGTCAGTCTGATACTGAAAATTCATTGTTCGTTTTGGCTTGTGAAAAAAATAATCAAGCTTTAGTTGAAACCTTTTTAGCAGACATTCGTTTAAAGTTAAATAAAGCTGCCCGCTTGGGTATTTTTGCGGCAGCACAAAATAATCATTGGAATTTAGTAAAATTTTTGCTCTCTTACTCAGAAGTGTATGTCGAAGGCCGCTTTCCAGTCGATTATGAAGGCCGACCATACAGGTTGTTTTTAGTGGCACGGATGAAAAATGAATTTGAGGAACGTACATTTGGTTTAAATGATACGCCGCAGAACAAAAATTTTATTGATTTAGATACAGTCAGCGCAGGGGCAACTGCACAAAAACACTTAGAAATCGAAGAGAAAATTATTAGCGTTGTGATGTCGATGATTGAAAAAAATGAAATGCCTTTTAATCCTCTACAGGTGTTGATTAAAGAACCGATGGTGATGCATCACTTTTATAAAATTAATTCACAGCCCAATTTGGTTTAATTGGCGCTATGAATTTTTATTGTGTTGCTGGTTACGCCAATTGATTACCTTTGGCTAGCACATCGTAGGGTGGTGCGGATAAATAAAATGTATCGTCTGAATTTGTTTGATTGAAGCAAAACTGTTTTTTTTCTTCAATAGCTTCTTGCAGCGGTGCTTCGACAAGCAAATATGTTTTACCCTCAAATCGACACGCATTAATAACCACTCCGACGGGTTCGTGTGGGTTGTCGGCATGAAGCCAAAGATCTTGACCTGGCTTAACTTCTTGATTTGTTGTGGCTAATAAAGCCCGTTTTTTTATTTTACCTAGATAATGACTTCGAGCCACAATTTCTTGGCCTGGGTAACAGCCTTTATTAAAGTCGACACCACCAATTAAATCGTAGTTCATGTTTTGCACAGTGAATTGTTCGTAAGTTGTTTGAGTAATGTAAGCAATACCTAACTGTTGTAAAGCGTATTCAAAATAATATGGCGGTGCTAGCAGTAATTGGTTTATTTGTGGTTGGTTGGTATTCTTGGGCGTAAGGGGTGTCATCCGCAAGCCTGCAGAGTGGGCATTGCTCTCAAGACAAGGTAAAATCAGCAAATGGTGGCTTTCAGATGTTTCAGCAACTAGCTTTTCTTGACGTGGGGTCAGCACAGTTTGGTAAAGATACTCTGTGCTTAAATCGCTGAATACACACTTGCTTCTTAGCTTAAATAGATTAAATCGTTGAATCAGCTTACCGATGAGCTCTGCTTGGCATAATAAGTAAAAAGCATCTGCATAACGCCAGATGAAAAATGAACCCATTACTCTGCCTTTTGCAGAACAATAAGCCGCCAAACGCACTTCTTGGGGAGACTTGAAGTTGCGTATACTATTGGAGAGCTGGCTGTGTAAAAAGGTCTCGGCGTCTTCGCCGGTGACCTGAATAATTCCCCAGTGATTTGTGGCTTGATTGCTCATATTTTTAACCGGTTGATTGAAATAACGGACAGATGAAGTTAATTTCTGGTAAGTTCACAGTGACCACTTTTTAGGATATTGTGCTGTGACTTCAAAAAAACAACCTCAGAAAAAATCTAAATCGTTTACAGGCCGAATTTTACGTGTTCTATTGGCAACGTCAACACTTTTAGTGGCAATTGCGTTGGGTTTAATGTGGGCACTTCATGTTCCAATCAATCGAAAAGATGAGTTAATCGATGCGTATGTTCCCTCGGGTATGGGAGCTAGGGCTATTGCTCAGGAATTACGTGTTCAAGGGTTAATGGTTGAGCCAAACTTATTTGTTTTGGCTGCACGTTTAACCAAGAAAGCTGGTCAATTAAAAGCAGGTCGTTATGTCATTCCCCCTAATCTTTCTACGCTTGAATTGGTTCGCTTTTTAAGTATTGGTAAGGGTTTATTAAACAGTGTGACTTTAGTTGAGGGTTTAACCAGTGTGCAAATGATCGCTCAATTGCGTCTTCAATCTGATCTTCAGGATGATTTAGTTGGCCTTAGCGAAACTGAGTTGGCCAAGCAATTTAATCTACAAGGCAACGGCATGGAAGGTTGGTTATACCCAGACACGTATCGGTATGCGCCAGGTTCTAAGTTGTCTGAAATACTGGGTCGTGCAATTCGTTTGCAGCAAAAAGAATTGGCTCAAGCGTGGGCAAATCGCTTACCTGATTTACCGTTGAAAACGCCTTACGAAGCTTTAATTCTAGCATCGATTATTGAAAAGGAAACGGGTTTAGAGACTGATCGGCCTCGCATTGCCAGTGTGTTCGTGAATCGCTTAAACCGCAAGATGTTGCTTCAAACAGACCCAGCCGTGATTTATGGTGTTGAAAATTTTGATGGTAATTTAACCAAGAATCATTTAAAAACAGATACGCCGTATAATACCTATACGCGAGTTGGTTTACCTCCTACGCCAATTTCTAATCCAGGTAAAGCGTCTTTGTACGCAGCGGTAAGGCCTGAAAAAACAGACTATTTATATTTTGTTGCTCAGGGTAATGGTAGTAGTTATTTTAGTCGCAATTTAAACGAGCATAATCATGCTGTGAGGCGTTATATTTTAAGGCGATCCAATTGAGTCGAGGTTTTTTTATTTCTTTTGAGGGCATCGATGGTGCGGGCAAAACCTCTCATTTATTAGCTGCAGCTAATTTTTTGGAGCAGCAGGGTTATTCTGTAGTTAAAACACGAGAACCTGGCGGAACCGATTTAGCTGAACAATTAAGACAATTAATTCTTCATCAAACGATGCAGTTAGAAACTGAGGCCTTATTACTTTATGCAGCACGCTGTCAGCATGTGCATGAGGTGATTAAACCTGCCTTAAAGGCAGGTAAGGTGGTGTTGTGTGATCGGTTTGAAGATTCGTCGTTTGCTTATCAAGTTCATGCGGGTGGTTTGACTTATTCTAAATTGCAGCAATTGAGCGAGTGGGCATTAAATCGCTTTGAACCCGATTGCACTTTCTTATTTGATTTGCCCGTTCAACTGGCTTTGACTCGGCGCACACATCGTCACTCTGTTGTTGATAAATTTGAAAATCGTTCTGAGTCTTTGATGCAACAAGTTCGTCAAGGTTTTTTAGAGCAAGCTAAAAATCATCCGCAGCGTATCCGAGTCATTCAGGCTAGTCTTTCGGAGCATGAAGTGTGGCAGCAAGTTCAAGCAGAACTATTGCAATGGATTGGTAGTCAAAAGTCGTGCGGATAAATCAACAAGAATTTGCACCGTGGCTACTCACGGTGTTAGAGCAGCTTACACAACAGGCTCAGTATAAAAATAATCCGATTATTTTAGCTGGCCATGATGACAAAGGTTTGTTGCAAGTTGCTATTCAGTTTTTGGCCAATTCGTTGTGTGAGCAGTCTAATTTATCCCCTGCGTGTGGTCATTGTGAAGCGTGCCATTTGTTTAAAAGTAACAATCACCCCGATGTGTATTATCTTTGGCCGCAAAAAGAGTTACATGAGTACGAATTACATGGTGTGCCCAAAGGGATAAAAAAATACAGCGAATCCATTTTGATTGATGAAGTGAGGCAATGCCAAGATTTTTTTTATACTGCGTCGAGTCGGTTACAAAAGCGGTATGTCTTGATTTACCCATTTGATGCCTTGAATACATCGTCTGCCAATGCACTGTTAAAAACACTGGAAGAGCCCCCTGATCATTTATGTATTCTATTAATTGGTCAAGCTCTAGATCATTTACCAGCGACAGTGATTTCTCGCTGTCAAATTGTAAGTGCGGCAATACCCAGTTTTCTTGAACAAATTACTTGGTTGCGACAGCAGGGTGCTGCAGAGCCGGAACAATTGCTCAGTTTAGCTTTATTAAATGCCTACGATGCTTTGCAGTTACAACATTCTTCAGCGTTACTCAATTTAAGGCGCAAATGGGTACAATGGCTGATCAGTGAAGACCCCGATGACCGTTTATTGGCATCTGTTGATGAATTGGGCATCTCGGTTTTGTATCAATTGGCAATGCGAGTGTGTTATGATTTTCAGTTACTGATTGAAGGCATGTTACCCACTCAGTTTCTGAGTTGGATCGATGACATGCAGTGGGTAAAACGTTTGCCCCGTGACCGAGTCAACACGTTGTTTAGCGTGCTGCAACAAGAAAATAGATTTGCTCATCATCCTTTGAATGTAAAGCTTTCGTTAGACTTTATCACTGAGAATTGGCATTTAATTAAACAATAATTCAAGTTGATGAAAACAAAGCGGTTTAGTTGCTTTTTAGTAGGCCACCGTATTAGTATAATTTTATACTTTTATCTAAACGGTCATTCTTGTGTTTGTCGATTCTCATTGTCACTTAGATTTCCCTGAGCTTGTTCAAGATCTTTCGGGGATTTTAGCCCGTATGCAAGCCGCTCAAGTAACGCAGGCGTTGTGTATTTCAGTTCAACTTGAAACGGTTGACCAAGTGCTGGCAGTTGCCTCCTCTTCAGATTGCTTGTGGGCAACTGTGGGTGTTCATCCAGATTATCAACATGTTCAAGAACCTACTGTGGAACATTTAATTAAACTGTCGAAGCACCCCAAAGTGATTGCAATTGGGGAAACGGGTTTGGACTATTTTCGTTTGCAAGGTGATTTAACCTGGCAACGTGATCGATTTCGTACTCATATTCGAGCTGGGGTTGCAACTCAAAAACCAATTATTGTGCACACCCGTCATGCGGGTGAAGACACTTTGAGCGTGTTGCACGAAGAACAAGCCAGTCAATGTCAAGGGGTTATTCATTGTTTTACTGAATCGAAAGACTTTGCTCGGCGTGCCTTAGATTTAGGCATGTACATTTCGTTTTCTGGCATCGTGACATTTAAAAACGCGGTTGATTTACGTGAAGTGGTGAAGTTTGTGCCATTGGATCGCATTCTGATTGAAACCGATTCCCCTTATTTGGCACCCGTTCCTCATCGGGGAAAAACCAATGAGCCAAGTTATGTTCCTTTGGTTGCGCAAACGCTGGCTGAGCAAAAAGGCTTGCCACTTCAAGAAATTGGGCGCATTACGCGTGATAACTTTTATCATTTATTTAGGATTGTTGATGAATCGTAACTTTTTAATTTCAGTTCAATGGGTTCAAAGCTTTGTTCTGGGCTTGTGTGTCTCTGTACTTAGTCTTGCTGTAGTTTTGCAGCCAGTTTTCGCGCAAAACGTTGACAATTCAGAAAAAACAAACATGATAATTTCATTTTTTCGAGCCCTTAAACTCGATGATGAGCATTTGGTACAATCGTTGTTGAAGAGTGGCTTAAATCCAAACGTCCAAACCGAAGAAGG
This sequence comes from Burkholderiales bacterium UBA6064, assembly GCA_002428895.1. Taxonomy (GTDB): domain Bacteria; phylum Pseudomonadota; class Gammaproteobacteria; order Burkholderiales; family Burkholderiaceae_B; genus Limnobacter. The sequence continues at coordinate 64,916 of DIYC01000142.1, read as the reverse complement.
GTTTCCTGCGATTAGTTTTGCGATGCAAAACGGTTCTAATCGTACAGTGCGATTGTTATTGCAGCTTGATCAGCTAAACGTCAATCAAGCTGATTTAAATGGGGTGACGCCTCTTATGGTTGCTGCATCACAAAATAATGCTTCTTGGGTGGCTAGCTTATTATCCAAGGGAGCAAAAACCAAAGAAACGGGCTCCTGGACCGAGGTTCACTACGCTGCCGCTGCGGGGTCGGTTAATTCATTGCGGCTGTTGTTGTCTGCCGGTGCTGTCATTGACGCACAATCGCCGAACGGTACAACACCGCTGATGTTGGCGGTGCGTGAAAATCAGTTAAAATCAGTCGAGTTGTTGCTTGAATATGGGGCAGACTTGTCGGTGGTGAATCGCTCTGGTTTTGATGCGGCGGGTTATGCACGGATGAAAAATAACCCGCAAATCATCAATTTAATTCAAAAAAAATTACTTCAACTTGAATTTGAAAAAAACAATCCATCTGCCGCCGCTTAAGTGTTTTATAAATTAGCCTCAAAAGCGGTGGTTAGTTTTCTTAATGCATCCGAAGTGAGTGAAAGTTCTTTTGCTGATTTTTCTAATTTACGAATTGCATTCACGTTGCTATCTGTTAGTGCGCTCATTTTTTCCATGCTGTTAGCGACTTCGTTCGAAGCTTGTGACTGCTGATTCAGCATGGCTGAAATGTCGGCAGCCGATCTGGCGACGCCATCGCTGGCTTTTTTAATGTCTTGTAAACTTAAATTTGCTTCTTTAATTAATTTATTGCCCACGGCAACTCGATCCACTGCTTTTTCCATCACGTTGGCTGCACTTCGGGTACCGGTTTGAATTTCTTCAACAGTCGCTGAAATTTCGGTGGTGGACTGTCGGGTCATTTCTGCCAGTTTACGCACTTCATCCGCTACAACCGCAAATCCTCGTCCTGATTCTCCGGCACGAGCAGCCTCAATGGCTGCATTTAAGGCCAATAAATTAGTTTTTTCTGCAATTTCTGTAATGGTTTTGGTCACAGAACTAATACGATCAACCGCTTCGTTCAGCTCATGAACATTTGATTTGGCTTGATTGACAACCACCGCGACTTCGTCGGTTGCCGAAGTTGATTTGGACATGGCTTCTTGGCCGCTTTTTACCACATTCATGGCATCTTCTGCGTGTTTGGAGCTATTTCGTGTTGCATCTGAAATTTCAGAGACGGATACCGAAAGTTCTTCGAGCGCAGCTGCTACACCGCTAATTCCATCGGATTGTTCTTGACTTTGAGTCATTAAATTACTAGACAGCGACTCTAAACGGTTGGCATCGTGACCAACTTGTTGCGCACTGGTGACGACGTCAGAAATAATCGCTCTTAAATTAACTTGCATGTTTGAAAGACCGACTAAAGTTTGATTAAACTCTTTGATTGAGGAGCTTTGAACTTCAGACTTAAAATTACCTTCAGACAACCCAACTAGCGCATTCGAAATTTTTTGACTTTCAGAACGAATCGCATGACGTAACCACAAAAACCCGCCAGCACCAAAAATTAGACTTAAACCAATTAGAGAATGATTCAATACAGGATTGGCAATAAAATTACTGACGATTTCTAATATCAAGGGAATTAGGCAAACTATGGCCAAATCAATGGTGAAAGGTCGGCCTTTTTTTGGCTTTGTAAACGGAAAAGGCTTTGTGCCTTGATTGACCTCACGATACAGTTGCTCGGCACAGGCTTTTTCTGATTCGGTGGGTTTTGATCGAACCGACATGTAGCCGATTTTCTCGCCATTTTGTGTCATAGGGGTGACATACGCTTTAACCCAATAAAAACCACCATCTTTGCAGCGGTTTTTAACTAAGCCTTGCCAGGGTTCACCATTGTGAATGGTTGCCCATAAATCTTTAAAGGCGTCTCGAGGCATACTGGGGTGACGCACCATGT
>DIYC01000142.1:40239-62769 GCA_002428895.1 Burkholderiales bacterium UBA6064 | reverse complement strand
GGGGTGACGCACCATGTTATGGGGTTGGCCCAGAAGTTCTTCCTCGCTAAAACCAGAAATATCACAAAAAGCGGGGTTGGCGTAAGTAATTTTACCCTTTAAATCTGTTTTGGTGACAATTGGTTTTTTAGGGTCTAAAAACTTTTCTTCATTGGTGACTGCAACCGACATTCTGGCTTGTCGACCTTTTAATTGTTCTGGGTTAGTTTCGCTCATGGTTGTAACCTTTCAAATAGAAGTGCTTACTGAATAATGAGCTTATAATAAATCGTTGCTGTGATTTTAATCCCTGAAGATGATAGGAATATTGGATTCACTTTTTTTAATCGCTTCGTTTAACAATCTAAACTACATCATTTTTATCACGTGTAATTATTCATTAATATTGGGCAGAACCTAAATGAAGCTGTTGCAAAATGGTGGTGGCAATTTCTTCAATTGATTTTGAGGTTGAATTAAGCCAGTTAATTCCTTCGCGGCGCATCATCATTTCTGCTTCTTTCACTTCTTTAATGCAGTTATTTAGATTGGCGTATTCACTATTGGGGCGTCGTTCATGACGAATTTCAGACAAACGTTCGGGGCTGATCGATAAACCAAATAATTTACGTCGGTGTCGGGGTAGGGCTGTTGGCAAGCAACCTCGCTGAAAGTCTTCAGGGATCAGTGGATAATTGGCGGCTTTAATTCCATACTGCATCGCTAAGTACAAGCTGGTGGGTGTTTTTCCAGAACGCGAAACGCCAATTAGAATCACATCGGCTTGTTCAAGGTCTTTGTGGGTTTGACCATCGTCGTGTGTTAGCGCAAAATTAATGGCTTCGATTCGATTTTGATAACGATGATTGTCTTTAATCGTATGGGAACGGCCAATTCGATGGCTGCTTTTGAGTTGTAACTCGGCTTCAAGGGGTTCAACAAATGTTAAAAATAAATCCATAAACATTCCGTTGGCTTGTTTGACTATTTGATTGATCGCAGAATTGACTAAAGTACTAAAAATGATTGGTTTTTGTTGGTCATATTTTGCAATGTCATCAATTTTTTGTTTTGCTGCAATCGCCTTGACTTCTGAATCAATAAACGGTAATCGAACGTGTTTAAAAGTGATGCCTTCAAATTGAGCGAGGACTGAGTTTCCCAAAGTTTCGGCGGTAATGCCCGTACCATCCGATAAGAAAACAACGGTTCGCTCTGGAAATGTGTTTGAAGTGCTCATATAGGTTGTCAAAAAGGATCGATTAAATAGGGTTTAATTCAGATTGCCGTTACAATCTTAAGTTGATTTTTTTCAAATTGAATACCTAAACCGATGGCTTTTTAAAAAAATAACATTTTTGCAACGTAGGTGAACAACATGAATAATACAACCACGCATAACACAACTGCTTTAGTGGTTCCCTTTGAGCAACTTCGCATGACTCATGTAGAAACTGTTGGAGGTAAAAATGCGTCTTTGGGCGAAATGATTTCGCAGTTGGCTGATGTGGGTGTTCAAGTGCCTGGTGGGTTTGCAACTACGGCACATGCGTTTCGTATTTTTTTAAAAAGCAATCAGTTAGTCGATTTAATTAATCAAAAACTTGAAACGCTGAATGTAGAGGATCTGAGTGCTCTTGTTAAAACAGGTGCAGAAATTCGTGCCTTAATTGAACAAGCTGCTTTACCTGATGAACTTGAGCAAGCCATTCGTTCACAGTATGCACTTTTAGAACGCCACAGTGGTGGGTCTTTGTCGGTTGCGGTCCGTTCGTCTGCAACGGCGGAAGATTTGCCCGATGCTTCGTTTGCCGGTCAACAAGAAACTTTCTTGAATGTACGCGGAATTGATCAAGTGTTGCAAAAAATTAAAACGGTGTTTGCTTCGCTGTATAACGATCGAGCCATTTCTTACCGAGTGCATAAAGGGTTTGCGCATGCTGACGTGGCATTAAGTGTCGGTATTCAGCAAATGGTACGCTCTGATCTTGGCGCAGCAGGGGTTATGTTTACTTTGGACACAGAGTCAGGTTTTGATCAAGTTGTGTTGATTACCTCTAGCTATGGTCTGGGTGAAACGGTGGTTCAAGGCGCAGTAAATCCAGATGAATTTTATGTATTTAAACCTACGCTTGAACAAGGCCATCACTCGATTATTCGGCGACAAATGGGATCTAAATTAATTAAAATGGAATTTAATCACGATCCCAATTCTACAGCTTTAGTTCAAACCGTCGAGGTGCCAATTCAAGCACGGCATCGATATTCCTTAAGCGATGATGACATTATTCAATTGGCAAGATTTGCGGTCATTATTGAAAAACATTACGGTATGCCAATGGATATTGAATGGGGAAAAGACGGCCAAAGTGGTAAATTGTATATTCTTCAAGCTCGGCCTGAAACGGTCAACTCACAAAAAAATTCTGAGATTCAGTATAGCTACAAACTCAGAGGTAACTCAAAGTTATTAAGCAGTGGGCGAGCTATTGGTCAAAAAATTGGTGCTGGCCGTGTTCGTAATATTCAACACTCCGATGACATGGACAAAGTTCAACAAGGTGATGTATTAGTGACTGATATGACAGATCCAAATTGGGAGCCTGTGATGAAACGGGCGGCTGCCATTGTCACCAATCGGGGTGGGCGCACTTGTCATGCTGCAATTATTGCTCGTGAACTAGGTATTCCTGCCGTGGTGGGTTGTGGCAACGCGACTGAACAATTGGCAGAGAACATGTTGGTGACTGTTTCTTGTTCAGAAGGTGATACGGGTAACATCTATGAGGGTTTACTCGAGATGGAAATGATTGAGGTGAAGCGAGGTGAGTTGCCTCAAATCCCCGTTAAAATTATGATGAACGTAGGTAACCCTGAGTTAGCTTTTAAGTTTTCTCAACAACCTAATCATGGTGTGGGTTTGGCACGATTAGAGTTTATTATCAATAACGCGATTGGTGTTCATCCTAAAGCTATTTTAGACTATCCTAATATTGATGCGAATCTTAAAAAAGCCGTAGAGTCGGTAGCGCGTGGGCATGCTAGCCCAGTTGCGTTTTTTGTTGATAAGCTCACTGAAGGGATAGCCACTATTGCCGCAGCGTTTTATCCCAAGCCCGTTATTGTTCGTTTGTCTGATTTTAAATCGAATGAATATCGCAAGTTAATTGGCGGTGCTCGCTATGAGCCTGAAGAAGAAAACCCCATGTTAGGATTTCGTGGCGCAGCACGATATATTTCTGAAGAGTTTTCTGAGTGTTTTGAAATGGAATGTTTGGCTTTAAAACGAGTCCGCGAGCAAATGGGTTTAACCAATGTGCAAATTATGGTGCCTTTTGTGCGTACGCTTGGTCAAGCAGCGCGAGTTGTCGATTTGTTGTCACAAAATGGCTTAAAGCGTGGGCAAAACGGTTTACAAATCATCATGATGTGTGAGGTTCCATCCAATGCTGTGTTAGCCGATCAATTTCTTGAATTTTTTGATGGTTTTTCAATTGGTTCAAACGATTTAACGCAACTCACTCTGGGCTTAGATCGAGATTCAGGATTAGAACTTTTAGCTGCCGATTTTGATGAACGTGACCCTGCTGTGCGTGCGTTGTTGTCTCAAGCCATACAGGCATGCATTAAAGCAAATAAGTATGTGGGTATTTGTGGTCAGGGGCCTTCTGATTATCCTGATTTCGCTTTATGGCTCAGTAAAGAAGGTATTCGTTCAATCTCGTTAAACCCAGATACAGTGGTTGACACCTGGGAACGAATTGCAAAGCAATAAATGCTTTAAACGGTTTTATTTTGGCAAAATTTGATTGTATCAACAGTTCAAAGTGAAGTGTTTTTTAAGTTTCACAATAAAATGGATGAAATAGGATGAAGTAACAATGACTGAATATTCATTTTGGTTGGTTTTAGCCGGTATTTTATTGGTCAGTGAAATACTGACAGGTACTTTTTATTTAATTATGGTGGCGATTGGTGCTCTGTTAGCTGCTGTGGCTGCTTATTTCGGTTATCCTACAGAGCTTCAAATTGTTGCAGCATCGGTATTTGCGGTCATTGCGTCCTTTATTTTGCAACATGTTCGGCGTAAGCGCTTACATCAATCGCAGGCCAACACGGCCAATAAGCTTGATGTGGGTAATTTAATTGAAGTGTCTACGTGGAATGAGCATGGGCATGCCAAGGTGATGTATCGCGGCGCGTATTGGCAAGCTGAATGTATCGATCCAAATCCAGTGCCTGGCTTGTTTCAAGTCGCCGATATGCAAGGCAACACTTTGTTATTAACGCAACATTCAGCAAAAAAAGATTAAAGTAAAAACGATTATTCAGTTTACTTGGAGAATGACATGATTTTAGGAACTTCCATTGAAGTGGCTCTCGTAATATTAATTTTAGGTATAGTTTTTATCAGTCAATCCATGCGTATTGTGCCGCAGCAAAATGCTTGGGTGATTGAACGATTGGGTAAGTATAGTCGCACCTTAGAACCAGGTTTAAATTTTTTAGTCCCATTTATTGATCGAGTAGCTTATAAACATTCTTTAAAAGAGATTCCACTGGATGTGCCCTCACAAGTTTGTATTACCCGTGACAACACTCAGTTAACGGTTGATGGTATTATTTACTTTCAAGTCACCGATCCCATGAAAGCCAGCTATGGTAGTAGCAATTACATTTTGGCAGTCACTCAGTTGGCACAAACTACATTACGTTCTGTGTTGGGTAAATTGGAGTTGGACAAAACTTTTGAAGAGCGTGAAGCGATTAATTCTGAAATTGTGAACGCGCTTGATCAAGCCGCCATGAACTGGGGCGTAAAAATGTTGCGCTATGAAATTAAAGATTTAACGCCGCCTAAGGATATTTTGTTTGCCATGCAAGCACAAATTACTGCTGAGCGTGAAAAACGTGCTTTAATTGCTGCATCTGAAGGTAGAAAGCAAGAGCAAATTAATATTGCTAATGGTGAAAAAGAAGCTGCAATTGCAAAATCAGAAGGTGAGCGTACTGCCGAAATTAATCGTGCACAGGGTGAGGCAGTCGCGATTAAAGAAATTGCTGAAGCCACTGCGATTGCTATTCGCCGAGTGGCTGAAGCAACTACTGCTCCAGGTGGCTTAGAAGCTGTGAATTTGAAAGTGGCTGAAAATTACGTTGAAGCGTTTGCCAAATTAGCTAAAGAGGGTAACACATTGATTATTCCAGGTGATTTGTCAAATATTGGTTCTATGGTTGCCAGCGCCTTGGAAATTGTAAAGAAAAAATCAGTTAGTTAAGCCGTTTTTTATTTTAGGGGGTTGTGGTGCATGCCGTGTTACGCGCTTTGAATAATTTTCAAAGCAGTCATCAGGTGTTTTCTCAACAACTGCCTGTGGTGGTTGCACTCTCTGGTGGTGTCGATTCAACGGTATTGTTGCATGCTACTCAGCAAATGAGTTACCGTGTACAGGCTGTGCATGTGAATCATGGTTTGCAGCCAGCAGCAATCGATTTTCAAACACATTGTCAAGCTCTGTGCAAACAGTTTGACATTAAATTAACTATTTTACAATTACCTGAAAAACTAACGCCAGGTAGCACAGAAACTTGGGCTCGCGAGCAACGCTATCTTGCAATTTACACGTGGATGTTACAAGAAGGTTTACAGAACATGATTCTTGGTCATCACATCAATGATCAAGCTGAAACCATTTTGATGCAACTATTCAGAGGATCGGGTCTGCGTGGCATAGGCGGAATGTCTCCTTTAGCGCCACCCAATATCGATGATCAACGGTTTGCTCACTTTCGTGTGGGTCGCCCGTTGTTAGATATTAGTAAAAACCAGTTAATTGATTACGCCAAGTCCTATCAGTTGGTTGCGATTGAAGATCCTACGAATCAAGACACACAGATTCGTCGAAATTGGATTCGGCAACGTTTTTTGCCCAGTGTTATTGAGTTTTATCCGCAGGCTGAAATAGCGCTGTTACAGTTGGGTCAGTTTGTACAAGATCATTTTAAAACTGTTGATGCGTTAGCAGCCGATTTACTATTTCAGACCAGCAACGAAAATCAGTTGCAATTGTCTGTGTTTCGTCAACTCAGTGATTTAAGCCAAACAGAAGTACTACGCCTATGGCTGAGGCAATCAAAAATTCGGTGTGGGCGTGATAAATTACTAGAATTACAACGACAACTGCAGTTGCCCCAAGGGGGTATTCGTCAGGTGGCTTCGGGTTGGCAGGTCTTTGTCAAACAGGGCTTGGCAACTCTTATATTGGACATAAATTCACATGAGTAAATTACCCCTTGCAGAATTTGATCATCTTGACCCTGAATTGGTTGCTGATTGGCTTAATGCAAAACCTGATTTTAAAGTCATGCGGCGTATCAAAGACACCAACCATTTGGGTGGTCAGGTGGATCAATCCATTACAGTAGTTGTGGTTGATACTGAAACCACAGGTCTTGATTTTGATCAATCGTATTTAATCGAAGTGGGATTCATTGCCGTTCAAGTGGATCGAATCACCGGAAAAATTGGCCAGGTTTTAGGTCGTTACGGTGGCTTAGAAGACCCAGGTGTACCAATTAGTCCAGAAAGTACAAAAATTCATGGTATTACCAATGAAATGATTCAAGACAAGCGATTTGATGAACAAGCGATTCAAGCGCTTTGTCAGCGGGCCGATTTATTTGTTGCGCACAATGCCGGTTTTGATAAACCGTTTATCACGCGTCGTTTTCCTTGGCTTGAAGAAACCTTGTGGTCTTGTACTTATAAAGAATTACCGCTTCATCAAGAAGGCTACAGCAGTGGTAAGTTAGAAAGTTTATTAAATGAAATTGGTTATTTTCATGTGGCTCACCGTGCCGTTGAGGATTGTTTAGCTTTGTTGTATTTTTTAGCGCGACCCTTAAAAGAATCACAACGACTTCCTTTAACTCTTATTTTCGATTCATCCACTGAATCGATTTATGAAATTGCCGCAATGAATGCTCCCTTTGAAGCCAAAGACACATTAAAAGCCAAAGGCTTTCGCTGGAATGCTGCCGATCGTGTTTGGGAATATGTGGCAATGGGATTTCTAGAGGGTAAAGAAATTATTGAGTGGTTACGTGCTCAGGTTTATCATACTAAAGATAAAATTAGCCTTGGCTTTAAAGTTCGTCAGGGTAAAGATCGTTACTCAAAATTGCCCGTTCGGCTGCAGATTAAACAAGTTTAGTCCTTATTCAGAAACTGTTTCCGCTATTCGATGATTTGATTTAGGAAACAACGCCGAGTTTGTTTTGCTAAATTCAGCGTTGTTTTGCGGTTTCATGGGATGAAACTCGTCAGTTATTTCTTTAAATTGGCAGGAATCTTAATTTTCTTTTCTTCGTAATAACGAACTGCACCAGGGTGAAACGGAATAAAGGTGTTTTTGTCCCAATTTTCTTTTACGCTGGTTTCAGCTGATTGATGCATTGCCACTAACTTTGGATTGTTGTCTAAAGCGATTTTCACTGCGCGGTATACAAAATCTGCATCAACATTGCAACCTGCTATGGTGTAGTTCCACATCGCAATAGAACGTACATCTTTTTTAAGTGATTTATACGTGTTGGCTTTGATTAGAAAAGCAGAAACAGGGAAAACATCAATAATCTTTTTTTGTTCCGCTTCTGTCAACTCAATAATATTAATCCCACTTTGTGCTTCGAGTTGGCTGATTGTAGGTACAGGTAGGCTGTCGGCAAAAGCGAGCACATCAATAAGACCGTTTTGAAGTTGTCTACTTAAGTCTGCCCAACTCCCATTTTGACGTTCAAATTGAACCCCCAATGCTTCTAAAATCAGTGAGAAGTAAATATCTGAAGTAGAACCGGCTGGACCAAAACCAATCTTTGCGCCTTTTGGAATGTCAGAAATTGATTTGATGCCAGTGGACGCAAATGTAGACATTAAAAATGGGGTTCCATACATCGGAAATAAGGCACACACATTGTTCATTTTTAAACCGGGGGCAAGTGGGCTTTTACCTTCAAGCGCGTCGCGTGCTGAACCCATGGTTGTCATGCCGAAAGCAAGTTTTCCTGTATGCACAAGAGCTAGGTTTTTTGTTGGGCCATCGGTGACTTCAGCCGCGCCAGAAATACTTAACTCTTTTGAAACCATTTTAGACCAACCTGAACCGTATGAGAAGTAGGTTCCACCTTGTGAGTCAGTTCCTACAATAAAGCTTTTTGGCCATTTGGATTGATCTGCATAGGCCGTTGACATGGCTATTGCTATCATACTGATTGTTAACATGGCTTTAGAAGCAATTTTTTTCATTGTCATTCCCCAGTTTAGTTGGAATAGAGTGTTACAAAGCGGCAAAGGGTAATACAAACCTTTGTGACTACATACTTTGTCTGCAACTTAAATTTTGATCAATTGGGGAAGTCCACAAGGGTTGCTTCACTCTTTATAGAGTAATTGCTTAGTGATTTTGCGAACCTGCTTGCTTTTTAAATTGCAAGACTTGAGCTTTGCTCGAGTTTGAATTCAGCGCAAATTGATTTTGATCTGTACTTTTGTTAAACGATTGGTCTTGACAAGAGTTTGGGGTAGTTGTGATGAGTCTTAAATGATTGCCAGGTTGAAAAAAATTATTGATTTCTTGACTTAATTCATGGGTATGCGTTTGCAATTTATCAACCGATTCCCACATTAAATTAGAGGCCTCGATTGCCCCTTGAAGTGGACTTTTGGCGCGTTTTCTTGTCATTTCAACACAAAACAGGGTTTGTTCAAGCCTGAGTCGGGTGGTTTCATTGACTGCATTTTGGTCAATAAATGCTTTTAAAGTCTCTAAGCGCTTTTTTTCAAATGCTTCAGGGTTAGTTTGATAGAGCTTGGACCATTCTTCAAAATCAATATTAAACATGTTGATGCCTTAGTTGACTATAGACGAATTATTTTTGTATTAACATTGAGTGCCGTGCGAACTGTAAAAGTTCCTTGATTGTTTAAATTTTTTAATCAAAGTTTTTTCTTTGTGAGTTATAAAAAAATGTTAAAAATCAATTTAATACATCGAATTTGTCAGGTTTTTTTTGAAGCAAAAATGGTACTGATTGTACTGTGCGTTTTATCATGGCCTGTTCAGGCAAATGGATTAATCACGCAATGTGAATTGGCTTCAAAGCAATCTAAATCGGTTGAGGTTGCAATACAAACCTGTCGCCAAGAGTTAACTCAAGAACATAGTCGATTCATCAAAGCCTCTATCCTCTCTAAGCTAGGTCAATTGTATCGTACGCAAAATGAAGCTGAAGCAGCGATTGCGGTATGGCAAGAGGCCGGTGGGTACGTACGTTTAACTCAGATGGACAGTACCGAAAATAAAATTTGGGTTAAATTACAAGCGTTGATTGCAGAAACCTTATTCAATACGGGGCAAACAGAGCAAGCTGAATCTTATTTATTAACTCAAATTAGTGAGGCTAAGTTAAAAACAGGTTTATTTTCGATCACAGTCGCAAAATTACAAGAAAGTTTAGGAGGTATTTATGCCTTACAAGGAGACCAAGACAACTCGTTAAAAATGTTTCAAGAGTCTGCTTTAATTTATCAAATGCAAGCGTCTCAATTCAGCTTAGATTTCGTAGAAAACCAAATGTCTTACGGTATTGCATTGCTCGATTTGGGTTTGCAAGAAAAGGCGTTGACGTTTTTTAAGGAATTTTCAGGACTACTTCGTACGAGTGAGGGTTACAAGAACTCAATCTTAATGGCAGAAGCTTTAACTTTTTTGGGCACTTTACAAATCGGTTCGAATGCATTTATTGACGCAGCCAGAAATTTTCATGATGCTTATTCAATTCGCGTTCGACATTTTGGTCATGATGAATTACAAACAACGCAAGTATTAAATAACTTAGGTGTGGCATTGTTTCGAAGTGGTTATTTAGATAAAGCACAAGAAATTTTAAACCAGGCTTACGACACTAGAAATAAATTATTAGGTGCCGAAGATTCGTTAACTCAAAGTTCTAAAAATAATTTAAATGCTGTCATTGAAGCGAAAAATAGCGGAAAAAAATCTAAAAATTTTATTAATATTCAATCTATTTCATGAAAAATATGCTTATTTTTTGATAGGCAGTTTATGAAGCCGAATGGGTTAAATCCTTTGAACTGAAAGTATTAGCTAGGTTGCTCTAAGGTTTCAAGCAAGTTGAGGTATTCAATTTCTAAGCTTTCTAAGCGACTGGTTAAACTGGCTTTTTGTTGCGACAACTTCTGGGACAAATTGGCAGCATGAGGGTCTAAATAATTTAAATTTGCGATTTGTACCTCACAAGTTTGAATTTCTTGTTCAAGCTGTGCCATTTGGGTTTCAATTTTTTTGACTTGGTTTTTAATTTGTTTTAATTCCTGATGACTCGCTTTACGAACAATGGCAGTCATATTCAGTGGCAAGGGGCTTGATAATTTGGTAACTGCTTGGTTGGCTTGTTTTAACGCTTCGGCGTAGTCTTCTAAACTGCCTTCAAAACGTTGAAGTTTGCCATCATGTACCCAAAGATAGTAATCTGAAATAGACTCAAGTAAGTGTCTGTCGTGCGAGACAGTCAGTAATGCACCTGGAAAATCGATTAAACTGCTGGCCAAGGATTGGCGCGATGGGATGTCTAAATGATTGGTCGGTTCATCGAGTAACAATAAGTTGGGTTTTTGGTAAGCAATTTGCGCCAGTGCAAGGCGGCTTTTTTCACCCCCTGAGAATGTACCTGCAAGTTGGTGAACTTGATTTTGGCCAAAATTAAATCGTGCCAAGAAAGACCTGAGTGATTCTTCTTTTGCAGTTGGGTCGATGCGTTTTAAATGTTCAAGTGGTGAGCTGTTGGCATCAATTGAGTCGATTTCATTTTGCGCAAAATAACCAAATTTTAAGCCATTTCCTAAAGTTCGAGAACCCTGAATTTGAGGCAGTAAACCCACTAAGGTTTTTACGAGCGTTGTTTTACCATTGCCGTTTGCCCCTAGTAATCCAATACGGTCACCGGGTCGTATTTCAAGATTAACGACGTTGACGATTATTTGTTGTGGATTGTAGCCGCAATCAAGGTGCGCAACCGAAATCAGTGGGTCAGGCTGTTTATCAGGTTCAGGAAAAAAAATCTTAGGGCCAGTTTCAACTTGAAGGGTTTCGATGAGTTGAATTTTTTCAAGTCGTTTGACTCGACTTTGAGCTTGCTTGGCTTTGCTAGCCTTTGCTTTAAAACGCGAGATAAATAATTGTAAGCGAGCTTGGTCAGCTTGTTTCGCTTTGTTGGATTGTTCAATTTGAATTTGTTTTTGAGCAAATGCTTGTTCAAACTTAGAATACCCGCCAGTGTATTTGGTTAAACACCGGTTATGGAGATGAACGCAATGACTACAGACCGTGTCAAGAAAATCTCGATCATGTGAGACCACAATGACTGTATTTTTAATTTGCTTCAGCCAATTTTCTAGCCAAACAATGGTGTCTAAGTCTAAATGGTTGGTGGGTTCATCGAGAATGAGTAATTCAGCGCGTGACCCGAGTACTCGCGCTAGTTTAGCTCGCATTTGCCAACCACCCGAAAAATGTGACAGAGGCAGTGTGAATTGATTGTCTTTAAAGCCTAAACCATGTAGTAAAGTTGCTGCTCTCGCATGTGCAGTGTAGCCATCAATGTCGCCTAATTGTTGATACAATTCAGCCAGTTGGCTGTTTTGTTCTGGGTTTTTTTCTGCTTTCTTGATGTCTTGTTCAATGGCTTGTAATTCGCTGTCACCGCCTAAAACAAATTGAATTAAGGTTTGTGTTTGCTCCGGCAATTCTTGACTAATCGTTGCAATGCGCCATTGTTTGGGCTGCACAATTACACCTTGCTCGGGACTAAGCTCACCCAAAATGGCAGACAGTAGCGAGGTTTTTCCAGCTCCATTTTGACCTATTAAACCAACTTTCTCATGTGGAAAAATAGTGAGGTTGGCGTCTGATAAAAGTTCTTTGTTTCCACGTATGATGCGAAGTTGTTTAAATTCAAGCATGGTTATACTTTAAGGGGTAAGTCTTCTTTTCGAATCATAAATACTTGATCATGGCCTGCTGAAACTTCGAGCCAGACAACCGGTAGATTGGGGTAGTGCGATTCAAAAAACTGTTTTTCGTGACCCAGTTCACAGATCAAAAAACCATTGTCGGATAAGTGCGCATGACTTTGATGCAAAATAGGGCGGATTAAATCGAGACCCTCATCACCTCCAGCAAGCGCCAAGTTGGGTTCGTGTAAATATTCCGCAGGAAGCTTAGTCATAGACTGACTATTTACATAGGGTGGATTGGTTAAAATAATATCCCATTGAGCTTTGGGTGTTTTTTCAAATAAGTTGGATTGGATTAGGCGAATCCGTTTTTCTAAGTCATATTTTTGGATATTTAATTGTGCAACTTCAAGTGCCTGTGCAGATAAGTCGATACAATCAATTTGCGCATTTGGAAATGTAATTGCAGACAAGATGCCTAAACACCCTGAACCTGTGCATAAATCGAGTATTCGCAATGGGGCTTGCTCGTCTTCAACCCAGGGGGACAGATTGTCTTGCAACAATTCTGCAATAAACGATCTGGGAATAATGACGCGTGGATCTACTCTAAAATTATGACCCGCCAGCCAAGCTTCACCAACAATATAAGCCGCTGGCTCTCGTTGATGAATGCGTCGGCTTAATACTTCAAACAGTTTATCGTGTTCGTAAGGGAGTAATTTGGCATCTAGAAAAGGGGAAATATCACTGACTGGCAGTTGAAGCGTGGCTTGTATCAAATAAACCGATTCATCCAGCGCATTGGTGCAACCATGACCAAAATGAATGTCAGCCTTCAACATTTCAGAAACATAAAAACGCAGCCAATCACGTGGAGTAAAAAAATGTTGTTTAATTAAATCAAGAGTTTTTTGCTGTGTATCGGTTGTCATACTTAAACCTTCTTGGGTGTCGATAAGATTTTGTATTTATTCTACGTTACGAAGTAATTCATTAATGCCCGTTTTAGAACGAGTTTGAGCATCGACACGTTTCACAATAATAGCGGCGTATAAACTGTATTTACCACAAGCAGAAGGTAAATTGCCAGGCACTACCACCGATCCTGAAGGGACTCGACCCTGTAACACTTCGCCACTGGCTCGGTCATAGATGCGAGTGGATTTCCCAATGTAAACCCCCATTGAAATGACACTGTTTTCTTCAACAATAACACCCTCAACAATTTCAGAACGTGCGCCAATAAAGCAGTTGTCTTCAATAATCGTTGGGTTGGCTTGTAGTGGTTCTAAGACACCACCAATACCTACACCACCTGATAAATGTACATTTTTTCCAATTTGTGCACATGAACCCACCGTTGCCCAGGTGTCAACCATGGTGCCTTCATCAACAAACGCGCCAATATTGACGTAAGAAGGCATTAAGACAACATTTTTAGCGATAAAACTACCGGCACGCACCACAGCAGGAGGCACGACACGAAAACCACCTTGTTGAAAATCTTCGTGAGTGTAGTGCGCAAATTTACTCTCAACTTTGTCGTAAAACTTGGTAAACCCGTGAGTACCTGTTTCGATGGTTTGATTGTCAGAAAGACGAAAAGAAAGTAAAACTGCTTTTTTAACCCACTGGTAAGTGTGCCATTGACCATTCACCTTAGAACACACCCTCAGTGTACCTTTGTCAAGTTGTTGTAAGGTCTGCGTGACGGCTTCACGAACTTCTTTGGGTGCAGCTGTGGGTGAAAGACTGGTTCTATTTTCCCACGCTTGTTCAATCAGTTGCTGTGTCGTGTCGGACATAAATTGCTCCTTTAAAGAGGGTGAAAATTAAATTAGTTGGCATGGTTGACAATTCGCTGTGCTGCTTCGATGCAGTCAGCAAGGGGGGCAACCAGTGCAATACGAACAAATTGGGCACCAGGGTTGCCTAAGGCCGTGTTACGCCCTAAGTATTGCCCAGGCAATACGATAACGTGTTGCTGTTCATACAGTGTTTGTGCAAATTTTAAATCATCTTGCTTTATAGCAAGCCAAAAGTAAAAACCAGCAGGCGGTATTTGAATACTAAATGCCTGTTGCAGTATGTGACCAACGGCTTCAAATTTTTTTCGATACAACGCACGGTTGTTTTGCACATGCGTTTCGTCTTGCCAAGCAGCCAGGCTAGCGTGTTGAATCATCACGGACATGGCCGAGCCATGATACGTACGATACAACAAAAATTGTTTTACCCAAAAAGCGTCGCCGGCCACAAAGCCAGAGCGTAAGCCTGGTGCATTAGACCGTTTTGATAAGCTAGAAAACGTGATTAAGTTTTTGTAATCAGTTCGACCTAATTGTGTTGCTGCTTGCAACGCACCTAAAGGTGGATTGCTCTCATCCAAATAAATTTCGCTGTAACATTCATCGGCCGCAATTACAAATCCATAGGCGTCTGACAGTTTAAACAGGAACTCCCATTCGGTCAATGAAATGACCGAACCCGTAGGGTTATTGGGTGAGCACACATACAACAGGCTGCAACGTTTTGCCAATTCTGGTGTAAAAGTTCGCCAATCGGGCAGACCAGTTTCTTGGTTAATGTTTAAATAGTAGGGGGTTGCTCCCCCCATCAGCGCTGCACCTTCATAAATTTGGTAAAACGGGTTGGGGAAGGCTACTAAGTTTTTTTCAGGGAAATGATCGGTGACAACTTGAGCAAAAGAAAACAATGCTTCGCGAGACCCCAGTACGGGTAAAATTTGTGTGTCGGGGTTGATAACAGAGTAAAAGCGTTGCTTGATCCAAGTTGCAATTGCTTGTCTTAATTCGGGAATTCCTACAGTCGCAGGATATTTAGACAGTTCACTAAAATGATTTTGCAGTGCCTGTGTAATTAAATGAGGGGTAGGGTGTTTAGGTTCACCCACTGATAAATTAATTAAAGTTTGTTTAGGATTAGGCGTTACTTGGGCTAAAAGTTGTTTTAAACGCTCAAAGGGATAAGGCTGTAATTGCTCTAGTTTACGCATGTTGGTGCAGATGATTAAAAAATTTAGCCAGACTTTGATGGGAGTCTGTCTACAGTGGGGTGGGTTTTGATGTATTTATCCACGGGTTGGGTTCATGGTGGACAAAGAGTCTAGCTCAACCCTTGGACTGGGTTGCCATCCAGCTTGGCGATGTTCAGCAATCACCGTGGTGTAAATACCGCCGCGAACATACCATTTGGCAGTTAACTTCATGTAGCGGGGATTGGTGGCTTGTACTAAATCGTTCAGTATTCGATTGGTAACATCTTCGTGAAACGCACCTTCTTCACGATACGACCACATGTACTGTTTTAGGCTTTTAAGCTCAACGTTTTGGTGGTGTGGCAAATAATCAATCACTAAAGTGGCAAAATCGGGTTGGCCGGTTAATGGGCACAAGCACGTAAACTCAGGAATCTCGATGTGAATGTGATAGGCGCGGTCAGGGTGCGGATTATTAAAAGTTTCTAATTTTTTTGAGGGTTTGGTACTCATAAGGCAACTCAATGACTGGCAAGAACAACAAAAAGTGTAAAATTTTACACGCTTTAAAAACAAACACTACACAAATAGGGTGAAGATTTGTTTCACCCTTGCTATTATACGGTAAGTCTTATTAAACGCCTGTTTTCAGGTTCATCACGCATTATTTTCTAATTATTTACTATTTAAGTGCGCTTAACACATTTACGTTTAGCTGGCTTCAAATCGTTTGTTGAGCCAACTCCTGTCGCCATTCCTAGCAACCTTGTGGGTGTTGTTGGCCCCAATGGTTGTGGCAAATCAAATATCATCGATGCGGTGCGTTGGGTGCTGGGTGAATCCAAAGCGTCCGAGTTACGCGGTGAAACCATGCAAGATGTTATTTTTAATGGTTCAACCAACCGAAAACCAGCCGCTCGCGCCAGTGTTGAGTTGGTGTTCGACAATTCTGAGCGTCGTATTACCGGTCATTGGGGGCAATATGGTGAAATCTCAGTGAAACGGATTTTAACCCGTGATGGTAATTCGTCTTATTACATTAATCAGCAACAAGTGCGTCGTCGAGATGTTCAAGACATTTTTTTAGGCACTGGTTTGGGGCCAAGAGCTTACGCCATTATTGGTCAAGGTATGATTGCACGCATTCTTGAATCAAAACCCGAAGAATTACGAGTTTTTTTAGAAGAAGCGGCAGGAGTCAGCAAATATAAAGAAAGGCGGCGAGAAACAGCCAACCGATTGCAAGACACTCGTGAAAACTTATCTCGAGTTCAAGACATTGTTGTTGAATTGAGTACTCAAATTGACCGTTTAAGTCAGCAGGCAGAAGTGGCTCAACGCTATCAAGATTACAATGCCAATAAATCGAATGCTCAACGCCAGTTGTGGGCATTAAAACTCAAAGAGGCGATTGATCAAAAAAACAAATTGTCCGCACAGTATGGGCGCGCCCAAGCCGAGCTTGAACAATTGAATTCTGAATCCATTTCAGCGCAGTCTAACTTATTTGCAGCACGTGAAGTACAAATAGATAAGCAAAAACAGTTTGAACTTGATCAAGCCAATTGGTTGCAAGCATGTCGTCAAGTCAATCAACTTGAAGCTGACCTACGTGTCTGCGTTGATACTCAAGCGCGCCTAAAAACTCGGCATCATGAACTTGAATCTGAATTACAAGACTGGTTAACGCGACTTGAGCAAGCACAAGACAAGCAACACATTCATGCCGCTGAACTGAATGAACAACAAGCATTGCTTGAAACGACTGAAGTTGATTATGAAGCGCTTCAATCCTACTTGGCACCCCAAGCACAGCAAGTTAAAGAAATTAAACACGCTCTTGAACAAGCACAAACCCGTGCTTACACTGCGCAACGCGAGTTCAGCCAAGCACAAGGTCATCATGATTCTGCTCTACGAAGCGTGCAAACATTACGCTCTAAGCTAGATCGTTTAATTCAAGAGTATCGCAACATAGAGCCTGTTTCTGATGCAATGCTTTGCACAGCACAACAGCAATTCTCAGTGCTTCAGTCTAAAATACTTGACCTAAAACAACACATTGTTGCCCATGACTCTGCACACCAAATCGTGCAACAACAAACCAATTTAGCGACAACAATTTATCAGGCGGATCTTCAACAACATCAACAGGTACAAGCTAAGCTGAATGCATTGCTAGAGATTGAAGAAAGTTTTCAATATAGCCAAGAGCATCATCGTTGGTTAACTCAACATCAGCTGCATCAACTTGATCCGCTGGTAAAGCGAATTCGTGTTAGCCCTGGTTGGGAAAAGGCAATTGAATCGGCCTTACGCGAAAACCTAGATGCACTTCTAATTGATGATTTAACAGCTACTGTCGCTTGGGCCGATACCCAGTTACCCAAACGGCAAACTTTTTTAACATGGGCGGTTGAGTGCAGTCACTCCACTGCTAGATTGTCTACGCATTTAACTCCTTTGACTCAGAAAGTGGAGTGCATTAACTCTGAAATCGCAGCTTTACTTGATAGCTTATTAGCAGGCTACTACTGCGCATCCTCACTTGAATCGGCGCTGCAATATAAAACCCAATTGATGCCTCATGAAACAATCATAGTCAGCCAGGGCCATTGGGTCACTGCATGGGGTGTTACTCTGTATGCCAGCGATCAGGATCAAGCAGGTCGCTTACAGCGATTGCAACACATTGAGATGCTACAAACACAACTTCGTGCGCTGGACGTTATGACACAAAAGTCTTTATCGGATCAACGTATTGCAGAGGCTGCATTAGTAGACTCAAGCACCCAAGGTAAGAAATTACGTCATGCGCTTGAGGAGTTGACTCAGCAAAGCCATCAAGCACAACTCAAGGTGGTTCAGCTTAACGAATTGTTTGAGCGGTTGAAGCACCGTGCTCGCCAATTCGAAAGTGACAAATCTCATCTTGAGTTTGAATTAGAAGCACAACAGGCGCTCATTCAGGACATTCAGGAGCAACTTGAAGTGACGCAGCAACACTGTATTGACCATGAGCACAAGGTGGTGCAACTTCAACAACAACTATCAGACTGTGAGCGCCAGTGGGCTGACAAGCAAATTGCGATGAATGATGCGTTACAACGAGTTAATCAACAACAGTTGTCATTAAAATTAACCCAATCGGTGCTCAATCAAGCTCAGCGCGACTATCAATTTGCGTACAGTCAAGTGGAGAAAATCAAACTTAAGCGCGAGCAAATCCAAGCCGACTTTGACACTGCCACTTCTTTCAATATTGAAAGTCAATTGCAATTGGCATTGGCTCAGCAGGATTCATTTGAAAAAATAACAAATCAATCAAAACAAACGCTTGATGATGCGGTATTTCAAATCTCAGAACTTGAGCAACAGATTAAATTGATCACTGAGCGCAGTGAGCCATTACGACATCAAATTCAAGAATTTGCGTTAGCCATGCAATCTGTGGGAATTACCATTGAACACAATCAAACTCAACTTGAAGAATGTGGCGCCAACCCAGTGGCTTTGATGCGTTTACTTGAGATTCAACAGCCACCGCCTAAGGCCAGTCAGCTTCAATCTGAGATTAGTCATTGCACTCAAGCTATGCAAGCCTTAGGTCTAGTGAACTTGGCTGCACTGGATGAGTTGAATGCAGCTCAAGAACGAAAAGCATTTTTAGATCAACAAATTCAAGATCTTGAAACAGCAATTCAAACTTTGGAGCAAGCTATCGCTAAAATTGATCGAGAAACACGTGATTTACTCAAAGACACTTTTAATGCAGTCAACATACAGTTTGCGCAGTTGTTTCCGAAATTATTTGGGGGTGGTCAAGCTAAATTGATTATGATGGGCGATGAAATTTTAGATGCAGGGGTGCAGGTGGTTGCGCAACCCCCTGGTAAAAAAAATGGCACTATTCATTTACTCTCAGGGGGTGAGAAAGCACTTACAGCCACTGCCTTGGTGTTTGCAATTTTTCAATTAAATCCTGCGCCCTTTTGTTTGTTAGATGAAGTCGATGCACCTTTAGACGATGCTAACACCCATCGGTTTGCTTGCTTGGTTAAACAGATGTCTGAAAGAACCCAGTTTTTATTTATTTCACACAATAAGATCACTATGGAGATTGCCAATCAATTGATCGGGGTTACCATGCAGGAAGAGGGCGTATCAAGAATTGTGGCCGTTGACATGGCTACAACAAGACAACTAGCGACGGAAAGACTATGAATGAGTTGCAAATTACATTACTTATTGTTGGTGGCACTGCAATTTTTGGCATGATTGCCTATAACTGGTGGCAAGACCATCGGATGAGACGGCAAATCACAGATCGCTTTGGGATATCCGATGTTGATCCTTTATTTGACAATACTCGTTTTGAGCCTGGCTTGGAGGGCATACTCGCAGCTTTTTCAGATGAGCCATTTGATAATTCTAAAGAAGAAGAATACGACAAAGCTTTATTTGCTGATTTTTATGTTAATTTTGACCAAGCTCAGACCCACACTCCACTTCGTGCTTTTGTGGAATCAGTTCGACAAAGTACTAATAAACGGGTGTTAGTCTCCGTTTGCAGCGAAGCGGTCAATTATGACACGCGCACCACGTGGTATCAAGCCCAACGATACTCAGGTGAGTTCTATACCCTTCGAGTTAGTCCTCAATTGGCGAATCGGAAAGGCCCACTTACTGCAATTGAATTTTCCAATCTGCTGAATAAAGTACGAAAATTTGCAGAAGAACATTCAGGGCATCTTAGTTTTTCCGAAATGCGAGATGTGGTATCTAAGTCTGAAACCTTAGATCAAGCCGCTGCAATACTTGATACGTTATTGGGTTTGCATTGCTTGTTGCCCGATCATTTAGCCGACAGCATTGTGGTTGATTTGTTGACTGAATCTGGCTGGAAAAACAATGGACGTTATTGGCAATTGTCCGATGAACAAGGGCAGTTGGCCTCGATGATTATCCACAAAGCACCAGGCAAAAAATTACTTAGTTTTACCATTGATGTTCCTAATTCATTTAACCCACTTAAAGCATTGGGTGAAGTTGTTACACTGTGCCATCAATTGAATCAACAGTTTGGTGCGCCGTTAATTGACGACAACGGTAAAACATTGACCACCGAAGCTATTGAAGAGATTTATACGCATTTAGTTGAACGTGTCAATCATTTAACAGATTCTGGTTTTACCCCAGGGTCAAAAACGGCTTGTTTGTTATTTTCATGATTTTGATTTGTTGTAACCATGTCCCTATCTTTTGAAGAAAGCAATAGCGATGGCTGTGAAGTGAATGCCATTCATCAACTGTGTCGTGCATTACAATTAAGTGGCAAAACTGCTGCAGTTGATGCATTTTTAAAGCAAAATTCGCGCCTAAATGTTCAAGCACTCATCGATGAGCTTATTAAGCAAATTGAAAAACATAACCATGCTTATTACGTCTTAGATAAACCGCACATACCCGACGCCACTTACGATTTATTGTTTGCGCTACTGGCTCATTTGGAACAATCGTACCCTGACTATGTTCGTGCTTACTCACCCACACTCAAAGTAGGCGGTAAACCACTGTCTAAGTTTACGCAAGTTGCTCACCGTGAACCGATGCTTTCACTCAACAATGCTTTCGAAGACGATGATGTTACCAAGTTTGAGCAACGTCTTAAAGAACTCAGTGGCGAAGCTGAACTGGATTACAACGTTGATGTTAAATTTGATGGCGTTGCCATATCGATTGTATATGAAAAAGGTATTTACAGTCAGGCGGTAACACGCGGTGATGGTCAAGTGGGCGAAGAAGTCACAGACACTGTACAAACTATTGCCAATCTTCCTCTTCGATTACGCAATGCTGAATTATGGCCTTATGATTTACTTGAAATACGTGGCGAAATTTTAATGTTTAAATCCGCTTTTCAGCAGCTTAATCAACGGCAAGCTGAACAAGGTTTAAAATTATTTGCCAATCCAAGAAACGCCACAGCAGGCACTATTCGTCAACTTGACCCTAAAATTGCTGCTTCTCGCCCATTACGCTTGTTTTGTTATGGTGCCGTGATACCTAACGAGTACAAACACACGTTAAAAACGCAAACCCAGTTAATCCAAATTCTTCAAGAATTAGGGCTTCCTGTGTCAGCATTGAATACCCAAGTTGTTGGGGTTAACGGTTTATTACAGTATTACCACTCTATTTTAGCGCAACGCAACCAGTTGCCTTTTGAAATTGATGGCGTAGTGTACAAAGTTAATTCATTGAATTTGCAAGATCAACTAGGGTTTGTCGCCCGTGCGCCACGTTTTGCGATTGCTCATAAATTTCCAGCACAAGAGGTTTTAACTCGATTATTGTCGATCGAATTACAAGTAGGACGTACAGGCGCTATTACACCCGTAGCAAAACTTGAACCAGTCAAAGTGGGTGGTGTGGTGGTGTCTTCGGCCACCTTACATAATCTTGACGAAATTCAACGTAAGGGTTTTCAAATCGGAGATCAGGTATTGGTGCGCAGGGCAGGTGATGTTATTCCCGAAGTGCTGCCGTTTGCTGGCAATCAACGTACGCGACCTATTGTAGCGTTTGAAATTAAACAATGCCCAGTATGTCAATCGAATGTTGTCAAAGAAGAAGGTGAAGTCATTTATCGCTGCACTGGGGGCTTGGTATGTCCAGCGCAACTGACTCAATCGTTAATTCACTTTGCCAGCCGTAAAGCCATGAACATTGATGGGTTAGGTGACAAGCAAATTGAACAACTGGTACAACTTGAATGGGTGCAAACTCCAGCTGACTTATACCGTTTACAAGCAGACAAATTATTAACACTAGAACGAATGGGAGAAAAATCGGTTCAAAATTTATTGGCTGCAGTAGAGTTTTCAAAACAAACCAGCATGGCTCGTTTTTTGTTTGCGTTAGGTATTCGACATGTGGGCGAAAAAACAGCTCAAGATTTAAGCAACTATTTTCTTGAACTATCGGTCATCAAACAAGCTACTCTTGAAGAACTGCAACAAGTACCCGATGTTGGTCCTATTGTTGCTCAAAGTGTGGTTGATTTTTTTTCTGAACCGCATAATCAGAATGTGATAGACGATCTTCTTGCGCAAGGTATCAGTTGGCCAACTCCAACTCAACGTAGCAAAATGAACACGGGTCATTTATTCTATGGTAAAACATTTGTAATCACGGGTACATTACACGGTTTTTCTCGCGAACAAGCCAGTGAGCTGATACAAAGTCGGGGGGGAATTGTCACAGGCTCGGTGTCTAGTAAAACGAATTATTTGCTTGCGGGTAATGCAGCAGGTAGCAAGTTAGATAAAGCAGAAAAACTGAATATTAAAATACTCGATGAAGATGAATTTAACCGACTATTAAATAATTAAACAAGGCATTGTCATGAGCAAAATAAAAAAAGCGGTTTTTCCTGTGGCAGGCATGGGTACACGGTTTTTACCTGCTACCAAAGCAAGCCCTAAAGAAATGATGCCGATTGTGGATAAACCGC
>DIYC01000142.1:38911-40066 GCA_002428895.1 Burkholderiales bacterium UBA6064 | reverse complement strand
GATAAACCGCTGATTCAATATGCAGTTGAAGAGGCCGTACAAGCCGGTATCACTGAAATGGTTTTTATAACAGGCCGTGGTAAACGCGCAATTGAAGACCATTTTGATCAAGCTTATGAACTCGAAGATGCACTTGTCAAAAAAAATAAACTTGATTTATTAAAAATGGTTCATAACATTGTGCCTTCGCATGTGTCGTGTGTATTCATTCGTCAAGCAAAACCTTTGGGATTGGGTCATGCTGTGTTGTGTGCAAAACCTGTGGTGGGTCACGAGCCTTTTGCCGTAATACTTGCCGATGATCTGATGTTTAATCAATCCAATCAAACTGGAGTCATTGGGCAAATGATTCATGCCTTTGAAAAAGAACATGCAAGCTTGCTTGCTGTTCAAGAAATACCCAAAACACAGACTCAATCGTACGGTATTGTTTCTACTTCCCCCTGGAACGAGCATTCTGAACGCGTGCACGCCATCGTTGAAAAGCCAAAACCTGATCAAGCCCAGTCTAATTTGGCTGTAGTGGGTCGTTATGTACTCACACCCTTAATTTTTGATCATCTTGAACACACAACAGTGGGCACTGGCGGTGAAATTCAACTCACTGATGCGATTGCTTCTCTAATCAATGATCAACCTGTGTTGGCCTATCGTTTTCAAGGTCGTCGCTTTGATTGTGGATCTAAATTAGGTTACCTAAAAGCCACTGTTGAACTAGGTTTGGCGCATGATGAAGTAGGCGATGAATTTTATCAATATTTAGAAAATAGGAAAGAACAATGTTTGCAGTAATTGGAGGCAGTGGTTTATGTCGATTACCTGAATTTAAATTAATTCGCCGACAAGTCACTCGGACTCCCTATGGTGAGGCGTCAGGAGTTCTTATGGTTGGTGAATTGGTTGGCCAAGAAGTTGTTTTTTTAGCACGGCATGGCTATGGCAACAATATTCCACCTCATTTAATTAATTACCGAGCTAACATTTGGGCTTTATCGCAGATTGCAGTAGATGGAATTATTGCAGTGGCTTCAGTGGGTGGTATTCGCTCAGACCTGAAACCAGGTCATCTGCTTGTGCCCGATCAAATTATTGACTACACCTGGGGGCGTTCTAGTACTTTCTTTGAGGGCGAAGATCAACCCATTAAGCATGTTG
>DIYC01000142.1:16544-38743 GCA_002428895.1 Burkholderiales bacterium UBA6064 | reverse complement strand
GGATCAACCCATTAAGCATGTTGATTTTACGCATCCTTATGACAGTCAACTTCGACACCAACTTATCGCATCAGCTGAAGCTGTCAATGAACCAATCGGTAATGGAGGTTGTTATGCGTGCACTCAAGGCCCTCGGTTAGAAACTGCAGCGGAAATTAAACGACTTGCACGCGACGGAGCTGAAATTGTTGGGATGACTGGCATGCCTGAAGCAGTTTTAGCCAGAGAACTGAATATTCCGTATGCGCATATCGCTCTTGTGGTCAACGCTGCTGCGGGGGTTGGCGATAGTAAAGACAACATTTCACATGTTAAAATTGCAGAGGTGTTAGATCAAGGTATGCACCGAGTCATGTGCGTAATTCGCTCACTGATTAGTTTAAACGTGAGTTAACAATGGTCCCCCCGACAGGAATCGAACCNNATGAAACTGGTCAAGCGTTTGAAAGATCCTGCTCCTGCGCGTTAAGTAAGTTTAGTAACACACAGAGATCATATCAAAACCAAACTCATTCAAACTTTGAAAGATGAGATCTTAGAAATGGTACCGAAACAAATGCGGCAGTTGAGGAATAAGAAAGTGGTGGAGATTACGGATTGATACAAAGGGAAACTATAACAATAAAAAGCCCGCCTTCGCTTTGTAGCTTCGGCGGGCGATGTAGTCCCGACAGGAATCGAACCTGTATTTAACGCTTAGGAGGCATTTGTACTATCCATTGTACGACGGGGAGACGGTTGGGTTGCATTTTAGCACTTTATTTAATTTAGTATTTTTAAATTTGGTCAGGGGTAGAAAGTATTTCCATTAATTCACTTTCAAGTTGCGTTTGAATTTTTTTTGAAGATAACCTTGATCCATAAATTAATAAAGAATCTTCAGCGCGATCCCCTAAAGTCATAATTTTGGCAGACCGAACGTGCACCTCAAAACGTGCTAATAAACGTGCGACGGAATATAATAATCCAGAACGATCCGTGGTGGTAAAATCAAGTAAAAAATATTTTCCGCTTTGATCAGCGCGGAGATCGATGGTTGTTTTAACTGGAAAACTCAGAGAGCGTCGAGACAATCTACCTAGCTTTGGTTGGTTGAGGGGTTCTTGCGCTTTTAAGTGATTAATCAGATCCTGTTCAAGTATGTACAAATCTCTTGGTTCTTCAAAATGAGCTGAATCTCCAGTGATTAAAAAAGAATCTAGTGCATAATTATGTTTCGTAGTGTGAATTTTTGCATCAACAATGTTGTTGCTTTTCCCTTGAAAATATTCACAAATTCGAGCAAATAATTCGACAGCATCGCGCGTGTAAACCAGTACTTCAAGTCCTTCACCTAAGGGCGATAAGCGCACTTTAACAATAGGTATAATTGTATCTACCTGTGAAAATAAGTGTCGAGTGTGCCACGCAATTTCACTTGTCGTTTGTCGTAAAAAATAAGAGACCTCTAGCTCTTTCCAGAGCCTATCTTGTGCACCCTCGGGCAATGCATCTAATTTTAAAATTTGCCGTGCTTCATTCTGTTGGGTACTAAGTAAATTCGAACTGTTGTACTTTTGCCCGCCAAGATGCTGTAAAGTAATTTGATACAAATCATACAAAAGCTTATCTTTCCAAGCATTCCATACTTTTGGGCTAGTGCCTCGAATATCCGCAACTGTTAGCAGATAAAGCGCAGTCAAACGTCGTGGTGTTTGAACAATTTGACTAAATTCTTCAATGACCTCTGTATCTGACAAATCTTTTTTTTGTGCAGTGTTTGACATCGTTAAGTGATGCTTGACCAAAAAAGTAACTAATTCTGTATGTTGTTTCTTGAGGCCATGAGTATGACAAAATTGTAAGCAATCTTTCTCGCCTAGTTCACTGTGATCCCCACCTCGACCTTTTGCAATATCATGAAATAAAGCAGCAATATAAAGCAGCCAATGATCCTCAAAGTCAGCCATAAGTTGACTGCAAAATGGATATTCATGGGCATATTCAGCTAAGGTAAAACGTCGTAAATTCCGAATAACCATCATGATATGTTGATCAACAGTATAAGCATGAAATAAATCATGCTGCATTTGTCCAACTATTTTGCCAAAAGCTGGTAAATACCGACCCAAAATCCCTAATTGATTCATTCGTCGCAATTCAGTTCCAACCCGCTGTGGTTGTCTCAATATTTCAATAAATAATTGTTGATGTTGTTTTTTATGTCGAAAGCTTTGATTAATTTTAATTCGATTGTGCCAAATTGCCCGTAGCGTTTGGCTGGTAATACCTTTGAGCAACATATTTTGTTGTAAGGTTAAAAAAACCATTAAAATTTGTTTGGGTTCTTTTTTAAAAATTAGTGGGTCACAAATATCTAATAAATCGTCTTTCGCCTGAAAAACTTGATTGATCGGAGTGATCACAGGTGTTTTTTGTATCAATAGCTCCTCAATGTTTTGAAGCAACATATCAACTAATTGAAACACAGCCCCAGCAACCAAGTAATATTCTTGCATCAACACTTCACTGACGCGTTTATCACCTTTTTTTTGGTAGCCCAGCGACTCGGCTAACAAGGTTTGTAGTTCAAAAGAAAGCTTGTCTTCACGGCGATTCGCTAGAATATGTAATTGGAAGCGTAAGCGTTTCAGTGTGCGTTCGTATTTTCGAAGTTTTGCTGCTTCGTATGCCGTAATTAATTGGTTTGTTGCCATTTCAGACCAAGTCTTGCCTAATCCCGTATTAGAAGCAATCCAACGAATGGTCTGTAAGTCTCGTAAGCCACCAGGTGATTCTTTGCAGTTAGGTTCAAGATTAAAAGGAGTGTCTGAAAATTTAGAATGACGCTGTTTATATTCAGACCGTTTGTTATGAAAAAATCTAGTGGGGATTAAATTCTTTTTTAACTTATTTATTAATTGAATAAACAATGCTTTATCGCCATCTAGTAATCTAGATTCTAAAAGGGCAGTTTGCGTTTCAGAATCAAGATTGGCTTCTTCTAGGCAATGTTCAATCGTGCGTACGCTAGAACCAATTTCAAGTCCTATGTCCCAACAAGCACCACAAAATTTTTCAAGGGTAAATTTTTCTTGATCAGAGAGTTCCTCTGTATTGAGTAAAATTAAAAGATCAACATCTGAAAAAGGATATAATTCACCTCGGCCATAACCGCCAACAGCAACCAAGGCGAAGCATGCAGGCATATTCAGTAACTTCCAGAGTGCTTGCAGGTGCTGGTCAACACATTGGCTTCTAATTCGTAATCTTGAAATTATTTCAGACAACGGCTCTTCAGGCTTTATTAAACGTAACCAATGCTTAGATTGCTCTTGCATTGTATGTTTTAAATTAAAGCAAATTTGCCGAATTTGATCGTCATTCATCAGAAATGTTATTCAAGGTAGAGAGCCTGTGATATACGGCAATAAATCAACTAAATTGAGGTGTAAGTTAAAGGTTGTTGGGGTGTGCCGGTCGAAACAGTTAAAACTTCAAAACCATTGGTTGTTACTAAGACGGTATGCTCCCATTGTGCAGACAAACTGCGGTCTTTAGTGACTACAGTCCAACCATCAGGCAAAACTTTCAAATCGCGCTTACCCGCATTAATCATGGGTTCAACAGTGAAAATCATGCCCTCTCGTAAGACTAATCCCGTTCCAGGTGAGCCATAATGAAGGATTTGCGGGTCTTCATGGAATTTTTTTCCAATTCCGTGACCACAAAACTCACGAACAACAGAATAACCAAAATTTTCAGCAAATTTTTGTATCGCGTACCCAATATCACCAACCCGAGCACCAGGTTTAATCTGTTCAATTCCTTTCCACATGGCTTCATACGTAATTTGACACAACCGTTTCGCAGCTAAAGAAGTATTTCCTGCTATAAACATTCGGCTGTTGTCTCCATGATATCCCTCATAAATAACTGTGAC
Source organism: Burkholderiales bacterium UBA6064 (assembly GCA_002428895.1). GTDB lineage: Bacteria > Pseudomonadota > Gammaproteobacteria > Burkholderiales > Burkholderiaceae_B > Limnobacter. The sequence continues at coordinate 34,821 of DIYC01000142.1, read as the reverse complement.
ATCAATATTGGCGATGTCACCCTCTTTTAGAATTTTAGGGCCGGGAATCGCATGACAAATTTGATGATTGACCGAAATGCAGGTTGATTTAGGGTAGGGAGAATGACCTGGCGGACAATAATTTAGCGGTGCTGGAATAGTACCTTGAACATTTACCATGTAGTCATGGCAAAGCTGATCTAATTCGCCCGTAGTAACCCCTGGTTTAACAAAAGGCGTGATGTAATCGAGAACTTCAGCAGCAAGCCTGCCTGCGACACGCATTTTAGCAATGTCATATTCGTTTTTGATATTGACTGTCATAAAGATGATTTTTAATTGATTAAGTTGTTTTTATACGAGTATAATAGCAGCCTACTTTGGGGCGACGGGGTTACTTCTAAAACCAAGTTAATTCCAAGGTAAATTTTACTTTTATGCGGCAGGGTGCTCTGAGGAGCCCAAGCGTAAAAGAATTGATTAACCCTGTCAGTTATTGGAGAAAATACAATGGCAGCATCAATGCGTGAAATGCTCGAAGCGGGTTGCCACTTCGGCCACCAAACCCGTTTTTGGAGTCCTAAAATGGCTCCGTACATCTACGGTCATCGCAACAAAATTCACATTATTAACTTAGAACATACGGTCACTCATCTTAAAGAAGCGACTACGTTTGCGCAAAGACTATCAGCCAATCGTGGCAAAATCCTTTTTTTGTGTGCGAAACGACAAGCTAAAGAAATTATTGCTGAAGAGGCAATTCGCTGTGGCATGCCTTTTATCAATCAACGCTGGTTGGGCGGTATGTTGACTAACTTTAAAACAGTTAAGGCTTCGATTAAACGGCTTAAAGACATGCAGATTGCCGCCGAAGATGGTAGCTTGGAAGCAATGACTAAAAAAGAAGCGTTGTTATTTCGTCGAGAAATGAACAAACTTGAATCTGCAATAGGCGGTATTAAAGAAATGGGTGGTTTACCTGATGCTTTATTTGTTGTAGACATTGGTTTTCATAAAATTGCAATTGCCGAAGCTGGCAAATTAGGCATTCCTGTTATTGGTGTTGTTGACACAAATCATGCTCCTATTGGTGTTGACTACATTATTCCGGGTAACGACGATTCTGCTCGGGCAATTCGTTTGTATGCACGCAGTATAGCTGACGCTATTTTAACTGGTAAAGATCAAAATATTAGTGCTCTTGTTGAAGCCATTAAAGGTGATGATGAGTTTGTTGAAGTTTCTGACGAAACTTCTAACGAATAATCAATTTGTCAAAATTGGTTTTAGGGTGGGTTACTGGTTAGCCCATCTTCAATATGCACACTGATTAATCAGAAAGTTAAGGAGAATAAAATGGCAGAAATTACTGCAGCGTTGGTTAAAGAACTTCGCGTGAAAACAGATGCTCCAATGATGGAATGTAAAAAAGCGCTGACAGAAGCTGGTGGCGATTTAGATAAAGCAGAAGAAATTTTACGTGTTAAGTTGGGGAGCAAAGCTTCTAAAGCATCTACTCGAGTCACGGCAGAAGGCTTAATTGGCATTTATATTAGCCCAGAAGGTAACCAAGGTGCGATTGTTGAGGTCAATTGCGAAACGGACTTCGTTGCTAAAAATGATGACTTTATTCAGTTTGTGAATCAGTCTGCCAAGCTTATCAGTGAAAAAAATCCAAGCAATTTAGAATCGTTTTCAGCTTTGCCTATGAATGATGGTACCGTTGAAACTGTTCGCGCAGCGCTTGTTGGTAAAATTGGTGAAAATTTGTCGGTTCGACGTTTTCAACGTATCCAAGCTAAAGGTCGTCTGGCTTCGTATATTCACAGTGGTAAAATCGGTGTTTTAGTCGATTTTTCTGGCTCAGATGAGCAAGTAGGTAAAGACGTTGCCATGCATATTGCAGCGACAAAACCAAAGTCACTGAATCAAGACGGCGTTCCTAAAGAAGACATTGAAAAAGAGCGTTCGGTAGCCAAGGCCAAAGCTGAAGAATCTGGAAAACCTGAGGAAATTATTAAAAAAATGATCGATGGTAGCATTAGTAAATTCCTCAAAGAGGTTACTTTGCTTTCCCAGCCCTTTGTTAAAGATGATAAGCAAACCGTTGAAGCCATGTTGAAATCAACAGGTAGTCAAGTATTTGGTTTTCATCTGTATATTGTTGGCGAAGGGATTGAGAAGAAAGTGAATGATTTTGCGGCAGAAGTAGCTGCTCAAGTTGCTGCTTCTACTAAATAATTTAGACTTAAACAAGAAAAAGCCACTCTCAAAGGGTGGCTTTTTTTATACTTTATGATTTTAATCTACAGTTCCATTATAGAATCTAATTGATCAACATTACAGAGAGGGGTTAATGGCTGCTTTTAAACGTGTTTTGTTAAAATTGTCTGGCGAAGCATTAATGGGTGAAGACTCTTACGGTATCAACAGAAATACTATTGAACGAATGGTTAAAGATATTGCTGAAGTCGTGGCTCTTCATGTTGAACTTGCGGTTGTCATTGGTGGTGGTAATATTTTTCGTGGAATTGCGCCCGCCGCTGCTGGGATGGATAGAGCAACTGCAGATTATATGGGTATGATGGCTACAGTCATGAATGCTTTAGCATTACAAGATGCCTTTCGGCAAGCAGGTGTTCAAGCACGTGTTCAATCGGCATTAAACATCGAGCAGGTGGTTGAGCCTTATATTCGCCCCAAAGCAATTCGTTATCTAGAGGAAGGTAAGATAGTTGTTTTTGCTGCAGGTACCGGCAATCCTTTTTTTACAACCGATACTGCGGCCGCTTTACGTGGTTCTGAAATCGGTGCTGAAGTGGTTCTTAAAGCCACAAAAGTCGACGGTATTTATACGGCTGATCCTAATAAATACCCTAATGCTACTCGCTATGATCGCATTAGCTTTAATGAGGCAATTGAAAAAAATCTTGAGATCATGGATGCCACTGCCTTTGCTCTTTGTCGAGATCAGAAGCTTCCGATTCGAGTTTTATCAATTAACAAACCAGGGGCTTTGTATCGTGCAATAATGGGTGAAAATGAGGGCACATTAGTGCATATGTAATTTCCGTTGTTTTTTAAAACCATTACTTAATTGAGTTTAATAATGAGCGTTGCTGAAATAAAAAAAAACATTGAGAACAAAATGACCAAAACCATTGAGTCTTTAAATTCAGATTTACAAAAAGTACGGACAGGTAGAGCGCACACGGGTTTACTTGATCACATACACGTTGATTACTATGGTTCTTCCGTCTCTTTGTCACAAGTTGCCAATCTTAACTTGGCTGATGCGCGAACTATCGTGGTACAACCTTGGGAAAAAGCGATGGTTTCAGTGGTTGAAAAAGCCATTCGTGAGTCTGATCTTGGTTTAAATCCCGCCACCATGGGTGAGACAATTCGCGTACCCATGCCCATGCTCACTGAAGAGCGACGCAAAGAATTGACTAAATTTGTACGTGCTGAAGGCGAGCACGCAAAGGTATCCATCAGAAACTTACGTCGCGATGCGAACGATGCGTTTAAAAAATTAGTGAAAGATAAACAAGTCTCTGAAGACGAAGAGCGTCGTTCTCAAGATGTGATTCAAAAAATAACGGATAAATTCATTAGTAAAATTGATGAGATTGTTCAATCCAAAGAAGCTGAAATTATGACGGTGTAGTGAATGACTGCAGTTAACAGTTCCACTCTTAGTATTCCACAGCACTCTTCAGTGCCTCGGCATATTGCAATCGTAATGGATGGCAATGGTAGGTGGGCTCGCCACAGAATGCTTCCTCGAGTTGCAGGTCACCGTAGGGGGGTAGAAGCAGTTCGAAGAACAGTCCAAGCGTGCGTTCAGTACGGTGTTGAATCGCTCACGCTGTTTGCGTTTTCATCAGAGAACTGGCGCCGTCCGGTTGAGGAAGTATCTGTTTTAATGCGTTTGTTTTTAAAAGTACTGAACTCAGATGTTAAAAAATTGCATAAAGCAGGCGTACGATTAAAAATTATCGGTGATGTCTCTGCGCTTGGCCCTGAGTTGTTACAAGCAATTGAATACGCAGAGGAACTCACAAAAAATAATTTTGTTCTAAGTTTAAATGTTGCTGTTAATTATGGTGGCAGGTGGGACATTCTTCAAGCAACACGAACCATGTTGACTAAAAATCCCATTTTGGCGCGCAACCCTCAAGATATTAGTGAAGAACACTTACAACCTTATTTGTGTTTATCAGACCAGCCCGAACCTGATTTATATATCCGAACAGGGGGGGAGCAACGTGTCTCAAATTTTCTTTTGTGGCAATTAGCCTACACAGAATTTTATTTTACAGATCGTTTTTGGCCAGAATTTGGATTAGAGCTATTATCAGATGCAATAGAGTCTTACAATCAACGTGAAAGGCGTTTTGGTCGAACATCTGACCAGTTACACAATTTGCTGCAAGCCGATGCTTCTTAATAATTGCATTAAAAACCAATCTAATAAGGCTTTTTTATGTTTCTACGATTAATCACATCTGTTTTAGCCCTCATGGTTTTAATGATGGTGATCACTTCAGGAAATGATTTGGCATGGCTGGTATTAGTGTCTATTTTATTGTGGTTTTCTTTTACTGAATGGGGGGCTTTTGTTCGATTTAATCCAATTGAATCTAAGTTTTTTGCTGCTTTTGGAGTTTTTTCTTTTTACTCTGTCCACAGTAAACTTGAAGCAATTGAATACATCCCAACAATTCTCTCAATTTCTGTATTCTTTTGGGTTTGTCTAGTCCCCTTTATCCTTAAAGGTGGTCTTAAGTCTTTAATTCAAGAAAAATACCTGTGCGCTTTTATTGGTTGGTGTGTTTTACTTGCCGCTGCCATTGCTATGTCATACATGAAGTTAGTCAGTGTTTCTCTTTTGGTTAGTGTGCTACTAATAACAATTATTGCTGATGTATTTGCCTATGTATTTGGGAAGCTATTTGGCTCTAAAAAACTGGCAGAACATATTTCTCCTGGTAAAACTTGGGCGGGTGTTTATGGTGCCATACTCAGTGTTTTGGCATTTAATTTGTTTATCGTACTGTATGGGCCTGTGGTATTTCAATTTAGCGAATTTGATAAAACTTGGCATATGTTGGTTTTTAAGGCTTGGCCCTTGCCGATATTTATTATTTGGTCGATTGTGATGGTCGTGGTAGGAATTATGGGCGACTTATTTGAATCGATGTTAAAACGCCAAGCGCACATCAAAGACAGCGGCAAAATGCTACCCGGTCATGGAGGTATTCTTGATCGAATTGATGCCCATATCGCAGTTCTTCCAATGGCTGCATTGCTTGCTTGGGTTCCAATTCCAGCATGACTCAAAATGCTAAGTCGTTATTAGTTTTAGGTAGTACAGGCAGTATTGGCGAAAGTACGCTTGATGTCGTTCATAGAAACCCAGGCCGATTTAAAGTTAAAGGTTTGGTGGCTGCACAAAATATAGACCGTTTAAAGCAGCAATGCACTTTGTTTAAGCCTGACTTTATTGTCATCTGTAACTCGGTTGCTTTTTCTCAGTGGCACAATCAAGGCTACAGTCAGTTGTTGCACAATGAATTGGGATATAGCCCAGAAATTTTTGGGAAAAGTGCGTTAAATCAGCTTGTTCAAAGCTCTGATGTTGATTGTGTCATGGCTGCAATTGTTGGCTCCGAAGGTTTATCTTCTAGTTTGGCTGCATTGCAAGCGGGTAAAACTGTTTATCTCGCCAATAAAGAGTCTCTTGTTTTAGGCGGCCAATTTATGCTTGAAGCGCAACAATTAGGACAAGCTCAACTACTCCCTGTAGATTCTGAGCACAATGCTATTTATCAATGTTTACCTATCGATTTTGAAAATAAAAAATCGTCTATTACACAACTTATTTTAACCGCCTCGGGTGGGCCCTTTCGAACTCGGCCATTAAATACATTTCATCGAATCAGCGTACAAGAAGCCATCGCACATCCCAATTGGCAAATGGGCAAAAAAATTTCAGTAGACAGTGCCACTATGGCCAACAAGGGGTTAGAACTGATCGAAGCCATGTGGCTTTTTGGATTGCCCGCACAAAAATTCTCTGTGTTGATTCACCCACAATCGATTGTTCATTCTTTGGTGGAGTATGCGGACAGCAGTGTACTGGCTCAAATGGGATCACCCGACATGCGCACACCGATTGCCCATGTGATGGGTTTACCCGATCGTATCCAATCGGGATCCCCTCGCTTAAAACTCGAAGAAATTCAAACGCTTACTTTTGAAAAACCAGATTTAACTCGATTTCCTATGTTGAGATTAGCATTCGACGTACTCAAAGATATTACGGTGGCAGCGCCAATTTATAATGCGTCCAATGAAATGGCAGTTAAATTTTTTCTCAATAATCAATTGAGCTACAATAATATTCATCATTTGGTTGAAGAATGTTTAAGTCGATTTTCAGGCTATCCAGTTCATTGTATTGACGATGCTTACAGTCTAGATCGCATCGTGCGTGAATTTGTCAATCATCGTGTCATTAAACAAGCGAGCTAACTTACTAAACATGTTGCAATCTTTATTTTCATTTATTTTAGCTTTAGGTATCCTCGTGTTTCTCCACGAAATGGGTCACTATTTGGTGGCAAGGTGGTGTGGCGTTAAAGTCTTGCAATTTTCAGTCGGTTTTGGTAAGCCTATTTACGAATGGGTCAGTCCTAAAACTAGTGAGCGTTGGTCAATTGGTTGGCTTCCATTAGGTGGTTTTGTCCGTATGGTCGATGAGCGTGACCCAGAAAGCACGGAAGGTATCAATGATTTAAATTGTGCATTTAATCGGCAATCTGTATACCGAAGAATTGCCATTGTACTTGCTGGCCCAGTGGCTAATTTAGGTGTGGCTTGGTTCATTTACAGTATTCTAAGTTTTTCCCAAACTCAGCAAGTTGCAGCTGTTGTGGCGCAACCTCAACCCAATACCTTTGCAGCTTCAGTTGGTTTGCAAGCGGGTGATCAAATCCTTGAACTGAATCACTCTGAAATAAAAAATTGGCAACAGTTATCCTGGAAATTATTCAGTCAAGCTTTATTTAAAGATCCAATTGAGTTAACAGTTCTTCGTAATCAGCAAACCCAAACACTCAGTGCCAGTGAAGGGTTTTCCGATCAGATTGAACTTTCTCCTCGTTTGGTACAGCAACTGGGGTTTTATCCTTTTGAGCAATCTATTGTTATCAGCGCAATTCAACCCGGTTCTGCGGCTGAGCAAGCGGGTTTGCAAGCTGAGGATCAAATTCTTGCTGTTAATCTTCAACTGATCGAGAGCTCTGCCCAGGCTTCAGAGATTATTCAGAAATATCCTGACCAGGAAGTGCCTATTGATGTTCTACGTGCAGGCAACGAGCTACGTTTGCTGGTTACACCCAATTCGGTAAAAACTACCAATGGCGAATCAATTGGTCGAATTGGGATAAGCCTTCAAGGGTTTCCTGTGGTCGAAAAAGTTGAATACTCGCTGGCAGAATCCATTGTCGAAGGTGGTATTCAAATGGTCGAATTGAGTGTATTGACCTTAGTCGGGCTTAAAAATATGGTGACAGGTGATTTATCTTGGGAGCATCTAAGCGGGCCTGTTACTATTGCAGCAGCAGCGGGTGAGTCATCAGCTATGGGTGTACTTGCTTTTCTTAGTTTTTTGGCAATGGTGTCGGTTAGTTTAGGCATTTTGAATCTTTTACCGATTCCTATGCTAGATGGTGGTCACTTAATGTATTATTTGGTCGAGATTTTCACGGGTCGTCCTGCTTCAGATAAGTGGTTAATGTGTGGTCAACGAATCGGTATGGCACTTATAGGTGCTTTAACGTGTGTTGCTTTGTTTAATGACATACAACGGCTTTTATAAAACTTAATCAGCTCGAGTTCATTCTCGTGAGGATACAATCGAATGACAATTAGTAGTAATCATAAATCATCGCTTTTATTGCTACCTATTGTGGCTGCTCTCGGCATTCCAGTCAGTGTAGTTGCACAAACAAGCTTTAAAGTACAAGATATTCAGGTTGACGGTCTTCGTCGAATTGATCCAGGCACGGTCTTTAGTTACTTGCCCATTCGTGTGGGCGATACCTTTGATGAAGACAAAGCACAAAATGCAATTCGTGCTTTGTATGAAACTGGTTTTTTTGAAGATGTGCAAGTCGCAGTGAAGGGTGATGTACTGGTGGTTACTGTGATTGAACGGCCAGCTATTGCTACAGTGGAGTTTGAAGGGATTAAAGAGTTTGATCCAGAAACATTAAAAAATGCGTTAAAACAAGTTGGCATTTCTGAGTCGCAAGTATTTGATAAATCTTTATTGGAAAAAGCAGAACAGGAACTTAAACGACAATATTTATCGCGTAGTAAGTATGGCGCACAAGTACAAACAGTCGTTAATCAATTACCTAGAAATCGTGTTTCTATTACTTTTAAGGTTGATGAGGGTAAGTCTGCTGCGATTTCGCAATTAAAAATCATTGGTAACTCTGATTTTTCAAGTGAGGAGTTGCTTGATCTTTTTTCTTTAAGTGAATCAGGTTGGATGTCTTGGCTATCTAAAAATGATCAATACTCTCGACAAAAGCTTTCTGGTGATCTTGAAAAATTAAGATCTTTTTATTTAAATCAAGGCTATGCCGATTTCAATATAGAAAATACGCAAGTACAAATTGCACCGAATAAGCAAGATGTGTTTATCACGATTCTTATTAAAGAAGGGCAAAAGTTTAAATTTGGTCAAGTTAACTTAACTGGCGATTTATTGGGGCGTGAAAGTGAACTGAATGCTTTAATTGAAATTAAGCAAGGCGATGTTTTTAGCGGTGAAAAACTGACTCAAACTTCGCAAAATATTGAAAAAAAGCTTGGTAATTATGGCTATGCTTTTGCCAATGTCAATGTAATGCCCAATATTGATCGAGCCACACAAATCATTGATTTAAACATCGCAATCGATCCAGGAAAAAGGGTCTATGTTCGTCGAATTAACATTAATGGCAATGACCGAACCCGCGATGAAGTAATTCGTCGAGAATTTCGTCAGTTTGAATCCTCTTTTTATGACGCTGAAAAAATTCAACTTTCTAGGTCACGAGTTGACCGGTTAGGTTTTTTTAAGGAAGTTGCAGTTGATACTAAACCTGTTCCTGGAAGTTCAGATCAAGTTGATATTGATTTAAATGTTGAGGAAAAGCCAACTGGTAATTTACTGCTAGGCGCAGGTGTAAGCAGTACTGATAGCGTGGTACTTTCTGCCGCCATTCAACAACAAAACCTATTTGGTACTGGAAAAACAGTGGGGTTAGAGTTAAATACCAGCAAAGTCAACCGTACTTTATCGTTTTCACAAACCGATCCATTTTACACTTTAGATGGAGTGTCTCGGACAATCAATTTTTTTGATCGAATCACTGATGCGCAAGAGTTGTCTTTGGGTGACTATAAGTTGCAAACTACAGGTGCAGGCATCAGCTTTGGGTATCCTATTTCTGAATTTGAACGTATTAATTTTGGCGCGTCATTTGAGGCCACTAAATTAGAAGTTGATGACAGTTCGCCCCGACGTTTTATTAACTATGTTTCCGCTTTCGGAACTGAAAGCGATGCTTACTTAGTTAACGCCAGTTATGTGTATGACAGTCGTGATTCTGCAATTGCGCCAACTGATGGTAACTTAAGACGATTAAGTGCAGAGGTTGCAACGCCGTTAGGGGAACAAGAGTTTTATCGTTTAACCTATCAAGAGCAAGTATTTATTCCAATTTTAGATCACTACACCTTGGCTTTAAACGGTGAGGCTACACTTGGTGCTAAATTGGGTAATTCTAGTTATCCGATCTTTAGAAACTCGTATGCGGGTGGTATTGGTACTGTTCGTGGATTTAGAACTTCATCATTAGGTCCTCGTGATAGTGATGATGTACCCACTGGTGCACCAAGGCGATTAATTGGTAACGTAGAATTTTTCTTTCCGGTACCTGGGGTGAAAAAAGATCGTACGTTCAGAGCATTCACGTTTCTCGATGCGGGTAATGTGTTTGAAAGCAATGAAACAGTACGTTTAAGTTCGCTACGATATTCTGCGGGTTTTGGTATTTCATGGCTTTCGCCTGTAGGGCCACTCAAATTTAGCTACGGCATTCCGATTAATCGTAAAGATGAGGATGATTTACAGAAAATTCAGTTTACGATTGGTACAGGTTTCTAACCACTTTTTTTATTTAGTTTTAATATGGAGACTCATTTGAAAGTTTTTACTCATCGGCTAATTTCTGCATTTATTGGTTTATCCGTATTGGCACCCACAGCGATGGTTTGGGCTGCTGAAATTAAAATCGGCTTTGTGAACACACAAAGAATCTTAAGAGATTCTAAGTTTGCATTAGATGCACAAACTAATCTGGAGAACTCATTTTCTGCTCGTCAAAAAGAATTAACAGCATTGGCTACCAAAGTTCGAACAGAGGCCACTAAGCTAGACAAAGATGCAATTACTTTATCTGAAGATCAAAAATCAAAGCGGCAACGCGATTTGGCTGAATTAGATCGTGATTTCCAACGGAAAAGACGTGAGTTTGATGAAGATTTGGCGCAACAAAAAACTCAATTGGTGGGTGAACTCATCGAGCGTGCCAATAAAGTGATTCGTGAAATTGCAGAAAAAGAAAATTTTGATCTTATTTTTCAAGATGCAGTGTATGCCAATAAACGCATTGATATTACAGACAAAGTGATTAAAAGCTTAAATAACGGCAAATAGTTCTTGATGAAATTGAATGAATTTTCAAGAATTTACGCTTAGCGATTTATTGGCTCGATTTGGTGGTAGGCTCCAAGCTATTCAGGCAAGCCCAGTTGCAACAGAAGAAGTAAAACTTTCTGGTTTTGCTTCTTTAGTATCATCTAAAAATCATCACATCAGCTTTTTATCAAATCTCAAACTTAAGTTTGATGTTTTAGAAACTCAAGCTCGTATTGTGCTTGTGGCAGAAAAGGATGTTGAAGAGCTGGTTCAACTGACTCAATCTCATCCTTGTTCAGTACATTATTTTTGGGTTGTTAAAAATCCTTATTTAACTTATGCACATATTCAAACTTGGTGGGTGTCTCAAAGCCAGGTTAAGTCGCCCTTAAAAGGGATTCATTCTAGTGCAGTGATTGATGCAACAGCAACAGTGCATCCAACAGCCTGCATCGGTGCAGGAGTAGTGATTGGTGCCTATTCGAGAATTTCTTCAGAAGTTCACATTGGGCCCGGAACTGTGATTTCTGATCAAGTTTATGTAGGTTCTCACACAATGATTTATCCCAATGTGAGTGTTTATAGTGAAACCATCATTGGTAATTTTTGTATCATTCATTCCGGTGTTGTGCTTGGTGCCGATGGATTTGGTTTTGCTCACGATGGTGCAACCTGGGTAAAAATTCCTCAGGTTGGCAAAGTTGTGATTGCGGATCATGTTGAAATTGGTGCCAACACTACTATCGATAGGGGTGCGCTTGATGATACGCTCATCGGTTTTGGAGTCAAGCTTGACAATCAAATCATGATTGCTCATAACTGCACTATTGGCGAGCACACGGCAGTTGCTGGTTGTGTCGGAATGGCAGGTAGTACGCATATTGGTGCACGCTGCACTATTGGCGGAGCAGCCATGTTACTTGGGCACTTAAACATTCCAGAGGGTACTCACATTACGGGTGCAACGGCAATTATGAGTACAATTCAGAGGCCAGGTGCCTATACCGGTATTTTCCCTGCGACTGAACATTCAACTTGGGAAAAAAATGCAGTACTTGTCAAGCAACTTTCGAAGCTTCGGCAACGTGTTTTAGAAATTGAAAAAAAATTATTAAAGTGATCAAATTAAATGAGCGAACCCGTACTTGATATTAAAGGTATTCTTCAACAACTTCCACATCGTTATCCATTTGTTTTGGTCGATCGTGTTCATTTAATTGAACCGAACCAACGCATTTTGGCTCAAAAGAATGTCACTTACAACGAGCCATTTTTTCCAGGTCATTTTCCGATACATCCTGTGATGCCAGGAGTTTTAATTGTCGAAGCACTGGCTCAAGCAGCTGGTATTTTGTCGTTTAATTCAATGGATAAAAAGCCTGGAAACAATTCAGTGTATTATTTTGTTGGAATTGACGACTGTCGTTTTAAACGACCTGTAGTGCCTGGAGATGTGCTGATGCTTGATGTTCAGGTTGACAAAGTGTCTCGAGGTATTTGGAAATATGTGACCAAAGCGTTGGTCGATGACAAATTAGTTGCGAGTGCAAACTTAATGTGCACAGCACGGGAAGTATAAACGGTATGAACATTCATCCAACAGCGGTTGTGGATTCAAATGCGACAATTGCCGATTCCGTTCAAATTGGTCCGTATACAGTTATTGGCCCTCATGTCAGTATCGCAGAAGGTTGTGAAATTGGCTCACATTGTGTGATTACTGGCTACACAACCATTGGATGCAACAATACCATTTATAGCCATGCAGCTATTGGAGGCAATCCACAAGATAAAAAATATAAAGGTGAACCAACTACTTTGGTGATTGGTGACAACAATACCATTCGTGAATTTTGCACCATTAACACAGGTACTATGCAAGGTGGTGGCGTTACCGTAGTTGGGCATCACAATTGGATTATGGCATATGTCCATATTGCGCACGATTGTCGGCTTGGACACAACAATGTGATAGCCAACAGTGTGCAATTGGCTGGTCATGTGACTATTGGCAACTGGGTCATCTTAGGAGGGTTAACGGGTGTTCACCAGTTTATTCAAATTGGCGACCATTCTATGACTGCGTTTCAAACTAAATTAACGCAAGACTTACCACCCTATGTGATGGGTGCAGGTTATCCAGCGAGTGCGTCGGGTATTAATACCGAAGGCCTTAAACGTCGAGGATTTTCTGCGCAAACAATTACGGCAATTAAGCGAGCTTATAAAATTTTATATCGTCAGGGTTTAAGTCTTGAAGAAGCTAAGCTTGCGATTGCTCATTTACAAGCTGAAGCCAAAGAAGATGAAATTATTCAAGCACTTAAAATCCTTCAGAGTTTTTTAAATCAGGTTAATCGTGGCATTGTTCGGTGAAGTTGATTCACAACCCAACATGCAACGGTTAGCTTACGTTCAAAATAATTTACTAGATATTGCGATCGTCGCTGGCGAGGCTTCTGGTGATTGGATTGCAGCCTTAGCTATTGAATCATTAATTGCAGAACAAGTACACTTAGGTGTTCCCTTGATGCTTGAAGGGATTACTGGCCCACGTTTAAATGAATGTGGCGTCTTGCCACTTGAAAGTATTCATTCATTGTCTGTACGGGGCTACCTGGAAGTGATTCGGCATTTACCTCGTTTATTACGTTTGCAGCGCCAGCTCATTCGTCGCTGGACTTTTGATAATCCGCCACGCGTGTTTTTGGGAGTCGATGCACCCGATTTTAATTTAAAAATTGAACTGGCCCTTAAACAGAAGGGTATTCCGACTATTCACTTAGTGTGCCCCTCTATTTGGGCTTGGCGTATGCAACGGATTCATCTTCTCAAAAAAGCTTGCGATCATGTATTGTGTTTGTTTCCGTTTGAACCTAAAATTCTTTCGCAAGCCAAAATTGAATCAACTTATATTGGGCATCCAATGGCTCAGCGTATTCCTCAGCAAGTGAATATGCTTGCTTATCGTCACGATTTAGGGTTTGATTCAGATGTTGAATTGCTTGCTGTTTTGCCAGGCAGTCGACTGAGTGAATTGGTTCATTTAACGCAACCGTTTATTCAAACCTGCATCGCGCTGAAAAAAATCAAACCCCATTTGGAGTTTATTACGCCATTACCCAATCAAACGTTGCTGAATTATTTTTTGCAACAATTACCCAATTCACTGCGTGCTAGCTGGAAAGTTCAAATTGGTCAAAGTCACGAATCCATGGCAGCCGTCAATGCTGTTTTACTGGCCTCGGGCACTGCAACACTCGAAGCAATGATGTTTAAAAAACCAATGGTGATTGCCTATAAAATGCCGTCTTTCTCGTATTACTGGATGAAGCAGCATGCCACCGATTTACCTTATGTTGGCTTACCTAACATTTTATTGAAAGAATTTGTTGTCCCTGAATGCCTTCAGTCTCAAGTTAACCCAGATCACTTAAAACGACAGATCTTATTTCAGCTTGACAGTGATTCAAACCGAACTCGAATTGAAGCCTTATTTGCTGAGCAACATGCCTTGTTGTCGCAACCCTCTAACCAATTGGCAGCACAAATCATTCGGCGTTATTTATGACTTTGTACGAGTATCAACACCTTCAGCAGTGGGCTGAATTCAATCAATATCATTTGATTGGCGTGGATGAGGCAGGGAGAGGGCCTTTATTAGGGCCAGTTGTAGCCGGTGCAGTTTTGTTACCAAGTCCAAATTTTATTCAAGGGTTGGCTTGTTCTAAGGCTTTGTCAGAAAAAAAACGAGATCATTTGTTTGCTGAAATTTGTCGTTCAAGCATTGCTTGGGCAATTAGTGAGGTGGGGGCAGAGCACATCGATCGAATTAATATTTTGCAAGCCTCGCTGTTGGCAATGCACCAAGCCGTTACTCAACTCATCGAGAAAGCTAATTTAGAACCCAAACGTTGTTTTGTGTTGGTAGATGGTAACCGATTGCCAAAATGGCATTATGCGGGCAAAGCAATCGTTAAAGGGGATACTTTTGTACCGGCCATTTCAGCAGGGTCTATTTTGGCAAAAGTTCATCGCGATACTTGGTGCAAACAGGAAGCGCTTCACATACCTTGGTTTAAATTAGAGTCGCACAAAGGTTATCCTACTCCAGAGCATTTGGCGTTGCTTAAACAATATGGCCCAACTCGGTATCATCGTAAAAGCTTTGCCCCTGTTAAAGCACTGCTTCAACAGGAGCAAGCTGTTCAAGGGGTATTGTTGTGAAATTTGAATTACAACGCATTGAATCAACAAAAAATACAGCATTTAAACAGGCTTTAAAATGGCTTAAAGCCCCAGCGGCTAAAAACCGTACGAATCAGGTTGCTTGGTGCGAGGGATTGCATTTGGCGTTTGAAGTGTTTCAACACGCAGCGCATACGATTGAGCAAGTTTGGCTACCTCAAAGTTTATTTCAACACAATGAATTTAGCCGACTAAAAAATCTTTTAACTGATTGCGCTACAGCTAAAAAGCCAGAATCTCTGTCTACCTATTCTGTTTTTGAGGTTCCAGACTGGTTGTATTGTAAGTTAAGCGAACAAGAATGCCCCGTGGGTCCTTTGGTTGTATTTAAGCCGCTTGTTGTTGAATCAACGTCGGCACAGATTCAGCAACATGGGTTAAGCGATTGGGTCATTTTAGATGGCGTACAAGACCCGAATAATTTAGGTGCTATTTTACGAACATGTGCAGCAGCTTCTGTTCAACACATCGGTTTAACTTCAGGTTGTGCCTGGCCATGGGGAAGTAAAGCATTACGCGCAGGTATGGGGGCACAGTGGCATTTAAAGTTTTTTGAATCACATCAGTTGCCAAACTTTTCACAATCTATTTATGCAACTCATTTAGCATCTTCTAGTGTGCCCTTATACTCCTTAAATTTAACTCAACCCACTGTTTGGGTTTTTGGGCATGAAGGGCAGGGAGTTTGTGTAGAATGGTTAGAAAAAGCAAATTGTTGTGTTCGCATTCCACAGTCTACGGCGGTTGAAAGCTTAAATGTAGCCAGTAGTGTAGCGATTGTGTTATTTGAGCAAATGCGTCAACGGATCAACAGCATTAACTGCTGAAATAAGGTTAAATCATGAACCATGAATTGAATGTTAGCCGAAACTTAGAAACGCCTCATTTCTATAACCTTGAATCTTCAACTTCTCAATTACAAGTAGATGCAACGCATTGGCAAAATGCATCATCATCCCATTTTTTAACTCGGCCTTTTTATCGACTCTTATCGGCATTGAATCAGATTGCTGAACGGCTGTTTCTTGATTCAGTCAAGGTTAATATTCAGCCTGAGCAATTAATTCAGACTGTGGTTTCAGGTAATGCTCAACAACTTAAAAAGTTAATTGCAACTTCGCAACAATCTGTTTCTGATCTGATTAATTCAGAGCATTTAATTCATCTTGCAATTAAAAATAAACAAGCTCATATGATTCCTATGTTTGTGCATGCACAGGCTGATCTCAATCAGTTGGATTCAATCAATTGGTCACCTTTACAATTGGCGGTCAATTCTGGGCAACGTGAAACCGTTTTATATTTATTAGAACAAGGTGCGCGCTTACATGGTTCAAATTACAATCAGGTTTTGCACTTAGCAGTTAAGCATGGCTTTGTTAACATTACACTTGATCTAATTCAATTTAATGCTGATTTAGAAGTCAAAGATAATCAAGGTAAAACACCACTTCATATCGCCATTCAAGCCAATCAGCGTCATTGTGCACAACTGTTGATCGACCATGGAGCCAATGTAAATGCTCAATCTTCACGAGGTTGGACACCTTTGCATCATGCAACTGCTTTAGGTAGGATGGGACTATTGCCTCTTTTACTGAGTGCTGGTGCGCAAGTGAATCAACAAAACAGAACGGGCCAAAATGCCTGTGATCTGGCTATCTTACTTGATAACCTAAGACTTCTAGGAAAATTATTGAAAGCAGGTGGAGTACCTTCAGAGTATTCACTTACTGATCCGAATTTAACTGAAACCCAAAAACAGCATGCCATTAGTTTACTGTTGAATTCAATTGCAAATCATCAATTCAACTTGAGTGTTGATTTGTCAGTTCAATATCCCAATTTAATTCATCGAAATGATTTTATCCATGCAATTGAAATACGCCGCCAACACATTATTGCCACGTTAAAAGAACAATTTATTTTGACGCAACAAAGTCTTGAAGCGATTTTTAATTCAAGTCCGCACTCTTCGTTGACGTTAACAAGCGATTTATTTCCATTAATTGCGCAGTTTGGTTTGGATTACGACAAAGCGGATAATTTGCCTAATATGCTGTATCCTGATCAACCTACTGCGCAACGTGTGCACTTGTTGCGTGCGTTGTTTAAGCAATTCAGTGTTTCAGTATAATGTTTTTTTAATGTGCTTTCTTTATTTTTCTGACTTTGAGCCAAATGAGTAAGGCTCTCATGTCACTGATTAATAATAAAGGATCGAAGAACGGTCGTGGTCTTTAAACAGTCTGAGTATGACGCGCCAAACAAGCTTGTGCTTGTGCCAGTACTTGTGATGGGCAGGTACCGCCGGTATGGTTACGAGCATTAACAGAACCTTGCAGTTGCAATACATCCAACACGGATTGATCAACCAAGGCACTGTCATAGCCTAGGTGGGGTAAATTAAGCGCCTTTTGCAAGTCGGCTTGGGTCAGTTGCTCAAGGCCACAGTGCTGTTGTTCGCAATAGTTAACGGCTAAGGCGACTGCTTCGTGAGCATCTCGAAAAGGTATACCTTTTTTGACAAGAATATCGGCTAAGTCAGTTGCTGTGGCATAGCCGTTTAGTGCAGCTCGTTGCATGTTGTCCGGTTTAGCCATGAGGCCTGCGATCATTTCAGCAAAAATAGTCAGAGTGTTGCTTAAGGTGTCTACAGTATCAAACAGTGGCTCTTTGTCTTCTTGGTTATCTTTGTTGTAAGCCAAGGGTTGGCTTTTCATCAAGGTGAGTAAATTGGTGAGGTGACCGTACACGCGGCCCGTTTTTCCGCGAGCTAGTTCGGGAACATCTGGGTTTTTTTTCTGCGGCATAATCGAAGAGCCTGTACAAAACCGATCGGGTAAGTCGATAAAATTGAATTGAGGGCTCATCCAGATAATAAGTTCTTCAGAAAGCCGAGAAATGTGCATCATAATGACGCTGGCCACTGCGCAAAATTCAATCGCAAAGTCTCTGTCAGAAACTGAATCTAAGCTGTTTCGGGTCACGGCTTCGAAACCTAAAAGTTCAGCTGTGCGTTCACGATGAATCGCAAAGGTAGTGCCGGCTAGCGCTGCTGCCCCAAGGGGCAGACGATTGACACGTTTTCTACAATCTTGAAGCCGTTCAAGGTCACGTTCAAACATTTCTGCATAGGCCAGTAAGTGGTGACCAAAGGTAACCGGTTGTGCCACTTGCAAGTGAGTAAACCCAGGCATAATGGTTGCATAGTGACACTCAGCTTGCTGGGCTAAGGCGTAGATTAAACGCCGAACTAACTGCTTACAGGCATCAATTTCATGT
>DIYC01000142.1:3521-16377 GCA_002428895.1 Burkholderiales bacterium UBA6064 | reverse complement strand
CACAGGCATCAATTTCATGTCGTAAAAATAAACGAACATCGGTGGCTACTTGGTCATTTCGAGAACGACCCGTGTGCAGGCGTTTGCCCGCATCGCCCACCAGTTCAGTGAGTCGTCGCTCAATGTTTAAATGAACATCTTCGAGATCAAGTTGCCAGTTAAATTGGTTATTATTAATTTCTTGGCTAATTTGTTTCAGCCCACGTTCAATCGCTTGAAAGTCATCATGAGAAATAACCTTTGACTCGCTGAGCATTTGTGCATGAGCCAGCGACCCTTGAATATCAAAATGAGCCAAACGTTTGTCAAAAAACACCGAGGCTGTATAGCGCTTAACCAATTCAGACATAGGTTCGTTAAAGCGCGCAGACCAAGCTTGCTGTTTTTTTGACCATTGGTTCGACATAAAAAAGACCTGATAAAGATTTCACAAGACAACCATTATACTGGCTTAGAGAATTGGGTTTAGCCGTGCTATGCTTGCCGGTTGTTGAAAATAGCTTGTAAGTGTTGAAGAATTATGAAAATCAGAATCGCAACGCGTGAAAGTCGGCTTGCAATGTGGCAGGCGGAGCATGTTAAACAAAAATTAATGGCCTTAAACGGGGTATCTGAAGTGATCATTGTGGGTATGACCACGCAAGGTGACCAGATCTTAGACCGTTCTTTGTCGAAAATTGGTGGCAAAGGTTTGTTCATCAAAGAACTAGAAACCGCTTTACTCGAAGATCGTGCTGATTTGGCGGTACACTCGGGCAAAGACATTCCTATGCAACTACAATCCCAATTTAATCTAGTTGGTTTTATGACTCGCGAAGACCCAAGCGATGCTTTTGTGTCCAATGAATACAGTCATTTAGATCAATTGCCACCTGGCGCAGTGGTAGGAACGTCTAGCTTGCGTCGTCAAGCGCAAATTTTAGCCAAATACCCTTATTTAATCATCAAGCCATTGCGTGGTAATCTTGATACCCGTTTAAGTAAGTTAGATGCAGGCCAGTTTCAAGCCATTGTGTTAGCTTCTGCTGGATTAAAGCGACTTCATTTAGAGCATCGTATTCGTTGTCAGCTAGCACCTGAAGTCATGTTGCCTGCGGTAGGTCAAGGTGCACTTGGCTTAGAAATTCGCCAACAAGATTCTGCTTTAAAGCAATTGTTATTGCCTTTAATTAATCCAATTGAGACGTTGTTAGTTCAGGCAGAACGCCAAATTTCTGCCGCTTTGGGGGGTAGTTGCCATGTGCCAATTGCAGGTTATGCACAACTTGAAGCAGGCAATCAAATGGTGCTTCGAGGGTTGGTAGCACACACCAATGGCACACGCATACTGTTTGCGCAAGCGCGAGGCCCCTTAGATCAGTGGCAGCAGGTGTCTAACCAAGTCATTGATGAATTAAAAGCAGCAGGCGCTGAACAATTGGTTGAACAGTCACTGAATCCGCATGCTTAGGGCAGAGGGGTAACATGCCAACAACACCTTTTATACTCGTTGTGACTAAACCCCGTTTGCCTGAACAATACACTATTCAAAAACAAAATCTTGACTCGTATTTAGGTTCGCTTCCCCAACTTGAAGTAATTAGGCACCCAGTTTTTTCATTAACACCAATTATTGAGTCTTTTACCCAGGTTAAAGCTTTTATTCAGGAGATTCAGCAAACCAAGCAGCAGGGCATTTTAGTCTGTGTTAGCCCATCGGTGATTGAATTTGTCGTCTCTGCGTTAGGTGTTTGGCCCGATCAACTAATTTGTGCGGCCATGGGTTACCAAAGTGCTCAAGTTGCACTTAGCTTAGGTGTACCTAGTCGGGCGATTGTGGCACCAAAATTTTCGGATCACAGGGTAAGTGAAGACGCCCAGGGTCTTGAAGTGTTGTTAAAACAAATGTTCTCGCCAAGCGCTACACGCATTTTGATTTTAAATGGCAAACCGTATGCTTCACCGTTGCAAAAGCAACTTACCCACATTGGCTTTAACGCCATAAGTTTGCGAGTTTATCAACGGCAGGCGATTGATTATCATGCAGAGGATTATACCCGCTTATTTAACCATAAAAAATCACTTGTATTTTGGGTAACCAGCAGCGATGCAATTGATGAATTGGCGGATCACTTTAAGAAATTTCTTTCTAATCATGATTTAGATCTGTTTTCACAAGCGTATTGTTTAGTAACGCATCCGCGCATTTTTCAGTCAGCCTCAACTGTGGGTTTTCAGCGAATCGAAATGATTCCAACCGGTATCGAAGCGGTTATCATTTGGCTTAAAGCGAATCTAGACTCTACAATAGACCTTACAGGTACTTACAATTTGCATAAAGGTTTCACTGTGATTAACTCCGATTCCTCAAATCAAACAGCAAAAACCAATTCTGACACTCAAACGTTGTCAGATTTCACTAAACCCACCTCTGCTGCGACTTCTGTGGGTGGCTTGAATGCAATTCACGCGCCAAGTTCAGTGCTTGCAACACAATCACGGCAGCCATTAAACCAATCTAGAACTGCTTTAGTCGCTCTTGTTATGGTCACAATTGCCTGGCTTGGATTAATCGGATTGGCTTTTTATGGTCAAAACAGACTAGAACATGCCAAACAACTTCTTTTAGAGCGTATGCAAGAAGATAAAACCCGTTTGGCTGTGATGCAAGAAACTGTACAAAATGTTGATGGTTTATACCGCGACTTAAAAGTTCGTTTTGAGCAAAATCAAACAGATCAAAAAGAAGCACAAGGGCAACAAGAATTGTTGCAGCAAGTGTATGAAGAGCTTATTGGCAGCCGATCTGCCGTGTCATTAAGCGAAATTCATCAACTGGTGTCGATCGCAAAACGCCAACTGTATGTACTAGGTAATATTGAGGGTGCTAAAGTTGCACTACAACAAGCAATTGAATTGCTTGAGAAAACTGAGAAGCCTAGCTTAATCGCAATTCGTACCAGTATTGCAAAAGATTTAGCCGCACTGAATCAAGTTAAACAAATCGATTTGATCGAATTGGCCATTCAGCTCGATTCAATTATTAACTCAGTTGACAGCATGCCCACGCTATCGGCAACCGATTCCATGTTAATCGATTCTTTTACAAATAAGAAAAATGACTTTCAACTTAATATGCCACTTTCATGGTCTTACGATAATTTAGTCGAGTCGGCCTTAGAAACTATTCGATTTGCTTTTGTATCGATTTGGCAAGATGTTAAAAGTTTAATTGAAATTACCGCAGTCGATGATCCCAAAGCATTGATGCTGTCGGCTAGTCAGCGTCAAGATTTAAAAAATACACTGAGGTTATCGCTACTCAATGCACGTTTGTCTTTAATGTCTCGGCATGCAAAACTTTTAACATCTGATATTAATCGTTCACGTGCCATGTTGTCTACATACTTTGACCAAACAAACCCTCAGGTTCATAGCGCTCTGCGGGTACTGGAACAAATTGGACAAGTGCAAATTCAAATTGCTTTACCTGAATTAACTCATTCAACAGCAAGTATTGCATTGGCAATGGAATCGGAGAGGAAACTGAATTGAAGAAATTAATTTCTCTTGCGATTATTGTTGCCTTTGCGGTTTTACTTACTTTAGCAGCGGTTGAGAATACGGGTCGAATCGCTATTTTTTTGCCTTCTCAGCGTATTGATTTTTCTATTAATTTTGCAATTATTAGTTTGATCGTGACTCTATTTTTGATTACTGTTATTTTTAAAATATTTAAAGTTTCAGGGCAAGTTCCCCAAAAGATTCGATTTTATTTTGAAAAGAGACGTCAACTTAACGCTCTTAAAGCGCATCAAGAAATGTTTTCTGCCTTTGTTATGAGTGATAGTCACCTAGCCGATAAGGCACTTGAAAAAATGCTGAAATCCGGTGACTGTGCGG
The DNA here is from genome assembly GCA_002428895.1 of Burkholderiales bacterium UBA6064. GTDB lineage: Bacteria > Pseudomonadota > Gammaproteobacteria > Burkholderiales > Burkholderiaceae_B > Limnobacter. The sequence goes on along the minus strand of DIYC01000142.1, from coordinate 12,495 downwards.
ATGTGGTTCGCGCTATGCATGCCTTGGTTGCGATTCAGCATAAACAGTACGAGTTGGCTCAAAAATCGTTGAGCTTAATTTCAAAAACAAAAAATGACTTGTCAGAAACCCTTCAAGTACTCGAAGCACAAATCGCAATTGCACAAAGTAATCCGATACAAGCCTTAGAATTAATTCAACACTTATCCTCAAAAACAAAAAAATTGACAGTGATTCGGCGCATTAAATTAGATGCTTTTCTAAGTACTGAACGTTGGGAAGAAGCCTTACGAATTGCTAAAGAAAACCAGATTATTGAAACTTTGAGTGAAACTGAATACCACACGCTCCTTAAAAAAATTTATATCGGTTTATTTAAAGAACAAAACTCAGTGGATGCAATCAATCGATTAGTTGCACAGATTATTAAAGAACATTGCTCAGCGCATGGTTTAGTCAATGACCTGGCCTTGTACTTACTGGCCACTGGTTGGGTTGATCAGGCCAAGAAACTAATTGAAGCCAATTTAACGTTAGCTTTAAGCAATCAAGTCTTGTTAACTTATCAAAAAATTGCTCAAGCTGAGCCTAAATCTTGCTTAGACTTTACAGAAAATTTAGTTGAAAAAAACTCGACTAACATTTTGTTATTACATATTGCAGCCGAAATTTATGAACAACAGCAGCTTTGGGGTAAAGCAATTGTTACTTATGAGCAATTATACAAAGCACAGCCAAGTCCTAGTTTAGCCCATCAACTGACCCGACTCTATGAAAATGCCAATAAACCTGAGATTGCGCAACAATGGAAACAAAAATTTCAACAGCAATTAAGTCTTTCTAAAATGACTCTCTAGTTTAAAGAGCGTTAGAATATCTCTTTTTCAATTTATAAGGTCACCATGAGCTACAGCGCAATTCCTGCTGGGAAAAATTTACCCTATGATGTTAATGTTGTCATTGAAATTTCTGCCAACTCTTCACCAGTCAAATATGAAATAGACAAAAAAACGAATACGTTGTGGGTTGATCGATTTGTCGGCACCTCAATGGTTTATCCCTGTAATTATGGCTATATTCCGCAAACTATTGCGGCCGATGGTGACCCAGTCGACATGTTAGTCATGACTCCCTTTCCTCTACAGCCTGGGTGTGTTCTTCGAGTACGGCCAATTGGTATTTTAAAAATGACTGATGAATCGGGTGGGGATGCTAAATTGTTGGGCGTTCCTGTTGAAAAACTGTTGCCCAGCTATTCGTGCTATCAAACGATCAATGATGTACCCAAAGAGTTTTTAGCACGAATCCAGCACTTTTTTGAGCATTATAAAGACCTTGAACAAGGCAAATGGGTCAAAATCGAAGGTTGGGGAAATATGGATGATGTAAAACAAGAAATTAATCAGGGTGTAGAAAATGCCAAGAAATAGTTTTAAATGGCTTTAAGTTTTCGTGAAGTGGTTTATAACAATACCCCACTTCATGAGTAAACTTTGTTTTATCTTTACTTTTTCATCGAACTCTCCACTCCAGATCAGCGTATGTTTTTTATTTTAATTGTTTAACGCAGTAAAACAGGTAAAATAAGCTTACTCCATGTAGCGATGAGGTTAAACCGTCGAATGAATCAAAAATTTGTTCTTCCATTCATTTTCATATGTTTGCTTTCTGCTTGCAACAATCCAAGTGTTGAAGAGCTCATTCAAGAAAAAGATTTACTTCAACTCTATAAATTAGAGTGTGAGATTCGTGAAAAAGAGGGCAAAAATATTAATACTGAGAAATGCAGAAAGGTTGTAGCTGCATCAGTTGAAATTGCTAAACAGAAAATACCTAACTCAAACCAACAAAACACTGCAAATTCACCTTGAAGTGAAAGTCGATCCTAAATTTTGCATTGCTTGTTTGAGTCTATTATTTTTTACGCTTAACTTTCTCTTTCCATGGAATTAAGAATAGGTATGGATATTTCCGCAACATCGATTCATCAAGATTATTTATTACCTAAGCTTCAGCAATCAGCACCCAACAATAGTATAAGAGGATTACAACAACAACAAAATACTGCAAAACAAACCGTTGATGTTGTAGTTGAAGTGTTGGCTCATCAATTGCCAGATTTAAAAAATTTAATGGTTAAAACTGAGCTATCAACTTTTCGTCTTGCCCACATTTTAGAAAAACATGTTGAAATTACTGGCGATCAATTGGCTGGGTTAATTGCTAATCAAGAAAATTTATCGCATTTGTTGCACGCTAAATTTGAAGTTAATCATTTAATTCAAATGCTTAGTCAAGTTGGCCCGAATTATTATGAAGATCTAAAGTGTATAAGTGCTAGGTTCAATCGTATGCCGATTGAGTACAAAATTAAAAGGTCTGCAGCAGAAATCAATCGGCAACTTCTTTACTTATTAAAACTTGATAAATTAAACACAACCTGTATACCTAATCATTCAGTCAACGATTGCACTTTAGTTGATGTTAAAGAGCTAAATCAAATTGCCAAGCAAATTCATGGATTACGGCCTCAAATACAGTCTTTTTTGTGGGAGACTGGTTTTAATTCAACACAGTTGATTGGCATTCTATCTAGTTCGGGTTCGCAGTGCCTGAGCGTGCTTACTCAAGCTCTTGATAGGAAAGATCAAATCATTGAACTATCCAAAAAGTTTCATGGTGTACATATACTCACTGCAATTTTAAGAGGATCTGGCAAATATCTTATTGCTTGGATTGATGCGTTACCCAAATATGAATCCTTAGTGACTCATTTTGTTCAAAATCCCCTATTAACAAAACAAACGATTAAAACAATAAGAAAAGAGCTTTTTTTTAATGATTACCCCCCAGCACGCAGCAAAAAAATGGATGAGCTCGAATTGCTGGGTTTTACAATCAAAGGAATTTACTCTGTAGCCTCATGTCAGGTTTCTCATTTTAATCAAATAGTTGATTTTTTTTATCAGCATCGCGAAGCTTTAAAGCATTTTATGAATGCTACCAGATTCAATGCTTCCAGTCTGACTTCGATATTAAATCAAAATGGCACCCAAACCAAAAAAAATTTTGAAGCATTACTCAAATCTCAATCGATTATCGTTGATTTAGTAAATGCTGGACTAGAGCCTACCAATCTTTCAACAATACTACATGGTTCTAGATCAAAATTAGAAGAAGATTTGCAACTACTTGTGCAACATAAAGACCAAATTTTAGAATTTAAGCGTTCGAAGCTTAAAGTTGTTAGCACTCTTCCCCGATTAAAAAAACAATTCTTTAGATTGAACCAAGAAATGCTTAACACCCAAAACAATGAGCAAACAGTTGAAGTGAGCGCTACAAAATCTGAAGTAACACCTGAGGACAATCTACATTTTTCACCACCCTTGATTCAAACTGCTCAAAAGGATATTCAAACACTTCAACAATTATCTCTGTCTAATCCTGAATCTTTAACGCAGGAAGAAATTGAAGTACTTTGTGATCCTTTATCTCAACATTTATGGGTGCCTCATTCATCTGTGCATCATTCTTTAGTAAGTGAATCTGCAGAGATAGCAACCCAGCCATTTTTTAATAGCGAATTACCTATGAATAATGAAAGCGTTGCTATCCCTGACGTCAATACAGATCTTTTAAACTTAACATCCGAGTTGCAGTCTGAAGACGGTGATGCTTTTTTCCGTTCATTTTTATCAAGCATTGAATTTGAAATTATGAATAGCCATGTGTAAGCCTACGGGCAAGCATGAGATAATTGGTCTTTAACTGAAAAAAATAACGCTTCGTGTCAAATCAACCTATTAAGCTTGCCGTTGCCCAACTGAATTTAACTGTTGGCGATTTAGTTGGAAATACGAAGAAAATTGTTTTCCATGCAAAACAAGCGGCTCTTGACGGTGCCAAAATTTTATTAACCCCAGAACTGTCGTTAACCAGTTACCCGCCTGAAGATTTATTGCTTCGCAAAGCGTTTATTCAGCAGTGTGAGCGCACTTTACTCGATCTAGCTCAACAACTGTCTGGTTTAAATTTGTATGTAATTGTAGGCCATCCTCAGCAAGTAGAAAATCAGTTGTTCAATGCTGTTTCGGTACTTTATAAAGGTCAATGCATCGCTACTTATCATAAACATGAATTACCTAACTCCGAAGTGTTTGATGAGAAACGTTATTTCTTTGGAGGCACGCAAGCTGTTACTTTTCAGGTTGAGGGTCTTTGTTTTGGTTTAAATATTTGTGAAGATACCTGGACTTCAGGGCCATGTAAAAAAGCCGCGCAGGCTGGTGCAAAAATCCTTTTGGTTCCCAATGCATCGCCTTATCACATGGGTAAGCAAAGCATACGATATTCAATGCTTCAAGAGCGTGTTCGTGAAACGGGTCTTGCAATTGTGTACGCAAATTTAGTAGGTGCACAAGATGAGTTAGTTTTTGATGGTTCTTCGTTTGCTATAGATTCTCACGGACAAGTATCGTTGTCTATGCCTCAATTTGAGGAAAAAGTTGCCTATCTTGAGGTTGTTCAACTCAGCGATCAGTCTATTGTTTTTCATTCCAAAGAGCCACGTGCAAAAGACTTATCTTTACACGCCCAAGTGTATGAGGCGTTAAAGCTTGGAGTTTATGATTATGTTCATAAAAATAATTTTTCATCTGCTGTGTTAGGTCTTTCAGGGGGGATAGACTCTGCTTTAACGTTGGCGATTGCAGTCGATGCACTTGGATCAGATCGCGTGTCAGCTGTGATGATGCCGTCACCTTATACCTCAGAAATATCTTTGCTTGATTCGCGTGAAATGACCCAATCTTTAGGTGTTTATTACCAAGAGCTCAAAATTGACACGCTAATGCAACAATTTAATCAACTGTTAAAACCTTTTTTTAAAAGTTTACCTGCCGACTTAACTGAAGAGAATATTCAAGCCCGAATTCGTGGTACCACCTTAATGGCAATTTCAAACAAGCTGGGTGCAATTGTACTCACTACAGGGAATAAAAGTGAAATGGCTATGGGTTATTGCACTTTGTATGGAGACATGGCGGGGGGGTTTTTTGTCCTCAAAGACATTTATAAAACGTTTGTGTACCAGTTATGTGCTTACCGAAATAGTTTAAGCGAGGTTATTCCTAATCGGATTATTAAACGTCCTCCGTCTGCGGAGCTTCGGCCTAATCAAACAGATCAAGATTCATTACCACCTTATGATCTTTTAGATGCTATTTTGCAGCGTTACATTGAAGAGGGTGCTACTTCGGCATCGATTGTGGCCGAAGGATTTTCACCGCAAGTGGTAGAACGTGTTATTCGATTGTTGCACCAAAATGAATATAAACGGCGACAATCTCCAGTGGGTGTTCGCATTAGCCATAAAGCGTTTGGTCGTGACTGGCGTTATCCAATTACCTCAAAATTTTTAGATCATTTAGCTAACCATTCTAACTAAAGATAGTTTCTAACGCTTGGGTTAAGTCGGCAATCAAATCATCTCGATTTTCTAAACCAATTGCAAAACGTACCACGGGGCCTAATAAATCATGAGTTGATTGAGAATGCTTTGGACGCTCTGGCTGTGTAGTCAATTGTTGGGTTTGTTGGCTTAAATGTAATTGCAATTGCTTCTTACGATTTGCAGATAATTCAAACGGTAAAGCCAGCGATTCTGGCCCACCCCATGAATAAGCAATTCGAAATAAAGTTAAGGCATCTACAAACGCATGAGCTTGCTGAGTGCTTACTGTCTGTTTAAATACTACCGAGAATAAACAACCCGATTGTGTAAACTGTTGTTTAAAATGAGGGTGACCTGGTGTGTTGGGTAAAGCAGGGTGCAACACGCTGTGTACAACCTGCTGTTGCTGCTCTAACCATTGCGCCACTTCTAAGGCAGTTTTAGCTTGATGTTGATAACGCAACGACATGGTTTGCAAACCTCGTAGTACTAAATTGCAATCGGTTGGTGATACTCCAATACCCCAGACTCGCTTTTGGTGCTCAATTGGTTTAAACACTTGTGTATTTTTGGCTAGTATGGCACCCAGTAAAACATCAGCATGACCACATTGGTGCTTTGTTAATGCTTGAATACTCAAGTCGCAGCCATGGTTAAAGGGCTTAAAACCTAGACCTGCTGAGTAAGTGTTATCAATTGCTGCAATCACATTCGGGTTGCGTTTGCGCACGCTGGCAATCACAGTTTGAACATTCGGGGTTTCTAGTGTTACCGACCCCGGTGCTTCAAGCCACAACAAACGGGTGTTATCTTGTACGTACTGGCTAAGTAACTCAGGTAGCAAAGGGTCATACACCGAGTAATCAATTTGATGTTGTTGTTTTAATTGTTCTGCCAAAGACATCACTGGGCGGTACACATTGTTAGGAATAAGCCAATGATCTTGACTATCCAAAAGTGCATATGCCACCAATGAAATTGCATTTAAGCCCGAAGGCACAATAAGACAGTGTTTGGCCTGTTCGATCAAAGCCAATCGTTTGGCCAAAGTAAATTGGGTTGGGTTACCATGCAAGCCGTAGCTGTAATCAAACCCTAAGGGGTTAATTGCTTGCGTTAAACTGGCTGTGTTTTCAAAAAAAGTACTCGACCCACGGTGCTCCGCTACGTGTAAACTTTTAAAGGGCTGTGAATCAACTGGCTCATCGTGAATCAGCCGAGTTTCCAGGTGTTGTCTCGATGAATTATTGGTGTCAAAAGTACTCAAGGTTTTAGGTGCTCTTAAAGTTTTTTAATTAGTATTTGCGATTTTCGGGTCCAGTTGTACAATTTTTTCTTTTCAACAGGAAGTTTGTCCACATGGGTTACGGTAAACCCGCGTTTTAAAAAAAAGTGACTGGTTTGGGTAGTTAAGACAAAAAGTGTGTCTAATTTTCTGCGTTTAGCCAAGGTTTCAATGTGTTTGAGCAAGCGCTCACCATCCCCCGTGCCTTGGCAAGAAGGGTGTACAACCAGGCAGGCTAGCTCACCGTAACCCTCGGTGTATTCGTATAAAGCGGCACAACCCCATAAAATACCGTCGTGTTCTAGCACAGTGTATTTATCAATATCACGCTCAATGCTTTCTAAGCCTCGCCGAATTAAGGTGCCATCAATTTCAAGCGGTTCGATAAGGGCTTTAATCCCTGCGGCATCGTCTAAAGTCGCAGGGCGCAAGCTTTCAAGATTTTTTTGAGAAATCATGGTGCCCACGCCATCGTGAGTAAACAATTCAAGTAATACTGAACCATCGAGCTTTAACGACACCAAATGCGCTCGGTTTACGCCACTTTCAATTGCAGCAATGCAAGCTCTTAAGTATTCTTTGGTCATTAAATTTAAATGGTCTTGCTGCAGTAAGTGTTGTGCTGTATCCAATTCTAGTTCTGTGATTAAATGATGGTCTTCATCATGAATACCATCGGTATCGCACACAAAAATAAGTTTATCGGCGCGCAATGCTTTCGCCGCATTGGTCGCCACATTTTCAAGCGATAAATTAAACGCCTCGCCGGTGGGTGAAAAACCCAAAGGGGACAACAGCACAATTGCATTGTTAGCCAGTGTTTGATCAATTGCTTTGGTGTCAATTTTTCGTACTTTACCGGTATGAAGTAAATCAACCCCGTCTAAAATACCCACTGGGCTAGCGGTGACAAAATTACCAGAAATAACACGAATGGCAGCGTGTGCCATGGGCGTATTGGGTAATCCTTGAGAAAATGCCGCTTCAATATTTAACCGAAGCTCGCCCGCTGCTTCGAGTGCGCATTCAAGAGTGGCTTTATCCGTAACGCGCCAACCGTTATGAAAACTAGGCTCGATGTTGCGTAAAGCCAATTGTTCTTGAATTTGTGGGCGTAAGCCATACACCAAAACAATCCGAATTCCTAATGCATTCAGTAACGATAAATCTTGAGCCAAAGCATGCAAATAACCTTGATGTGCCAATTCACCATCGATACCCACCACGAAGGTTTTACCTCGAAAGGCGTGAATATAGGGCGCAACTTTTCTTAACCAAGATACAAAAGTTGCAGAAGGGTCGGTTTGCTCAATTTCGTTGAATGTAGATGTGTCAGACATGCCTACCTTTTCGCGTTGTTGCACAAAGGTCATTATAATTTATAACCGTTTGTTCGAAACCGCTTTTACAAAGCGGGTTTGCACAAGCGCCGTTTTTTTGTTACAAAGAGCTTATGCAGTCACATACTACACCTTCTGCGCCATTGCAGATACATTTTCCCTCTGAATTGCCAGTCACTCTTCGTCGTGAAAGCATAGAACAAGCCATCACAACCTATCAGGTCGTGATTGTGTGCGGCGAAACTGGGTCGGGCAAAACCACTCAATTACCTAAATGGTGTTTAGGATTAGGGCGCTGGCAGAATGGTGCTGCTATTGTGCATACGCAACCACGGCGCTTGGCTGCAATTGCCACCGCAAAGCGAATTGCTCAAGAACTGAACAGCGAAATCGGGCAGTTGGTGGGTTATAAAATTCGCTTTCAAGATAAAAGCCAACCCAGCACCTTAATTAAATTGGTCACTGATGGCATTTTGTTGGCTGAAACTCAAAGTGATCGCCTGCTAAAAGCGTATGACACAATCATCATTGATGAAGCTCACGAGCGCAGCTTAAATATCGATTTTTTATTAGGTTATTTAAAAGAAATTTTACCGCAACGGCCTGACTTAAAACTGATTATTACCTCTGCAACCATCGATGCAGAACGCTTTGCCACACACTTTTGCGATCAGCAAGGAAAACCAGCACCAGTCATTGAAGTGTCTGGGCGCACCTATCCTGTTCAAATTCATTACTTCGACCCTGATAAATTAGAGCAAATTCAAAGTGATGAAGAGCCTTTTCAGATTGCAGCCCTTCAAGCAATCGAAAAATTACTTGCTTTAGGCTCAGGTGATATTCTGTTTTTTTTACCGGGTGAACGCGAAATTCGTGAGATGTCAGAATTTTTACGAAAACAATTGCCTAATTCCG
>DIYC01000142.1:2697-3308 GCA_002428895.1 Burkholderiales bacterium UBA6064 | reverse complement strand
TTGCCTAATTCCGTATTGTTATTGCCTTTATTTGCACGATTAACCGCTCAGGAACAACAACAAATTTTTAGGTCGTGCAACCAAACCCGTGTAGTCTTGGCCACCAACGTTGCCGAAACGTCATTAACTGTTCCAGGTATTCGATATGTTGTTGATTCAGGTTTAGCTCGCGTTAACCGATACAGTTATCGCAATAAAGTGGAGCAATTGCAGATTGAGCCCATCTCAAAAGCTTCAGCCAATCAACGCGCTGGGCGTTGCGGGCGCCTGGCCAATGGGGTGTGTATTCGGTTGTATTCAGAAGAGTCTTTTCTTGCCCGCCCCGATTTTACCGATCCAGAAATTCTGCGTGCCTCGTTGGCTGCAGTTATTCTGCGAATGAAAAGCTTGCACTTGCGTGACATTGAGCAGTTTCCTTTTTTACAAATGCCCCTTGGCCGAGCGATTGCTGATGGCAAACACTTGTTAAGTGAGTTGCATGCAATTGATGAGCAGGGAAATTTGACAGCAATAGGCCATGTATTGGCGCATTTACCCGTTGATCCTCGTATTGGCCGAATGCTTGTTAAAGCCAAAGAATTGGGATGTGTGGCTGAGGTGCTGATTATTGC
>DIYC01000142.1:0-2537 GCA_002428895.1 Burkholderiales bacterium UBA6064 | reverse complement strand
GTGGCTGAGGTGCTGATTATTGCCAGTGCCTTGTCTGTGCAAGACCCACGTGAACGGCCACTGGATGCCAAGCAAGCCGTTGACCAAGCGCAAGCCGATTTTAAAGACGAACGTTCAGACTTTTTGGTCTATCTTAATATTTGGAAATGGTATCAACAAGCAAAAGTAAACCGAAGTAGCCGCAAAGACTTTAATATGCAAATGGCCAAACGGTACCTTAATCCCAATCGAATGCGTGAATGGGAAGAGGTTCAATCACAATTGACTGAATTGGTTAAAGAAAAGCACTGGAAAATCAACTCCAGTGAAGCAATCAGTGAACACATTCACCTGGCGTTATTATCAGGCTTGTTGGGCAATGTGGGTTACAAAAGTGAGCATGAATCATTTTATTTGGGCGCACGCGGGATTAAATTTTCTGTGCATCCATCGAGTGGCCTACATAAAAAGGCTGGCCGTTGGATTATGGCGGCAGAACTGTTAGAAACCAATAAACTGTATGCACGTTGTGTTGCTACTATTAAACCGGAATGGGTTGAGCAAGTGGGCGTGCACCTGATTCAAAAACATCATGTTGACCCACGTTGGGAAAAAAACAGCGGTCAAGCGGTCACCCTTGAAAATGGCACACTGTATGGCCTACCTGTTTATTTGCGTCGGCCTATCAGCCTAGCGAGCATTAACCCGAAAGACGCTCGCACCTTATTAATTACCGAAGGCTTGGTTGCTTTTCAAGTGAAAACAAATTTACCGTTTTACACTCACAATCAACAATTAATTAACGAACTTGAAAAACTAGAACACCAGGCAAGACGACAAGATATTTTGGTCGATGAAACCTTAATCGCACAGTTTTATGATCAAAAAATTCCAGATCATGTGATTAATCTTAAGTCACTCGAATACTGGTTAAAAACAGCACCTGCTGAAACCATGCAATCGCTAAAGCTGAATAAACAAGATTTGTTAAGCAAGCAAGCTGCAGGCTTTACCACCGAGTTATACCCCAAGCAACTCAATCAAGGCAGTCTGAGTTTTAAGTTAAGTTATCACTTTGAACCGGGGTCACCCCGAGATGGGGTGACCATGACGGTGCCTCTGCTGATGCTTAATCAAGTTGACCCAACGCAGTGCGAATGGCTTGTACCCGGGTTGCTCAAAGACAAAGTGACACTGTTACTTAAAAGCTTGCCACAAAAAATTAGACGACACTGTGTTCCAGTACCGCAATTTGCAGAGCAATTTGTTAATTTTGTACAAGCCAATTCACATCACCAAAATAAAAGCAGTTTACTAGAGTGCTTAAGACTGTTTGTGAACGAACACACACCCGCACGCCCCATACTTAGTGATTTTAAATTTGACAATTTACCTGCGCATTTGTTTATGAACTTTAAGCTGATCGATGACAGCGGTCGCCAACTGGACATGCAGCGCAGCTTGGCATCTCTTAAGGCCGAATGGGGTAAACAGGCTTCTGCTCAATTTAAACAAACCGCTCAACAAGAACTTATCGTCGTTGACCAGGTTGCCGTTGCAGCCCAGTGCTTACAACCCACTCAACAGGGTAAAACAGCACCAAGCACCTTAAACTCGACTGTTCGGCAAAACAACGACCCCAATGAACGGATTGTCAGTTGGACTTTTGGTGAGCTCTCAGAGCTCATGGAAATTAGCCGACAAGGACAACTATTGCTGGGCTACCCAGCCTTAAAAGATTGCCAAACTCATTGTGTACTGGAAGTATTTGATGAACCTGAAATGGCTAAACGAGTTCACTTAAAAGGACTTATTCGTTTATTTTCAATTGCTTTAAAAGAAAATTTAAAGTATTTGCAAAAAAACTTACCTGAACTGAATAAAATTTCAATGTTGTATATGGGAATAGGGCGTACAGATGACCTTCAAGAACAATGGTTAAACTTGGCTATTTTGTTAAGCGCACTTGAATCTAATTGGCCGAATAATAAGAATGAGTTCAATCAACTGGTTGAATATTCTCGAAGTAAGATTAATTTAATTGCGCTTGAAATTGGACGAGTGTTACAAGCTACATTTGCCGAATTTGATGTATTACAAAAAAAACTTAAAGCTGTGCATCATAAATACCCTGATGCATTTAAAGACATTGAGAATCAAATGGGCTGGTTGTTTCCTGAGCAATTTTTAATGGTACGGCCTTGGTCGCAACTTCAGCATTATCCTCGCTACCTAAAAGCTGCTGTATTACGCCTTGAAAAATTACCTCATGCCGCTGATCGAGATTATGAATTGATGACTCAAGTGCAACAGCTCAACCTAAACTGGGTACGCTTACAAGCTCGTTTAAAAGGGTTTGAAGATGAGGCTATGTCACAGTTTGCCTGGCAACTTCAAGAACTCAGAGTAGGGCTTTTTGCGCAATCACTGAAAACACCATACCCTGTATCTGTCAAACGATTAGAAAAGGTTTGGGCCAGCATCGAGTCACGTTTAAAGTTATGACTCAATCCAGACTGATTTAAATTGTACTTAACTTAACCTGATTAGCACCTTGG
>DIYC01000109.1:4045-4832 GCA_002428895.1 Burkholderiales bacterium UBA6064 | reverse complement strand
TGATGAAGTGACAGGCCTTTCTACTTTGGTTGTAATTAATTCAAAACTGAATGTCTCTTCAGGTAAATCAAGTCGTCCTCAAGTTAAGTTGATCGACGAAACTGGAAATGAAGTTAAAATTGCGGGCTCAGATAAGTCTGTAAATATTGGTTTTCCAGTAGGCTCACTCATTCGGGTTCGTGATGGGCAGCAAGTAGAAGTGGGTGAAGTATTGGCGCGTATTCCTCAAGAAAGTCAAAAAACTCGTGATATTACTGGTGGTCTACCTCGAGTGGCAGAATTGTTTGAAGCTCGGTCGCCTAAAGATGCAGGCATGTTGGCCGAAGTGACAGGTACTGTATCCTTTGGTAAAGACACTAAGGGCAAGCAAAGACTTGTTATAACTGACTTAGATGGGGTCTCGCATGAGTTTCTCATACCAAAAGATAAGCATGTACTTGTACATGATGGTCAAGTTGTGAACAAGGGTGAATCAATTGTTGATGGCCCTGCAGACCCTCACGATATTTTAAGACTCTTGGGTATAGAAGAGTTGGCTCGATACATTGTGGATGAAGTTCAAGACGTCTATCGACTTCAAGGTGTGAAAATTAACGACAAGCACATTGAAGTGATTGTTCGGCAAATGCTAAGACGTGTTGTGATTGATAATCCAGGAGATACAGGTTTTATCCTAGGAGAGCAAGTTGAGCGATCCGAGTTGCTTGATGCAAATGACAAAGCTGTTTCTGAGTCTAAAATTGAAGCGACTTACCAAAATATATTACTTGGTATCACTAAGGCTTCG
>DIYC01000109.1:0-3850 GCA_002428895.1 Burkholderiales bacterium UBA6064 | reverse complement strand
AACAGACTCCTTTATTTCAGCTGCCTCTTTCCAAGAGACAACTCGAGTGCTAACCGAAGCAGCCATTATGGGTAAAAAAGACGAGCTAAGAGGTCTGAAAGAGAATGTGATTGTAGGTCGAATTATTCCCGCAGGTACAGGATTGGCTTTCCATAAGGCACAGAAAGAAAAAATTAGTCATGAGGCTGAACAAGCCAAGCGATTAGAGGCTGAAATGGATCCAGTCTCTGTTGCTGATTCGTTTTTTGATCTGTCTCAAACAGGTCAAGTCGATGAAGGAAACGAAGCTAATTAATTAATTCTTTCAACTAGATATTGCCAGGGATTTGATTTTCGTCTAAAATCCCTGGCTTCTTACAGAATCACAGGTTGCTGTGTAATAACAATGTTTTAATTTTAAATCGGAAGAGTTTATGCCAACTATTAACCAACTTGTTCGCAAGCCACGTGTAGTGTCTAAGCTGAAAAGCAAGTCACCTGCACTTGAAGAGTGCCCTCAAAAGCGTGGGGTGTGTACACGTGTTTATACAACGACACCTAAAAAACCAAACTCAGCACTTCGTAAAGTAGCAAAAGTAAGGCTAACAAATGGTTTCGAAGTGATTTCTTATATTGGTGGCGAAGGTCATAATCTTCAAGAGCATTCAGTGGTTTTAATTCGAGGTGGTCGTGTTAAAGATTTGCCTGGTGTTCGTTACCATATTGTTCGTGGCTCACTCGATTTACAAGGTGTAAAAGATCGTAAGCAAGCTAGATCAAAATACGGATCTAAAAAACCCAAAGCCGGGAAGTAATTACCCGTTCCAAGCGGCTCTGATGATGAGTCGAGTAAGCAAATCGCGAATTGTTTCGCGCTGAAGATAAAAGGAATAGAAAATGCCACGTCGTCGTGAAGTACCTAAAAGAGAAATTTTGCCAGACCCTAAATACCATAATAGCGAAGTTGCAAAATTTATGAATGTCATCATGCTGTCCGGTAAAAAATCGGTTGCAGAAAGAATTGTGTATGGCGCATTTGACTCCATTCAGTCAAAATCGGGAAAAAATCCTATTGAGGTGTTTAATGATGCAATCGGTAATGTAAAGCCAGTTGTTGAAGTTAAGTCACGCCGAGTGGGTGGTGCAAATTATCAGGTGCCTGTCGAGGTTCGGCCTTCACGTCGTTTAGCGCTTGCAATGCGTTGGCTTCGAGAAGCGGCAAAAAAGAGAAGCGAAAAATCAATGGATCTTCGTTTGGCTGGCGAATTGCTAGAGGCAGCAGAAGGACGCGGCGGTGCAATGAAGAAACGTGATGAGGTTCATAGAATGGCAGAAGCCAACAAAGCCTTTTCTCACTTTCGATTTTAATTTTTATTGGAGTGTAAAATGGCTCGTAAAACGCCTCTGGATAGGTATAGAAACATTGGTATATCGGCCCACATAGATGCGGGTAAGACAACCACAACTGAAAGAATATTATTTTATACAGGTGTTAGTCATAAAATTGGTGAAGTTCATGATGGTGCAGCCACTATGGATTGGATGGAGCAAGAGCAGGAGCGTGGGATCACGATTACTTCAGCGGCTACAACTTGCTTTTGGAAAGGCATGGATAGGTCATTTGAAGAGCATCGGATCAACATCATCGATACACCTGGGCACGTTGATTTTACAATTGAAGTAGAGCGTTCCATGCGGGTATTGGATGGTGCGTGTATGGTGTACTGTGCAGTGGGTGGTGTTCAGCCTCAATCTGAAACGGTTTGGCGTCAAGCAAATAAATATAAAGTTCCGCGCCTTGCTTTCGTAAACAAAATGGACAGAACTGGTGCAAACTTCTTTAAAGTCTATGATCAAATGAAGCTTCGCTTACGCGCAAATCCTGTGCCAATGCAAGTGCCGATAGGTTCAGAGGAAAACTTTAAGGGTGTTGTCGATCTTGTTAAAATGAAAGCTATTTGGTGGGATGAAGCGTCACAAGGTATGGAGTTCGAATACGGTGAGGTCCCCTCTGAGCTAATGGCCAATTGCCTCAAGTGGCGTGAACATTTAATTGAGGCAGCTGCCGAAGCCAATGAAGAGTTTATGAATGAGTACCTTGAAACGGGCACTCTTTCCGAAGAAAAAATTAAGGCTGGAATTCGTCAGCGAACAATTTCAACTGAAATCCAACCGATGTTATGTGGTTCCGCTTTCAAAAACAAAGGCGTTCAAGCCATGCTTGATGCGGTTGTAGAGTATTTGCCATCTCCAACAGAGGTTCCTCCAGTCGAGGGGTTTGATGAAGATGAGCAACCAGCAACTCGCGTAGCGAGTGATGATTCTAAATTTTCAGCGCTTGCATTCAAGTTGATGTCTGATCCATTTGTTGGTCAGTTAACATTTATTCGGGTTTACTCGGGTGTTATCAGTAAAGGTGATTTTGTTTACAATCCAGTGAAAGAAAAAAAGGAAAGAATTGGTCGGATTGTTCAAATGCATGCCAACTCAAGAGAAGAAATTGAGGAAGTGCGTGCAGGGGATATCGCTGCATGCGTGGGTCTAAAAGAAGTGACGACAGGCGATACACTGTGTTCTATCGATGCAAAAATTACTCTTGAAAGGATGGAATTTCCAGAGCCAGTCATTTCTCAAGCAGTCGAGCCAAAGTCTAAAGCTGACCAAGAAAAGATGGGTGTTGCGTTAAGTCGTCTTGCTCAAGAAGATCCATCGTTTAGAGTTCGAACTGACGAAGAATCTGGGCAAACAATTATTTCAGGGATGGGTGAACTTCATCTGGAAATTATTGTAGATCGGATGAAGAGAGAATTTGGCGTTGAGGCCAATATTGGTAAGCCTCAAGTTGCTTATCGTGAAACAATTCGTTCTACTGTTCAAGAAGTGGAAGGCAAATTTGTTCGGCAATCTGGTGGGCGTGGTCAGTATGGTCATGTCGTGCTTAGATTGGAGCCCCAAGAGCCTGGTACCGGATTTAGTTTCGTTGATGAAATCAAAGGCGGTGTTGTACCAAGAGAATACATTCCAGCAGTTCAAAAGGGCGTCGAAGAATCGCTGGCTTCAGGTGTGTTGGCTGGCTATCCAGTGGTCGACGTTAAAGTTGCTCTTCATTTTGGTTCGTATCACGATGTTGACTCCAGTGAAACAGCATTTAAAATTGCTGGTTCAATCGGCTTTAAAGAAGGTATGCGAAGGGCAAAGCCGGTGCTATTAGAGCCGATCATGTCAGTTGAAGTTGAATCCCCAGAAGATTATGCAGGAACTGTGATGGGTGATCTCTCTTCTCGCAGAGGTGTGCTTCAGGGTATGGATGATATTGCAGGTGGTGGCAAGGCAATTCGGGCAGAAGTTCCGCTTGCTGAAATGTTTGGCTATTCAACAACGTTACGTTCATTAACGCAAGGCAGGGCTACTTATTCTATGGAATTTAAGCATTATGCGGAAGCCCCCAAAAATGTTGCAGATGCTGTGATCACTGCACGTGGCAAAAATTAACTTGAAATTCTATTTAAGGAGCTGTCATGGCAAAAGGAAAGTTTGAGCGGACCAAACCGCACGTCAACGTAGGAACGATTGGTCACGTAGACCATGGTAAAACAACACTCACAGCGGCGATTACAACAGTATTAGCGCGTCTTATTGGTAAAGGTGAAGCAAAAGGCTACGACCAAATTGATGCGGCGCCGGAAGAGAAAGCACGTGGCATTACGATTAACACAGCGCACGTTGAATATGAAACAGTCAGCCGGCATTACGCTCACGTAGACTGTCCAGGTCACGCGGACTATGTTAAAAACATGATTACAGGCGCAGCGCAAATGGACGGTGCAATTCTTGTCTGTTCAGCAGCAGACGGCCCCATGCCGCAAACCCG
>DIYC01000124.1:25092-27471 GCA_002428895.1 Burkholderiales bacterium UBA6064 | reverse complement strand
AAGGTGCTAATCAGGAATTTTTTTAAGCTTGAAATTCTAAATAATGAACCTGAAGAGAACCTGAAGAAAAATATTAAAACGATAAAATCAATTAGGATTTACCCTAAATAAACTTGACAGATCTCATCAACCTGAAGGCACCTTAGTACATCACTCACTCAATTCTCAAAAGAGCCGTCCAACTTATTAGATACAGAAAAATCAAATTAATAAAATCCATGTACAATACAACACCTTGAAAATCCAAATCTTTTAATATCCTATGATTTCTGTGAATGTATTAACACCGCTTAACGCGCTTAGCCCACTCGATGGTCGTTATCACAACAAACTGTCGCCCTTGCGCCCATTGCTGTCTGAAGCAGGGTTTATGCACCACCGAGTTATTGTTGAAATTGAATGGCTTAAGGCCCTTGCTACAGCAGGGTTTAACGAATTACCTCCGTTTAACCGCAACGCACTAGCCACCTTAAATCAAATTAAAAATGACTTTACAGAGGCCGACGCACAACGCATTAAAGAACTTGAAGCCACGACAAATCACGATGTCAAAGCGGTTGAATACTTTATTAAAGAAAAGCTGCTAGCGCACCCTGAGTTAAAACAGGCCAGCGAGTTTGTGCATTTTGCATGTACCTCCGAAGACATTAATAACGTAAGCCATGCCCTCATGCTACACAGCGCCCGTGAACAAGTGCTGTTACCTAAACTAACTGACATTATTAATCAACTGCGTACCCTCGCCCACGAGTTTGCGGATATTCCAATGATATGTCGCACTCACGGTCAACCTGCAAGCCCTTCAACTCTAGGTAAAGAATTTGCCAACGTGGTGCATCGCCTTGAACGCGCTAAAACCGCAGTTAAGCACATTGAATTATTGGCTAAAATGAATGGTGCTGTGGGCAATTACAATGCACACCTAGCGGCATACCCAAACTTTGATTGGCCAAAATTCTCACAGCAACTTGTCGAAAATTTGGGCTTAGTCTTTAATCCGTATACCATTCAAATTGAACCTCATGACGCAATTGCTGCATTGATGGACGCAATCGCACGCACTAACACAATCTTAATCGATTTTGCACGTGATATTTGGGGTTACATTTCATTAGGCTATTTCAAACAACGTCTTCAAGAGGGAGAAGTAGGCTCATCAACCATGCCCCACAAAGTGAACCCCATCGATTTTGAAAATGCCGAAGGCAATTTTGGCTTAGCCAATGCGCTGTGTAAACATTTATCTGAAAAGCTTCCCATTTCACGTTGGCAACGCGATTTAACCGACTCAACCGTTTTGCGTAACCTTGGGGTTGCCTTGGGGTATGCCTTACTGGGTTATGAGTCGCTGCTCAAAGGATTAAGCAAGCTTGAAGTAAACCAAACCGCGATTGCCGCCGACATAAACCAAGCATGGGAATTGTTGGCTGAGCCTATTCAGACTATTATGCGTCGATATGGCTTGCCCAACCCTTATGAACAACTTAAAACACTAACGCGCGGCAAAACAATTGACCAAGCAACGCTGCAACAATTTATCGATCAACTGAATTTGCCCGAAACTGAAAAACAGCGCCTAAAACAAATGACACCCGCCAGTTATATTGGGTATGCCGCAATTTTGGCAAGGAAAATATAATTGACCGTACTTAATCCCCAATTAAGCTTTTTCACCGATGTATTTTAATACGCCTTTAGCCACGGCCTCGGCAGTCGACTTAGATAACCCATCAATTGCCTTTTTACTAGGATCTAGAACTTTTTTAGCCAAATTTACTACAGAGTGCTTGACGGATACACGATGGTGATCTGTGTCGGGTTGACCGCCCCCATGAACTATAAGCGTACCGGCGCTCTTGAAAGTATCACCCACTTTCAAATCGTGAGAAGGATTATGTTGATTTGCTGAGGGTAAACGCATGCTGAACTCCTAGACAACTGTTCATTCAGCATAAACTTATTGCTTCACTAATTAAATCAACAAATTAGGGGATAAAAGCACCATTAAAACATTAAGGATAGTTGCGATTTAATCATAGGGTTAAATCAAAAAGAATTAACCTAGAATTTCCTCAGAGTTTTCTTTTTTTGGCTTTGGGATAAGATCTTCGCGTTTTACACCAAGCCACATAATGATAGGACTGGCGACTAAAACAGACGAATAAATACCAAACAAAATACCAATGGTGAGCGCCAAAGCAAAATAATACAGAGTAGGCCCACCAAACAACAACATGGAGCACACCATAAGTTGAGTTGACCCGTGGGTCATCACCGTTCGTGACATGGTTCGGGTAATCGCATGATCTATCGTTTCAGCCACACTTAACCGACGATTGGTTTGAAATGTTTCACGAATACGATCAAATACAATCACCG
>DIYC01000124.1:24666-24827 GCA_002428895.1 Burkholderiales bacterium UBA6064 | reverse complement strand
AAAATTCCCACTGAAAAAGCGCAAAAAAACCTAAAATAATGAACACATCATGTAAATTAGCTACAATCGCAGCGACGGCAAACTTCCATTCAAAACGAACTGCTAAGTAAATTACAATACCCGTAATAACCATTAACAGGGCAAGTAAACCATTTTCGGCC
>DIYC01000124.1:24220-24404 GCA_002428895.1 Burkholderiales bacterium UBA6064 | reverse complement strand
AACACCTGGGCCACCCTGTTGCAATACTAAATTAGTCATCGCATTTTGATCTAACTGACCTTGTTGACCCAGCGCAGAGTTTTGCAAATCTTTAATGGCTAAACGAAGTAACACATCTTGAGAAGTACCAAAATTTTGCACCTGTGGCTCTGCAATTCCCTGCGCTTCTAAGGCGTTACGAATT
>DIYC01000124.1:22509-24033 GCA_002428895.1 Burkholderiales bacterium UBA6064 | reverse complement strand
AGCTTCTAAGGCGTTACGAATTGCACCTAGATTAGCTGATTCAGCATAACGCGCTTCGACTAAAACGCCACCAGTAAATTCGATCGAAAAATTAAGACCCTTCACAACCAGGCAAACAACAGCCAATACAAACAAAACAACCGATACCACATTAAAATGCTTGGCATAACGCATAAAAGGTATATCTTTGGTGATTCTAAAAAATTCCATATTCAAAGTACCTAATTAATTGACTTGATCAAGTTGACCCGAATTCACTTACGTGGATTTCCAAACAGTACCAATACTGACTTTTTGCAACCGATTGCGATGCCCATACCAAAGGCTAACAAAGCCACGCGACACGACTACCGCACTAAAAATCGAGGTTAAAATACCCAAACAATGCACTACGGCAAAACCACGCACGGGGCCTGAACCAAAAATCAGCAAAGCTAACCCTGCGATTAGAGTTGTAATATTGGAATCGAGAATTGTAGCCCATGCCTTGTCGTAACCAATTGAAATCGCTTGATGCGGCATTTTGCCCTCGCGAAGTTCTTCACGAATTCGTTCAATAATTAATACATTCGCATCAATTGCCATACCCAACGTTAAAGCAACCGCAGCTAATCCAGGTAAGGTTAATGTAGCCTGTAACAAGGACAGCAACGCGCATAACAAGAGTACGTTTACTGCCAATGCGAGAACAGAGAACACACCAAACAACATGTAATACACGGAAATAAAAACGGCTAAGGCGATAAAGCCATAAAAAGTTGAGTTAATGCCTTTTGCAATATTGTCATCGCCCAGACTGGGGCCAATCGTTCTTTCTTCAACAATATCCATCGGGGCAGCTAACGAACCTGCCCTGAGTAGTAGGGCTAAATCAGCTGCTTCGACAGTATTCATTGAACCTGAAATTTGAACTCGACCCCCACCAATTTCAGTTCGGATAACTGGTGCGGTAATCACTTCGGCCTGACCTTTTTCGATCAGTAAAATAGCCATCCGATTGCCAATATTTTCTGCTGTAATGTCTCGAAAAATACGAGCGCCTTTATTGTCTAACGTCAAATGAACCGCAGGCTCTTGGGTTTGAGAATCAAAACCAGCCTGCGCGTCAGTTAAATTCTCACCTGTTAAAATCACTTCTCGTTTAAGCAGCAAAGCAAGCCCATCTCGATCTTCGAAGCGCTGAAGACCAAAAGGCACAATACCACCCGATAAAGCAGACTGCGCAGCGGGTGAATCATCCACAAGGCGCACTTCGAGAGTAGCTGTTCGACCTAAAATATCTTTGGCTTTCGCGGTGTCTTGAACACCAGGCAATTGCACCACAATACGATCAGCCCCTTGACGCTGAATGACAGGTTCAGCCACACCCAATTCATTAATTCGATTATGCAAGGTAGTCATGTTTTGCTTTAATGCAACCTCTCGAGCTTGTTTTTCAAGATCGGGATTTAAAGAGGCCAATACGTCAACCGAAGGCTCGGACGGCTGTGCTACGGATAATTCGGGAATTTTCTTTTTTAAAAT
>DIYC01000124.1:21107-22264 GCA_002428895.1 Burkholderiales bacterium UBA6064 | reverse complement strand
TTAGCAGCTGTTTCAACGTCTCGAAAACGAATATTAAAGCCAGTTGCTGTTCGACCTGAACTTGAATAACGAATACGTTCATCGCGCAAAACTTGTTTGGCTTCCGCCAACAAAGAGTCTTGGCGTTTGTCTAAAGCAGCAATCATATCGACTTCAAGTAAGAAGTGAACACCCCCTCGCAAATCGAGCCCCAAATACATAGGAAGCGCATTCAATTGGGTTAGCCATTCAGGCGAACGCGACAACAAATTAAGCGCCACAATATAATCACCCTCAGTCGCTTCAGAATTCAGCGTTTTAGACAACACATCGCGAGCTTTTAATTGCTGCTCTGGGCTATTAAAACGAAATTTGATAGTCCCACCTCCCAAGTTTGGCTCAAAAAAATAAGCTTCGGCAGACAATTGGTTTTGAGAAAGCGTATCTTGCAATTTTTGCGGCAACTTGGTGTCTAATTTGACCGAGCTGCGACCACTAGAAATTTGAACTGCGGGCGCCTCACCATAAAAATTAGGCAATGTGTAAAGCACCCCAAAACCAATCGCGATGGCAATTAAGACGTATTTCCAGATCGAATAACGATTCATGATGTTTTTTAGCGTAAGTCTTTAATGGTGTTGGGCGGTAAAAGCCCAGTAATTGCATGGCGTTGAACCAAAATTTCAACAGGAGAATCACCTTTATGCGCCACTTCTAGCGTTAAATACACGTCACCACATTGACTAATCTTGCCCAATACACCACCCGATGTAAGTACCTCATCACCCTTTTGCAAAGCTTGAATCATATTTTTGTGATCTTTTTGCCGTTTCATTTGAGGGCGAAGAATTAAAAAATAAAACACGCCCAAAATTAAAACAAAAGGCAAAAAACTCATAAGGCCTGACTGAACACTCGCCTGACCTGCTGCCTGAGCAAATGCTGGACTAATCAAAATCTTCTCCTCAACTAAAAATTAAACTTGCACGAGTATACAACGACTAACCGCCAAAAACAGACCTTAGGGGTTGACTTGTGCGCTTGCTCACGATTCACTCGCTATTATTCGGTATAGTATTTGTATGATTTTAAATTTAGGCGTGACTCAATGACAAAGCATTTAGAACAAGCAACACTGGGTGGCGGCTGTTTTTGGTGCACCGAGGCTGTATTTAATG
>DIYC01000124.1:18863-20872 GCA_002428895.1 Burkholderiales bacterium UBA6064 | reverse complement strand
AGAGTCTGGTTATAGTGGCAATGAACATGCTGACCCCGAACCCACTTATAAAAAAGTTTGTACTGGGCGCAGTGGTCACACCGAAGTTGTACGTTTAGAGTTTAACCCCGAAGAAATTTCTTATAGAAAAATTTTAGCCATTTTTTTTGCCATACATGATCCAACCACAGTCAATCAACAAGGTAATGACATTGGGCCACAATACCGGTCAGTGATTTTTTTTCACAACGCTGATCAAGAAAAAGTAGCACACGAGTTCATTAATGATTTAACCCATCGGAAAATTTTTAAAAACAAAGTAGTCACTACTGTCGAACCTTTTAAAAACTACTACAAAGCCGAAGGCTATCACCAGCGCTATTTTGAAAATAACCCCATGCAACCGTATTGTGCCTACGTGATTGCCCCAAAAATTGAAAAGGCCGAAGATTTATTTTCCGACTTATTTAAAAAATAACAGCCTAATTAATTCATTCTCTCCAATTGAGCTGTTACTTATACACTGGCTGTTTGTCTTTCAGCAAAACGTCTATGGCCCAAGCTGCCATGCCCATTCCCATTGTGGCAGTCACAGCCACAGATGACCCATAACCTGCACAATTTAAACCGGCAGACGCTGCACAAATATCCGTTTTTTGGACGGGTTCATCTGAAAAAAAAGCAGTTAAACCCAGCGACTTAGTTCGAGACCAACCATGGTGTCGCCTTAACTGGTAACGCACTTTAGCCAATAAAGGATCTTGTATCACATCTTTTAAATCAGCTTTCTGAAGCAACCAAGGCTTGGTTTTTCCTCCTGCACTACCCGCTAAAGCAAGAGGCACTTGATGAAAGTTTGCAGCCAAAGACAAAGCCACTTTCGCTGCACTCTGATCGCAACAATCAAGGATAACCAATGGCAAATGAGATTTAGCTTGCAGAACAAAAAACGAAGCATTTTCAGGATTTACAAAATCATCGATTTCATGGACGACACAATGAGGCGAAATGTGAGCGATACGCGCTTTTAACGCAGCTGTTTTAGCTTGCCCTAAGGTTTCATCAAGCGCTTGAATTTGACGGTTGATATTCGATTCAGCCACATGATCCATATCGATCAACGTTAAGCGACCAATCGCCGAACGAGCTAACGCTTCGGCAGCCCAAGAACCAACCCCACCAAGGCCAACGATCAATACATGACTACGGCTTAAAAAATTAAGAGCATGCGCACCATACAAACGGTTAAGACCGCCAAAACGCCGTTCAAAATCAATTGGAGTATCCGCAAACTGGCTCATTACTCAACTCTTTATTGGTTCAAGTCAATCACTTCGACAACCACTTCACGAGTGCTTTCTCCACGCATGACCACCAAGGTCACTTTACCACCCACACCGACTTTTTCAAGCTCAATCAACAATCCCGCACCATCGGCAACAGGTTTTTGATTGACAGCAATAATCACGTCACCCACAATTTGCCGTTCAAAATCAAAAGCCCGCAGACCGGCACGCTCTGCAGGTGAACCAGGCTCGACCCCCAAAATCAAAATGCCCCGAATGCCCATACGCTGCCCCACAAGCTCTTGCGCAAAAGCAATTCCAATCCCAGGTCGAGGAAGCTGCCCTTTTTCAATCAATTGCGGAATCACTTGATTGACCAAATCAACCGGAATAGCAAACCCAACTCCCGCTGAAGTACCCGAGCTTGACAAAATAGCGGTATTCACGCCGATTAAACGACCCGCAGAATCGAGCAACGGCCCACCCGAATTACCGGGATTAATCGCCGCATCGGTTTGTATCATGTTTGGAATTTCTCGCCCATTATCAACGGGCAAGGTGCGACCTAGTGCACTCACTAAGCCGGATGTTAAGGTTTTACTTAAACCAAACGGATTTCCAATTGCAAAAACCGACTGCCCTACCCGTAAATTTGCCGATTCACCAATGGGTATCGGGACTAACTGTTGCGGTCGACTTAACAGGCGAACCACTGCCAAATCATAAGAAGGGGCAATACCCACA
>DIYC01000124.1:15077-18641 GCA_002428895.1 Burkholderiales bacterium UBA6064 | reverse complement strand
CAGGTTCTGATTCATCCAATTTAACTTGAATACGCCTAGCCCCCTGAACAACATGCGCATTGGTCACTACATGGCCTAAATCGTCCCATACAAAACCAGACCCTGTACCTTCTGCAACCCGCTGAAAAAAGAATTCACCCTGTACACTTTCGGTAAAAATGTATGCGACTGACCCTTTAGAAGCTTCAAACAGTTCAATCACGCTTTGCTCAACCGCAGACAAATCACCTCTAGGCTGCACCACTCTGGGTTGCACATTTTCAGGACGAGAAGTGAAAAAATTTTCAATATTCGACTGATTGTAAAACACATAAAGCATAACGATGAATAACAAAAAAGCGATCACTCCAGCAACAGTTAATCCTTTCTGACTGTTAAACATAACAAGCCCTTTGAGCCAAAAAAAAATGCCCACAAACAGTCGGCATCCATTCTAAATTTAAACGAAATCCACGCGCTTGAACAAACCCCACATGGCCACCTGTTTGCGGATATAAACACTGCACCACAGCTGGCAATTGCGCGGAATTTGGCAAATAGCTTCCTGGTAAAAACGGATCATTGTGCGCATGCACCAGCAAGGTAGGTACCGCAATACCTGGCAAATATTGCAAGGCCGAACTTTTTTGATAATAATCGTACGCATCCGAAAACCCATGCCAAGGTGCTGTCACTAAGTTATCAAACTCAATAAAATTGTTGCACACTTTAATTTTTTCAGGCTCACCCAACCCTGGAAATCGTCTAATTTTATCCAATGCTTTAGGAATTAACGTACGTAAAAAATGTTGCGTGTACACCCGACTAAAACCGCTCGCCATATGCTGCGCACCTGCAGCCAAATTAATAGGAGCACTGATAGAAACTGCGCAATCAACCCATTGTTGCGCCTGTGAACCCAGTTCACCCAACCACTTCAGCAACACATTGCCACCCAAAGAAATGCCAATTACTTGGCAATTTTGAATAAAAGCCAACTTCTGCCTGAGCAGCGGCAAAAGCCAATTTAACTCGGCCGAATCCCCAGAATGATAAGCACGCGGTGTCAGATTTTGATCGCCAGAACATCCCCGAAAATGAACTACCACACCCAAAGCACCTATTTGTTTCACGTAATGCATCATCGACACACTGTAGTGACTGCGACTACAACCTTCTAAACCATGAAATAAAACCCAAAGATTTTGGTACTGATGATGTGTTGATTCGGGTTCAGTAAAATCAAGGTCGATAAAATCGTGGTCAGGTGTCTGCCATCGTTGACGGTAGTACTGAACACGGGGTCTAGGTGCTAAACGCGCCGATGCAATGGTTTGGCTATGCCCACCTACAAGCCACCTGGGTGCTGAATAAGAGATCATCAGTGCAAAACAGGTATATCATCATTGTCATCCAGCCCAACGTCCAGCGCATCCACATCACTGATCTCTTGAACTTCTGACGCCTGGCTGGAATGATGAATCACCAACTTCCAACCATTAGGGCCTTTGTGATACACATTAGTCGAATTAATTTGCACAATTTCTGAGCCTCCCATGCCCCCATTGATAACCACTTGTTCAACTACATTATGAACAGAAATCAAACCGCTGCTAAAACGATGTGAAGAAACCAGTCGAATTTGCAATAAACCCGATTCAAACACTTGCCGCCAACTGTCTCGAATTTCTTTATAGCCTTCCAGGCGACCACCCCCTGGATGAATACAAACAATATGTTCATCCTCAGCCCATAGTCGCATTAAAACTTCTAAATCACCCAATTCCAACGCTTCATAAAAAGCCTCTTCAATGTCTTCGGGCGTTGAATGCATGGATTGATGCGTTGGCATAAGCCTCTCCCAACTCTTTTTATTTAAACACAACGGTTTTAGATCCGTTTAAAATCACACGATGCTCACAATGCCATTTAACTGACCGAGCCAACACTTGACATTCCGTATCTTGCCCCTGTGTAGTTAAAGCCTCTGGGCTAAATGAATGATCGACGCGAGCCACATCTTGTTCAATAATAGGCCCCTCGTCTAATTCTGAAGTCACGTAATGAGCCGTTGCACCAATGAGTTTAACACCCCGATCATACGCTTGTTGATAAGGCTTAGCACCTTTAAAACTAGGCAAAAAACTGTGATGAATATTAATGATTCGGCCCGAAAACTCTGCGCAAAATGTGGGCGACAACACCTGCATATAACGTGCCAACACGATTAAATCAATTCCAATTTGCTGGATTAACGCTCGCACTTGATGCTCTTGCTTTGTTTTTTCAGCTTGAATGATGGGCAAATAATAAAATGGCACGCCATAACTAACAGCTAAATTTTCATGAGTTGAATGATTCGAAACAATCGCTTGAATGTGGCAAGGTAGCAAACCACTTTTCCAGCGAAACAATAAATCGTTTAAACAATGGCCCAATTTTGAGACCATCAACAACACCTGGGGCTTAACTGTTAAAGCATGAAACTGAACTTTCATGTCAAACTTCAATTGAATAGGCTCAAACTCATCGTGCAAGCGCTGCACCTGGTTATGAAAATTCTCAGGCGTATTAAAATGAACCCTCAAAAAAAACAAACCCGTTGAATCATCACCATATTGTGAAGAATCGAGCACATTGCATTCTCTGTCATACAGAAACTGACTAACGTGATACACAATACCAATTTGATCTGGGCAAGCAACAGTGAGAATAAACTCTTCAGTGTGAGGCATGTTCAACAATCCTATTGTGATGTGCCATTGTAACAATTAATCTAATTCAGATTGGTGTAATTTAAATTATTCACAATTCGGTCAGGCGATAAATCGACTAAACACTTAGTATGACCCAAAGGACACTGCCTTTGAAAACAAGGGCTACACGGTAAGTTTAAACTGTAAACCTGAGCTTGAGCACTTAGCGGCGGGGTATGCAAAGGGCTACTCGACCCAAACACCCTATGCACTTGAATATTTAACGCAGCACCCACATGCATTAAACCTGAATCGTTTGTCACTAAAGCGTGTGCACCCGCTAGCAATCCAATCGCTTCATTCAAGGTAGTTTTTCCTGCCAATACCATCACACGTTGACGAAGCGCCTGCGGCACCTTCTGTTCAATCACCTGAGCAATCTGGATATCTTTAACGCTACCCAACACAACAACCTGAGCACCGTCAACTTGCTTCAAAAATTGTTCTGCCACGGCAGAAAAATGCTCCGCAGGCCATTGTTTCGCCGAGCCAAATTCGGCCCCAGGCGCTAACGCCAAAAACGGTTTGGCTAACTTAAATTGCTGAAGTAATGCATCGACCACAGCAGGATTGACAGTTAACTTGGGTTGCAACACCTCACGCTCTGGGCAATTGGCCAAGCCAGTGTACCACTTCACCATAGGTGGCTTATTGTTTTTCTGAGGTTTTACGAATGCACGAGTTAACAAACAAGAACGCAACTCACCGGAATAACCCACTCGAACCGGAATTTTAGCCCACCACGGCAGCAAAGCACTTTTAAAAGAATTAGGCAACACATAAGCGACTTGATACTGATTTTGACGCAATTGAAGCGCCCACCAACGCC
>DIYC01000124.1:12230-14841 GCA_002428895.1 Burkholderiales bacterium UBA6064 | reverse complement strand
TGATACACACGATTGACCAAGGCACAAAAAGCATAAATTGGTGCTGTCGTTGAAGGTGCTAAAACATCGATCAAAACTGAACCATGACCTGGGTTTGGCAACTGGGCTGCATCTAAATACGACAAAGCCTCAATCAGAGACAAACTCATGACCGCATCGCCGATCCAATTGGGTGCTATCACTAAAATACGCATTGAATCAGTTAATGCGCAGAAACTTTTTCACCTGGCTTTAATTGGTAACTGGTTCCGCAATAGGGACAAACTGCCGAACCTGTTTTAGTGATGTCTAGAAAAACCTTCGGATGGGTGCTCCACACGGGCATGGCTGAATTTGGACAATAGGCTGGCAATTGCGAAGCCTTTAATTCAACACACTCATGTTTTGGTTTTTTATCAACAATCATGTTTACACCCGTGTGAGCCAATGTTCAAACTTAGAATTTCTACCGTACACCACATCGAAATAACGTTTTTGCAATTCAGTGGTGACTGGGCCACGAATTCCTGCACCAATTTGACGATTATCCAATTCACGAATGGGTGTCACTTCGGCAGCCGTCCCAGTAAAAAAAGCCTCATCGGCGATGTAAACATCATCGCGAGTTAATCGACGGGATTTAACCTCGAGCCCCATTTCGCGAGCTAACGAAATAATTGTTGAACGCGTAATACCGACCAATGCCGAAGCAATTTCAGGTTCATAAATACAGCCTTCTTTCACAATAAATAAATTTTCGCCTGCACCCTCAGCCACAAAACCATCAACATCTAACAACAGTGCCTCATCGTAACCATCTTGTGTCGCTTCCATATTGGCTAAAATTGAGTTGGCATACGTAGCGGCAAATTTAGCCCGTGGCATGGTCACATTGACATGATGACGACTGTATGACGAAGTTTTAACTCGAATGCCTTTTTCAAGCCCATCTTCACCTAAATAAGCACCCCACTTCCAGGCAGCAATTGCAACATGAACCGCCGCACCAATCGGTGAAACACCCATTTTTTCAGGGCCATAAAATGCGATCGGACGAATATAAGCTGACTCAAGTTGATTGGCACGTAACACCTCGAGTGTTGCCTGAACAATCTCTTGTTTGGTGTAAGGCAACTTCATTCGATAAATATGCGCAGAATTAAATAAACGATCGGTATGTTCTTGCAAACGAAAGACCGCGGCACCTTTGTCGGTTTTGTAAGCACGCTCACCTTCAAACACGGCAAGACCATAGTGTAAGCTGTGTGTTAAAACATGAGTTTGAGCATCGCGCCAAGGCACTAACTTACCATCAAACCAAATAAAGCCATCACGATCGGCCATAGACATGCTGCTTCTCCGAAGTTATCAACGAATAATAGTCTCGTATTCTACAACTGTATTGATCACAACTTAGACTTAAATCGTCTCCAATTCGCATTTGAGAAAAACATTTTATAGTAATTTTTATTTTTTTGTCTGAACACAAGGGGTGGTTGAAGTGAAACACGCCCACTGACAATTTGCTAGAATAGTCGCTTTGATGAAGTCTTTAACTGTGTTTACAGGAATTGCCATGAACCTTGAAAAATCACGTTTTAACATGATCGAACAGCAAATTCGCACTTGGAATGTGCTTAATCAATCAGTACTTGATTTACTGTTTCTTGTGAAACGGGAGCAATTTATGCCGACAGGCCTCGAAGACATGGCCTTTACCGATTGTGAACTCCCCATTCGCGTTCATGGCAAAAACACCGGTCAATTTACCATGAGCCCCAAACTTGAAGCACGTCTTGTACAAGAGCTTCAATTAGCTCCTCATGAGCAAGTCTTACAAATTGGTGCGGGCACAGGCTATCTTGCTGCACTTTTAGCACAGAAATGTAGTCGCATCACCGTCACTGAATTTAATCCCGATGTCGCTGAATTTGCACGCCAAAATTTAGAAAAAAATCAAATCACTCAGGTCAAAATCATTCAGTGCTGTGGCTTTAAGTCGGCTGCCTCATTAGGCCAATTTGATGTGATTGTTCAAGCAGGCCGATCAGAGGTTATTCCAGACATGTTGATTCAACAATTAAAACCCAATGGGCGCTTTATTGGTATTATTGGGCAAGACCCTGTACATCGTGCAACTTTAATCAAAAAATCTGCAACTCAAGTAACCTCAACCACCCCGCTGTTTGAGACTACCGCATTTGAGTTACCCAATGCACCTAAAGCCAAAGCATTTCAGTTTTAACTATGCGAGTAAGTGCATCACTTTTGAAACAGCACCTGCATGCGCCAATGAAAAAGACTTAGCTGACTCACACATTTCGGGTCGCATTACACCATCACGATCTAAAAAAAGCTCAACGGCTTGGCTTATTTCATCAAACCGTATGGCAGCTCCAGCAAACAAAGCATCTTCGGCTGCTTTAGAAAAATTCCAAACATGCGGCCCCATCCACACCGGACAACCATAGGCACAAGCTTCAATTAAATTTTGACCGCCTAAAGGCTCCCAAGAACCACCTAAAAAAGCCACATTTGCCAAAGTATAATAAGCCGGCATTTCGCCCATAGAATCACCCAAAATTAAATTCGCAAACCGAGCATCGTGAACCGTATCCCAATCACTCCGCTT
>DIYC01000124.1:11428-12022 GCA_002428895.1 Burkholderiales bacterium UBA6064 | reverse complement strand
CAAGCTGAGCAGAGGCCAATTGCATGGCTTTATACACTTCGTCAAACCGTTGCGGATGACGGGGCACAATGATCACGGTTGCTTTCGGTAACCGTTTAAAAAACTGATTACGAACCATAGCCTGAAGCAACTTTGTTTCTTCTTTATCGCGACTACTGGCCAACAACAAAACTGGGCCATGACCCAGCGCATTTCGCCACTGTTGACCAAGCAGCACTAACTCAGGCTGCAACTGAATATCGAATTTTAAATTACCAATAATCGCATCCGTTTTTCGACCCAAAGCCTGAAAATGATGAGCATCTGCCTCAGTTTGACACGCAATCGCATCAATCTCTTGTAACGTAGGTGAGACCAAAGAGGCGAACCTATGCCACCACTTAGCAGTAGTTGGCGATACACGCGCATTAATGAGTGCGACTTGGACACCCGCTTGCCGAGCCTGATGAATCAAGTTCGGCCATATTTCAGTCTCAACCAACCAAAGTTTATTGGCATTTAAGCGCTTTAAACAACGCTTGGCCAACCACGGCAAATCATAGGGCAAATAAAAAAACTGAGCCCCTTTTAATGACCCAAACAGTTGTTTAGCCG
>DIYC01000124.1:11009-11187 GCA_002428895.1 Burkholderiales bacterium UBA6064 | reverse complement strand
AATGAAAAAACCCAGACATCATTCGGAAATTGATCAGACCAACGCTTTACCAAAGGGGCAATAGCCCGAGTTTCACCGACAGACACCGCATGCACCCAAATTCGTCGCGTGGTGCTTAGCCCTTTATGACCCACAGGAATTTTAGCCAAAAAACGCTGCGACCATCCCAAATAATATT
>DIYC01000124.1:1026-10753 GCA_002428895.1 Burkholderiales bacterium UBA6064 | reverse complement strand
CTAGCTCGCCACACCAAATAAATTGCCCACACGGGCAACAACAACACCGTCAACATTGAATACACAGAACGTGTGGCATCATAAATTATTTTATTCATACTGCTACACTCCTTTTAACAACATATTTGAAGCATCAAAAACCTCATCCACTGAAGGCATTACCCCTTGATCACCCAAGGCAATTGCATATGGATTAAATTTAGGGGCAAATCGCCATGCCGGAGTTGCCAAAAACAAGGCAACCATTGGCAAATACAACGCTGCCGCCAAATGAGTTAAACCAGTATCGACCCCCACAACCAACTGCGCAGTGTGCATTCTTTCAGACAAAGCCGCAAGTGATAAGTGCGGCAATACAACTGCACACTCAGACTGTTTGGCGATACTTTCTGCCTGATTTTTTTCTTCAAAACTGCCCCACGGCAATACAATGGTATAACCTTGAACACAAAATCGCTGAGCAAGATCGCACCAAAACTGCACTGGCCACTTTTTTTCGGGGCGTGCACTAGCATGTAAAAACCAAATTTCACGACTGTTTTTCTGCGCACGAGCATCACGGTAAAATCCTATACTTTCGTAAAAGACAGCCTGCTCAGCACACGGATATTCTAAGACATGCGCAGTAAACTGTCGCAAGCGATCTACTGCATGACTTTGCTTGTCCCAACCCGCATGCTGATGATAAAAAAAGCTAGCCAAAGGCTCTCGCGCGTGACAAAAACTGGGGCCAACGCGTCGGCCTTTTGCTGCACAACTTAAACAAGCACTTTTAATAAGTCCTTGCAAATCGATTACAAAATCGTAAGTTCGATTCGACAAACTGTGACGCAATTGACGCCACATGCGATAGGTGTATTGAATGCCTTGCTGACGCCATACTCTTAACTGAACAGGAATCACCTCATGCACGTGTTTATTGGCTTTGACTAAATCAATAAATGGGACCTCGACCATCCAGTCGATGATTGCATCTGGAAAATGAGTGCGAATATCTTCTAAAACAGGCAGAGCGTGAATAACATCACCCATTGAAGTCGTTTTAACAATTAAAATTCGCAACATACATGACACAAAGCAAACAAAAAACCTTATTGTACGCAATCACGGGGATATGCCCACTTACTCATTAACCTTTATGACATCATTTCTATGAAAAGAAAATTACCCATTTCTGGTGTTCTGATTACTTTCAATGCAGCGAGTCGGTTAGAACAAGCGCTCGAAAGTTTAACTTCTTTTTGCCAAGAATTGGTAGTCGTTGATTCAGGCAGTACCGACAATACAGTTAACATCGCCAATCGGTTTAATGCCCGAGTTATTCAACATCCCTTTGAAGATTTTGGCACACAAAAACGCTTTGCAGTCAACCAAGCCAGTCACGATTGGGTGTTCTGTTTAGATGCCGACGAAGAAGTTTCTACGCCACTTAAGAACGCCATTGAAAAACAATTTAGTCAATCCATCGAAAACAATATCGCAGGTTTTGAAAATGCGCGTTGCAACACGTTCTTAGGTCGATTTTTAAAGTATGGTGAAGGTTATCCTGACTTGAATTGTCGCTTATTTCATCGACAACGCGCACAGTGGTCTAACGATAAAGTGCATGAAAAAGTACAGACAAAACCCAACTTTAAATTACACCGCCTACAAGGTGATCTTTTACATTTTTCTGCAGACAGTCTTGAGCACTACATCAATAAACAAAACCGCTACACCACCATTCAGGCCAATGAACTAGCGAATCAAGGTAAACAACCCAATGTATTTAAAATCATTGGCTCACCAGTCACTCGATTTATTAAATTTTACGTGATTAAATTAGGTTTTTTAGACGGCTGGCAAGGCTTAATTCATATCAGTATTGGCAGTTTTTTTTGCATGATTAAATACGCAAAAACACGATCAATTTCGCACAAAAAACAAGAAAATTGAACTACGATTTAAGTTTAATTAAATAGTTAATGACCTAAAATTTTAGATAAAAACAGTTGCGCTCTTTCTGAACGAGCACTACCAAAAAAATCATTTTTTTCGCAATCTTCCACAATATAACCTTGATCCATAAAAATAACGCGATCAGCAACTTTTTTTGCAAAACCCATTTCATGAGTAACGCACATCATTGTCATACCCTCCTGAGCCAACTCAATCATCACATCCAATACTTCGTTAATCATTTCTGGGTCAAGTGCTGAAGTAGGCTCATCAAATAACATACACACGGGATCCATCGACAAAGCACGAGCAATTGCAACACGTTGTTGCTGACCACCAGATAATTGACCGGGATATTTATACGCATGTCCAGTTAAACCAACTCGCTCCAACAAAGACAATCCTTTCGCATTGGCCTCATCTTTACTTCGACCTAGCACTTTAATTTGAGCCATGGTTAGATTTTGCAAAATAGACAAATGTGGAAATAACTCAAAATGTTGAAATACCATACCCACACGAGCTCTGAGTTTAGGTAAATTGGTTTTTGGATCTCCTACAGAAATACCATCTACAACAATTGAACCCCGTTGAAATGGCTCTAAGGCATTCACGGTTTTAATCAAAGTCGACTTACCCGAACCAGATGGGCCACAGACAACGACCACTTCTCCCTTTTTAACAGAGGTAGAGCATTCGGACAACACCTGGAAATCTCCGTACCATTTACTGACATTATTAATTTCAATCACAGAGATCTCCTACAAACGAATAATTTGAGTTCTTCTTTGAATTGCTTTCACCAACATTGACAATGAAAAACAAATCACCAAATACACCAAAGCAACAAATAAATACATTTCAACAAGCGTACTGTCACGTTGAGCAATTTTTGATGCCGCTCCCAGAAAATCGGTTACAGATAACACATACACCAACGAAGTGTCTTGAAATAAAATAATAATCTGAGTTAACAAGACTGGTAGCATATTTTGAAATGCCTGCGGCAAAATGACCAAACGCATAGACTGGCCGTATGTTAAACCCAACGCATACGAGGCACTGACCTGACCCCTCGGTATACTTTGAATCCCTGCGCGCATAATTTCACAAAAGAAAGCAGCTTCAAATAGAATAAAGGTAATGTAAGCAGATCGTTCAGGGCCAACTTGGGGAGGTCTTTCATACCCCATCAATTCTTGCAAAAGCAGCGGAACTAAAAAATAAAACCAAAAAATAACAAGAATTAATGGGATAGAACGCATCAAATTCACATAACCTGCTGCGAAACTACTCAACAACGAAATTCCTGAAAGCCTAGCTAAAGCCAATAAAGTTCCAAAAAATAACCCCCCGAATGTTGCCACTACAGTCAACTGTAAGGTGTAAACCAAACCTTCTAATAAATAAGGCAGCGAGTCTGATATCACCGTAAAATCAATTTCTTGCATTATTGATTCTCCGAGATATAACCAGGTACAGTGAATGATTTTTCAATAAACACCATAATTCGATTCACGGTAAATGACACAACAACATAAATACAGGTTGCAGCCACATATGCTTCTAAAAAAGCAAATGTAGTTTCGCCCATTTCTTGGGTTCTAAAAGTCAACTCTGTGAGTCCTATAGTCAACGCAACCGATGAGTTTTTAATCATATTCATGGCCTCGGACGTTAAAGGTGGAATAATAATTCGATAGGCCATAGGCATAATGACGTGCTGATAAGTTTGTGCTTGGGTTAAACCTAAAGCATAACCTGCATCTTTTTGCCCTGAAGGCAACGATAAAATGCCTGATTTAACTTGTTCTGCAACCCGTGCACCCGTATACAAACCCAAGCACACCACCGAAGCAATGAATTGCACCAAGGTGGGGTCTTGCTCGATCGACCAAGTCTTAATGGCAGGCACTAGCTCGGGCACCACAAAATACCATAGAAAAAACTGCACAATTAAAGGTACATTTCTGAACACTTCAACATATAGGTTACCTAATAGGCAGAAAAAGGTAGAGGATGTCGTTCGAAGAATCCCCACCAAAGAACCTATCCAAAAAGCCATAAAACCAGCAGCAAGCGACAAGCCCAAAGTGAAGTACAAACCTACTTGAAGAAATTGCCACCAAACTACAGTTTCACCCTCCATGATTGGCTCAAAAAATAAAAACCAATTGAGATCATCGATCATACTAACCTTCTACTTGTTGCAAGTTAACTGGCCTTGAAGGGTACAGCAACCTTATGGGATTCCTAAAAAATCCCGTATGAAGAACCTGCGAGCGAACAGATTCTTATTTATTGAACACCTTCTGAATTAGGTGCTGCAATGGCTTTTTTAAGTGCTTCTGACATTGGAAAATGAAGATTGACACTGTGAGGAGGAATAGGACTTTCAAACCACTTCGCATAAATTTTATTGATTTCACCACTCAACATCAAGTTACTTAAGATAGCATCAACCAGAATTTTAAATTCAGGGTCATTTTTTCTGATCATAATGCCATAAGGCTCAGTGCGCAAAATTTCGGGTAAAAATTTATAAGCATCCGGTTCTGCACTGTTGGCAACCAACCCCGCTATTAAAATATCGTCCATCACAAACGCTTTAGCCCTGTCGTTTGCAACCAATAAAAAACTCTGAGCATGATCTTTACCATAAATTTCACGCAGATCAATCGATTGCCCTTTTTCGTGCTGTTTAATTAATTGGACAGAAGTGGTACCTGAAGTGGTAGCAATCGGTTGCCCATTCAAATCAGCCAAAGAATTAATGCCACTGTCTTTCTTAACGACTACCCGAACATTCGTAACAAACGTCGTGTTACCGAAAGCAACCTGCTGTTGACGTTTAACGGAATTCGTGGTTGAACCACATTCGATATCGATCGTACCATTTTGCAACAACGGGATACGATTGGCAGAAGTAACTGGTTGTAACTGCACTTGAAGGTCAGGGCGCTTAAGGCGCTGCTTAACCGCTTTAACCACGTAACTGCATAAATCAAGAGAGTATCCAATTGGCTCTTGATTGTGATCCAAATAAGAAAAAGGCACCGAGGATTCTCGGTAGCCAATCACTAAAACACCAGTTTCTTGAGCTTTTTTTAATGTGCCTGTAAAAGGTACGGTGCTAGAGGCCAATACGGACTGTATACCCAAAAGTTTTAAACAAAGAGCGAGCGGTAACAGCATGCTTAACTTCATTGAAAATCTCCTAATGATTTGCTCTATTGTAGAACTTGTCTTCATTAAAAATGAAAACTTAAGGCTTTTTGTTAATAATTCTCCTGGGTTGGGTAAGCACTTCAGGTTTTACAATCTCGCTCAATTCTTCTTTCGTTAATAAATTCTTTTCAAGCACCAATTCATCGACTCGACGACCTGTTTTAAGAGCCAATTTAGCAATTTCTGAGGCTTGATCATAACCAATATAAGGGTTTAACGCGGTAGCTAGAGATGCTGAACTATTGACTCGCTCGCGTAACAAAGCTTCGTTGGCTGTAATTCCTTGAACGCAATTAATAGTCAGTGTGTTACATGCAGCAGTTAAATGATAAATACTTTTGAATAAACTCCAAGCGATAATCGGCTCGAACGCGTTCAACTGCAACTGACCGGCTTCAGCCGCCATCGTCACAGTCACGTCATTACCAATGACTTCAAATGCAACTTGGTTAACAACTTCGGGAATGATTGGATTCACTTTTCCGGGCATGATCGAAGAACCTGCCGCTTTTGCAGGCAAATTAATTTCGTTTAAACCTGCCTGTGGCCCAGAAGACAATAAACGCAAATCGTTGCATACTTTAGAAAGTTTGACCGCAATTCGTTTTAATACTCCAGAAAGTTGAACAAACGCACCTGTGTCTTGGGTAGCTTCAACCAAGTTAGCGGCGGTCACTAACTCTAATTCTGTTAACTCCACCAAGTAACCCCGAGCTCTAGAGGCATACTCTGGGTCTGTATTAATTCCGGTACCAATTGCAGTAGCACCCAAATTAATCTCATGAATTAAACTAATCGCTTCTTGAAGCCGCAAGGTATCTTCAGCAATCATGACTGAGAAAGCCGAAAACTCTTGCCCCAAAGTCATAGGCACGGCATCTTGGAGTTGCGTTCTACCAATTTTTAGCACGTGCTGAAATTGATTAGCCTTTTCGGCAAATGCCTCTTTGAGTAAACTCATTTCTCGGCTTAAACCGACAATTGCATTAATTAGGCCAATTTTAACGGCAGTTGGATACACATCATTGGTGCTCTGCGAAGCATTTACATGCTCAATTGGATGCACCAACTTATAATTTCCTTTTTTGCCACCCAACAGCTCGATGGCGCGATTGGCCACTACCTCGTTGGCATTCATATTGGTAGAGGTGCCCGCACCACCCTGAATCACGTCAACGACAAATTGATCGTGCAAACGACCTTGTCGAATTTCAAGGCACGCCTTACCGATGGCCTCAGCAATATCTCTTGGAATGACATTCAGATCGGCGTTTGCTTTAGCGGCAGACCACTTAACCGACACCAAGGCATTGACTAGTTCTGGGGCATTATAAAGCGGAAAACCAGTGATTTGATAATTATCTAAGGCTCGACTGGTATGAACTCCCCAATAAGCATTGGCAGGTATGGATTTCTCGCCAAGTAGGTCTTTTTCGATCCGAGACTGTGAAGATGACATAACTAAACTCTCTTATGAAACATTTTACCCTAAGGGCACAAACAATTGGATTAAAACACGCGTAGACCGCGAAACCAAGCAACACCCTCCAACGAGGGATAAACATGCTATTCAGGCCATAACTGCCAAACTTGTTCTAACAATTCGGCATGAAGTGGTTCGTCCTCTGGTTTAGGCTTTCGACGGATTAAATGCACATCAATCACTGTTTTATAAGGCCCCTCTAGAGCAACTAAATTAGAATAAAACAATTCACCAACGGTGCTGGTTGGCAACCAGGCAACCCCCGCACCACGTTCACACATGGCTTTTAAACATTCTGACATGTCTGTTTGAAAAATAGTCTCATGCCGAAATAAGGGACCATTAGAAAAACAAATTTCCATCATATGTGATAAGTAAGCATGCTTAACAAACCGCAAAATAGGTAATGGTTTACTAGCAAGAGGATCTATCGTGTATAAAGGCCGACCATTTTGAACTTTTGAATAAGGTTTAAGCTCTTCTCGACCCAAGGGCCGTACTTCAAATTTATCTTCGTCAAAGTTAATTGGCTCCATAGGATGGTCAAAACACACTAAGAAATCACAACCCCCGTCTACAAAGAAACCCACTGCATCGTGCACATTTCTTGCGGTTAAACGAAAGCTCACATTTTTGCCTGCTGCAGAAAGGCCAGAACGCAGACCCTCAAACCAAACGGGACAGCGACTAAACGCAATGGTATGGGGTACCGTCACGTGAATCTCGCCACCAGGCAAATTAACTTGCCC
Organism: Burkholderiales bacterium UBA6064; assembly: GCA_002428895.1. Taxonomy (GTDB): domain Bacteria; phylum Pseudomonadota; class Gammaproteobacteria; order Burkholderiales; family Burkholderiaceae_B; genus Limnobacter. Next base: position 3,355 of record DIYC01000124.1, on the reverse strand, counting down.
CCCTCGAACCAAATTACGAGTTTGGCGAATTTGCTCAAGCATGGTGAGCGCTTGCTCGTAAAACAGATTGCCTTGAACAGACAATCGTGTCGGGAAAACCCCCCGATCAATTAATTCACAACCCAACCAAACTTCTAAGGCTTGTATTCTACGCGAAAAAGCTGGCTGCGTTACCTTACGTTGCTTGGCTGCTTTAGAAAAACTACCAGTTCGAGCCAACGTGACAAAATCTTCAAGCCATTTAGTATCCATAGAACATACTGCCTTTATTCAATGTGATGTTGTTGGTGATTCCACATGGTCGCATACTGACCATTCTGGTTTAATAATTCTATGTGCGTTCCTGACTCAAACAACTCACCTTGTTTGAAAACGAGTATTTTATTGGCATGAATAATGGTAGAGAGCCGATGAGCGATAATCAGAGTAGTTCGAGATCGAGACAATTCTTTGAGTTGCAGCTGAATGAGTTTTTCAGTGGCGGAATCAAGTGAAGAAGTAGCCTCATCGAACACAAAAATAGAGGGGTTTTTTAAAATAGCACGAGCAATTGCTACACGTTGTTTTTCTCCCCCTGACAATTTTAAACCTCGCTCTCCAACTTTAGTTTCATACCCTTGTGGCAAAAGGCAAATAAAGTCATGTATTGACGCTGCTTTCGCAGCACTTTGAATCTCCTCTTGAGTCGCCCCTGGCCTGGCATACCCAATATTGTAACCAATTGTATGATTAAACAACACTGTGTCTTGAGGAACAATACCAATTTGACTGCGAAGCGAAGCCTGTGTGACTTCAGTAATGTCTTCCCCATCGATTAAAATTTGCCCGCCGGTAACCTCATAAAAACGATATAACAACCGACATAGAGTGGATTTACCTGCCCCGCTATGCCCAACAACCGCAACAGTTTGTCCTGCTGGAATAGAAAACGAAAGATTTTTAAGAATAGGACGCTGTGCCTCATAACTAAAATTTACCGCATGAAATTCAATCGTTGCTCCCTGCGTAACGAGAGGCTTTGCATTTGGTTGGTCTTTAATTTCACAAGGCTCATCTAACAAACTAAACAAACGTTCAATATCAACCAAACATTGCTTAATTTCTCGATAAATCACGCCTAAAAAATTAAGAGGGATATAAAGCTGAATCATAAAAGCATTAATCAACACTAAATCACCCAGGCTAAGCTGTTCATTTAAAACCCCAACAGTAGCTCGCCACAATACAGCGGTCACCGCTAAAGCCATCAGTGCACTTTGTCCCATATTTAATAGGGTTAAGCTTTGCTGCGACTTAATAGCTGCCTCTTGGTACGCTGCCATGCTGTCGCCATAACGCTTGGCTTCATACTCTTCACAACCAAAATATTTCACCGTTTCATAATTAATCAACGCATCTACGGCTGTCGAGTTTGCCTGAGAATCTAGGTCATTCATAGTTCGGCGAAATTTAACTCTCCAAGTAGTCACTTTAAAAGTAAACACAACATACAAAACAATTGAAACAGCCACAATCACGGAAAACCAAAGATCGTAATTAATATACAAATACCCAATTACCAACAATACTTCAATCAAAGTAGGTAACGTGCTATACAACGTATAACTAATCAAACTGGAGATTGCTCGACTTCCTCGCTCAACATCACGCGTCACGCTTCCTGTGCGACGATTTAAATGAAACCGCAACGACAAAGCTTGCAGGTGCGAAAAAACATTTAAACAGAGCTCTTTCACAGCACTATGAGTTACTCGTGCGAAAATAAATTCCCGCAATTCAGTAAACAGAGTGGATAAAATTCTTAATGCACCATAGGTGAGCAGCAAGCCAATGGGAACTACTGCTGCCACTAATAAAGCACTATTTTGCAATAAGGGAGTTAATTGATCACTTAACTCTTTTAAGACCAAAGGCACGCCGACATTTGAAACTTTAGCCAATACCAAACAGGTAATCGCCAAAACCACTCGGACAGGAAAACGAAATAAAAAAGGAAGTAACGCTTGAAGTGTTTGAAAATCAGTGCGTGCTTGGTAAGGCATATTGTGATCCACTGCTTCAAAATCGGAATTTCTACGCATATTCGCCTTTACCCATGAAATTCTTAAGTATGCTAACACTTTTTTAAGGCCAACAAACGTATACAAGAATTAGAGCGGAACGCCGATTTAAAAAAATAGCGAATTACGCCAATTTAGTGAAAATTCTCGAATGTGAACTCTACTTCGTTGGTTTGAAACCAGGTTGAAAGGCCTTTGACTTGCTTTCGAGACAATTCAATTCTGTAGTCATAACAATCAGGTCGATACAAACCTTTTAGATATTGAAC
>DIYC01000124.1:0-795 GCA_002428895.1 Burkholderiales bacterium UBA6064 | reverse complement strand
CACCCTAGAGATAGAAAGTAACGGTGCACCAACGGGCACCATCAGTGCAGAAGCAACGACAGCATCAGCCAACTTTGCATTAATACTTTGTTTTGCTTTGCTCACATTGATACCCGCTTCTTCAAGCAGGGTTAAAATTGGACGCTCACGAAGCCTTCTTCTGCAGATTTTTCGTGATAACTCTTCAGGCACATAACTGGTTAAATAAGCCACAGGTTGGCGATCAAAACGCCTTAAACGGATCAGCTCTTCGACGACAGCATCGGAGGGAATTTGAAGAATTTTGGCCACTTCATTGGTGGGCATGACTCGCTTAGAAGAAATAAGTTGCAAATCAGAGGAATCTCCTGATGCTTGCAGCCTAAGTGCTGATGCGCTTAATAACTGGCTTTGTCCAATCGCACTGTTAGGGGTTCTAGGCTTAACAAAAGTACCCTTTCCACGGCCACGGGCAACCAAACCTTCGGCAACAAGATCTTGAATTGCTCGACGCATAGTGACCCGAGAGACAGAAAAACGCTTGGCCAACGTAAGCTCACCAGGTAAAGGCACATCGTCATAACGACCTTCGAGAATTGCATCTCGTAAAATAAGATAAATTTGATGGTACAAAGGCACAACCTGATTGGGATCAAGCTCACCATCATTAGCCGACAAACCATCCGTTACACAAACTAAGTATTCTTTTGAATTAATATCCATGATGCCAGCAATACAAAAGTCAACAACCAACCAAAAAGACTTTTATTAAATCTTTTTTTATTATAGTACATGTAATAGTCAAGTAAACCTGTA
>DIYC01000051.1:8295-8446 GCA_002428895.1 Burkholderiales bacterium UBA6064 | reverse complement strand
TTTAAATCAGATACTACAACTACTTTCCGATTCACCATGCCATGTTGATGACCTAATCCAACAATCCAACTTACCCTGCGACACCATTTTAAGCGCCTTAACAGAATTAGAATTAGAAGGCTGGGTTATTTGCGAAGCAGGCAATCGTTAG
>DIYC01000051.1:7422-8032 GCA_002428895.1 Burkholderiales bacterium UBA6064 | reverse complement strand
ACTTGCAATAAAACATTCTTAACACGTAAACTGCGCCCTGAGACCTTAATCAATACAATAAGAGAGATTGCTTTGAATAGCATAGCCCAAAAAAAACTGATCATTGCAGAAAAACCCTCAGTAGCTGCCGACATTGCACGCGCTTTAGGTGGTTTTACAAAACATACCGACTACTTTGAAAGTGAACAATTTGTACTGTCTTCAGCCATCGGACACTTACTTGAAATCAAAGCCCCAGATCACGTTGAAGTCAAACGTGGCAAATGGAGCTTTTCAAATCTACCGGTCTTACCCCAGCATTTCGACCTAAACCCCATCAGTAAAACCGAACCTCGTCTTAAATTACTCACCAAACTCATCAAACGAAAAGACGTTGTAGGCTTAATTAACGCATGTGACGCGGGTCGAGAAGGTGAACTCATTTTTCGCTTAATCGCACAATATTCCGGCACCAAAAAACCAATTCAACGCTTATGGCTACAGTCCATGACTGCCCCCGCAATTCGTCAAGCCTTTGACACATTGCGTTCCGACCAAGAAATGCTTCCTTTAGCAAACGCCGCTCGTTGCCGATCCGAGGCCGACTGGCTAGTCGGAATCAACGGTACCC
>DIYC01000051.1:7021-7218 GCA_002428895.1 Burkholderiales bacterium UBA6064 | reverse complement strand
CGGCTAGTCGGAATCAACGGTCCCCGAGCCATGACCGCATTCAACAACAAAGAAGGTGGGTTTTTTCTAACAACCGTTGGCCGAGTGCAAACTCCCACGCTAACCTTAGTCGTTGAACGAGAAGAAAAAATTCGCCAATTCAAAGCCAAAACCTACTTTGAAGTCAGGGCTGAATTTGCCGCTCAAGCAGGGCAATA
>DIYC01000051.1:6366-6892 GCA_002428895.1 Burkholderiales bacterium UBA6064 | reverse complement strand
AATACCCTGGCAAATGGTTCGACCCAAAATTTAAAAAATCAGACAATCCCGACGACCGTGCAGACCGCCTCTGGAATGAAGCCCAAGCCAAACAAATTGTTCAAGACTGCCAAGGCAAATCAGGCACAGTAGTTGACGAAGTCAAACCCAGCAAACAAATTGCACCCCAATTATTCGACCTAACCAGCCTGCAACGCGAAGCCAATAGCCGGTTTGGCTTTTCTGCTAAAAATACGCTCGGCCTTGCGCAAGCACTGTATGAAAAGCACAAAGTACTCACTTACCCTAGAACCGATTGCAAAGTACTCCCCGAAGATTACCTAGACAACGTGCAACAAACTCTAGACTTATTTGCCAAAGCCAGCCCCACTGACATTGCAAACGACTATGCCCAGCTTGCCCGCGTCATTCAACACAACAACTGGGTTAATCCCAACAAACGAATTTTCGACAACAGTAAAGTCAGCGATCACTTTGCCATTATTCCAACCCAACAACTACCTAAAAATTTATCAGAACCCGAACA
>DIYC01000051.1:3411-6162 GCA_002428895.1 Burkholderiales bacterium UBA6064 | reverse complement strand
AATTTATCAGAACCCGAACAAAAACTCTATGACCTAGTCGTTCGCCGTTTTCTGGCCGTGTTCTTCCCTGCGGCTGAATACAACAACACCACGCGTATTACCACCATTAATACACACCTATTTAAAACCGAGGGTAAAGTTCTGGTGCAACCCGGCTGGTTACAAGTGTACGGGAAAAAAGCGGTCGTTGGCGACGAAGAAAACCTGGTGGCCGTACAACCCAACGAAACAGTGCACACTCAAGAAATCGCCCACCATCATTTAGAAACCAAACCACCTGCCCGCTTTTCAGAAGCCACTTTGCTCTCAGCCATGGAAACTGCGGGTAAACTCGTTGAAGACGAAGAGCTAAGAAGCGCTATGGCTCTTAAAGGGCTTGGCACGCCAGCAACTCGGGCCGCCATTATTGAAGGCCTTTTAACCGAAAAATATTTAGTCCGAGAAGAACGCGCACTCATTCCCACCGCCAAAGCCTTTTTATTGCTCACTCTGCTACGCGGCTTAGGTGTTACCGAACTCACCATGCCTGAACTCACAGGCGAATGGGAACATAAATTATCGCAAATTGAAAAAGGGCAGCTTTCAAGCGAACAATTTATGCAAGACATTCAACACATCACCACAACCATGGTAGATCGTGCCAAAAATTACACAGCCGACACCATTCCAGGCGACTACATCACATTAAAAACAACCTGCCCCAAGTGTCATCAAACCGTCAAAGAAAACTATCGACGCTTCACCTGCACCTCATGTGACTTCTCGATTAGCAAAGTACCTGGAGGTCGCGCCTTTGAAATAACTGAAATTGAAACCCTACTGTCTCAAGGTGAACTCCCCATGTTAGACGGCTTTCGCAGCAAAATGGGCAAACCTTTCTCAGCCGCGCTGCGTTTAAACAATGAATACAAACTCGAATTTGATTTTGGTCAGCCCAGCGAAGACCAACTCAGCCAAGAACATGACTTTTCAGATCAAACAACCTTAGGCCCTTGTCCAAAATGCAACAGCAATGTGTATGAAACAACCACCACGTATGTGTGCGAACATGCAGTCGGCGCAGAAAAATCGTGCGACTTCAGGTCTGGCAAAGTCATACTGCAACAACCCATCGACAGCGAACAAATGCAAAAACTATTAACCGTAGGCAAAACTGACTTACTAAATCGTTTTGTTTCATCTCGAACAAAACGCGCATTTAAAGCCTATTTAATTAAAAAAGACGACAGTACAATTGGTTTCGAGTTTGAAGCCCGCGCAGAAAAAAAACCAAGCGTGACTAAAACAACAACTAAAACAACAACCAAAGCCAAGCAACAAAAAAACCTAATCAGCTAATTTGCAAAGCAGGCAATGACTTAATTAAATCGTCAGTTGCTTTAATTTGATCTAAGAATAAACCTAACAAGTGTAATGGTAAGGCCGAAGGCCCATCACAACGTGCTTGATCAGGCTTTTCATGCGCTTCAATAAACAAAGCAGCCAAACTGACCCCCAAACCTGCACGCGCCAAGTCTAAAACTTGTTCACGTCGCCCACCCGAAGCAGCGCCTCCTGGTGATCTGTTTTGCAATGCATGTGTAACATCAAACATGAGTGGCGAATTGCCCGTCACTTTTTTCATCACCCCAAAACCCAACATATCCACAACCAAGTTGTCATAACCAAAACAAACCCCTCGTTCACAAACAATCACCTGCGAATTACCCGCCTCGCGACACTTATTCACAATGTGAATAATTTGCTCAGGACTCATAAATTGGGGTTTTTTAATATTAATCACTCGGCCTGTTTGCGCAAGCGCTATCACCAAATCGGTTTGACGAGCAAGAAATGCAGGCAACTGAAGAACATCCACTACCTCTGCAACAGGCTTAACCTGATACAACTCGTGAACATCGGTTATTACGGGCACATTAAACCGCCGCTTGACCTGTGTAAAAATTTCTAAGCCTTGGTCAAGGCCAACACCCCGATATGAGTGCACAGAAGAACGATTGGCCTTATCAAATGAAGCCTTAAACACAAAAGGGATGCCTAAACGCTGAGTTTCCCTCACAAAAACCTCACAGGTTCTTAAAGTACTCTCAAGATCTTCAAGTACATTAAGACCCCCAAACAAAACCAATGGCCGATTGTTTGCAATGTGAATTGAACCCAGTTGAATGTGTTGCATGTAGATTTTTAAGTGACAATTAAACACCTATTGTAATCGAAGTTGAGCCCACACAACCCATCAAGCAACCTAGTTGAAATTGTGATTATGATTGTCTTTACCCATATTTTTCGCCTCCGGAAGTCTGCTCAGCCAAGACATCTGCTCATTCTCTATTCTTACCTTCTCATCTTCACTTAAATCGTTTGAATCTTCTAGCAGCTTTTCAGTTCCATACGTCTGATTGATCAATATAAATTTATAAATATCCTGTTCAGCCATGTAGTTTGGATTACCGATCTGAGTACGTGCCCAGTCAATTTTTGACTGAAGGTACATAAAATCAAGATCATCAGATTTCGCATTCTTACACAGTGTTTGCTGTTGAAAGGTATATAAACGGATCAAAGTCTTCCAATCTGCATCAGTAAGCTTACTAGACCACTCCGTAAAACTGCGTTCAAAAGCATTTCCATAAAGCATGGTTAAATCAATTTCAAACCCAATTGTTTCCTCAAGTGCATCTTTTGCCTTTCCTAGATCATCCGGAAGCTCTTTAGGCGGCGCACCCTGAAGATCAGCTGCCTTTATCTCGT
>DIYC01000051.1:1805-3210 GCA_002428895.1 Burkholderiales bacterium UBA6064 | reverse complement strand
GGGGCTGCAACGTTTCAGGGTCTAACTCAACACCTGAAACAGGGTCAAATATCTTAACCCCCTCAGTATTTGGAGCCGTTTTCTCATAGACAAAGACATCCATATTCTTTCGACTAACTAAAGTTTTAGTTTCTTTATGCACCATCCAAGAAGAACCACTGGGTAAGCTAGTCCCATCTGGCGCTGTAACAGACACTTGCGCACCCGTTTCATCAGTATAGTAACAACTACCATCATCGCCCACTTTAACCTCGACCCAATCTGTAGATTCTCCAGGCAAATACAATGTATCATCCCTCTCGCCACCATCAATGTTGTACATCAACGGCTCACCATTGGGGCCAACTAACTGCGCAATATAAAAATTATCCTCTAGCCGTTTTGCATCATGAACAAAATTAGAACCAAGATGCGCCGCACTGTCGTTGTAATCTAGATAAAAATTTTCTTGGCCTTTCCCTCGATTATCTTTGCTACCATCATTACCGCTAAAAGTAAAAAGACCTGCCCACTCCTTCTGAGTTTCCGCAGGCAAAATAAAAGACGATACAGTTGGAGTTGGAGTTGATTCCCTAACAGGTGCTTCTTTTTGCACTGCATGCCGTTTATCAGTCGTTTCACCCTTGTTAGAAACTTCAAAATACTCAATACTATCGAAACAATTGACCCTAACGAAAGTACCAGTAGGGCCATGCTTCAGATAAGAACCTTCTGTAATCGACGTACCATCTGGGGCAGTTGCTGGAAGTGTTACCTCAGACCACTCAGACTCGGCTCCTGGTAAAAACAAACAATCATGTTTTTTACCTCCGTCAAGGTTGTACAACAAAGGCTCCCCAGTGGGACTAAGTAATTGAGAGACCTGGTAAAGATCCCTACCTCTACCAGCGTTTTGACTATAACCCCAACCAGTGTAATTCACCGACCGTTCATAGCCAATAGTATCTTTATCAAAGTTACCATAACCACTAACGTCGCTACCGTCTGGATCACAAAACTCAAAAACTCCGCCGTACTGATTAAATGTTGCATCATCAACCAATGGGGCGGGAGCTAAAACCGAAGCCTGATTAACCGTATTACTATAAAAACCCGGTGCCAATGTTGTTTCTCCCAATAAGACAGCTTCCTTACCCTCCTGACCTGAAATCACAGTATATAAAAAGTTTTTACCATCTACCTGAACCACCGTATACTGCGAAAAAAACTGGCCCTGACTATTTAAAGGTAAATGTAACAACACAGAGTCATCAACCAATTCAGGCGCTGCACCGATAGATGGACTAAAGTAAATCGTATTTACAATAGGCGGATCTCTTTCCTTATCGAGAAGATCACTTTCAGTGAGATAACTTAGAGAGATAGAAGATGGGGTTTCTGTCTCTTGTGTGTCTTGTGTGTCTTG
>DIYC01000051.1:1422-1567 GCA_002428895.1 Burkholderiales bacterium UBA6064 | reverse complement strand
ATCTTTTGTATCTTTTGTATCTTCTATTTTTTCTGCATTTCCTGTAACAACAGGAATGGGTTGCCCATCAGAACCCATAATTGTTTGTTGCCCATTGACCGTAGAGACACTTCCAGCAGGCGGAGCCTCACCAGACTTTAACTCA
>DIYC01000051.1:0-1242 GCA_002428895.1 Burkholderiales bacterium UBA6064 | reverse complement strand
TCAAAAGACACGGTTGAAGCACCATCTCCCATTAAAATGGGTTGTATAACCACCTGAGTTGGCAATGAACCAATGTTTGCGGAACCTCCCGCTGATTGTGCACCAGGAAGATTGTTAATGTTACCTATCTTTGCCCAATCGCCCTTGTAGGTGTCAACCTTGCTCGTATCGCTTGCTACGGGTGACTGAACAAAAAGGTCTCCATTTGCATCAACATAAATTCCGTCAAAAGGAACCAGCACAGCTTCACCATGAAGCTCAACATAAAAACCAGTTGGAACATTAACTAATTGACCACCAACAAAGAGTGGCGTCGTAGGCAAAACCACGGGATCAGAAAATGAAGTGTCTTGTACAACTTGACCACCCTCAACGCGAAAGGTAAAAGTCATACTATTATGCACAAAATCCTCGTCGACAGATTCCAAAGAACTCGACCCGTATGTACCTGTTGTGGCTCCAGATAATTCAGTAGCTGTCGTCATTGTTTACCTCTTTCTTAACTAAAAGTTTAATCTGACCATTCATTTACCAGCAATAAGCAAGTATCACCTGGAAGCCTGGTTTTGAATCTGTTCGAGCTTCTGATTCGCCGCTGAAACCTGGTTTGCTAGAGCCTCGGCATCATGTTCAGGGCTAATAGCCTCAGTTTGCGCTGCATTCATTATCGTAAAAAGTCCGGCAGACTCGTCTGCAGTAGGAACTTGACCAGTCTGAAGTTTTTTAAGGCAAGCTAATGCATTCTCCACAGCGGCAAAGTCCAATCCATGTGGATTACCCTGCTTCACCGTTGCCTCAATCCACGTTGCTACTAACTTTAAAATAAACGTCCTAACTTCTAGGGGAATTGTGTTAAACGAATCAAGCAATTTAGTCCCATCGTCGAGCGATGCGCAACTTTCAGCTGACCTCATGATTATGTCATAGTTTTCGTTCACCTTTGCAGGAAAATCACCCATTTTGTCAAGAATACTTAAATTGAGAAGTTGGACACGCGAAGCCCCAGCTGTTGCAAAGTACGTCATCAAGTAAACATTGTCGATACTCAGCATGCTCATAAATCTGGTTGCAGCAGCATTTTCATCAGTTTCAGGAGCGAGTACATCATACTCCACCGCCAGTCCGTCCTCTGTCTCAACTAAATCGGCACCCTCTGGGGCACCAAGTGCCGCAGCCTTCTTTGTAAGGTCTTCTACTTGTTCTGGAGTGAAAGGAGTAGCAGCCGGCGGGGAAGTCGTCGTA
>DIYC01000176.1 GCA_002428895.1 Burkholderiales bacterium UBA6064 | reverse complement strand
GCTACGCTTGGAACCACACCAACGCAACAAAGTCAAAATATGGAAGTTAAGACCAATCGGACTAGTTCGCAACGGCCCGTTGCCAACTGCCAGTGATAAGGAACTGACTGAATGCAACGCCTTTGGATGAATGTTCGTCAATTGCTTCGAAGCGACCATTACAGGTACAGCTTGGTGTATTGGATGATCTGGGTGTGGCTGTTTTTAAGCTTACAATTAGTTGTCAGTGCAAATGCCTTGGCACAATCGCAGTCTGCAAATCCTTTGCGAGAGGCAAGTAGTGAGTCTTCAGAAAAATCCGTGGGTTCCATTCGAAATTTTACCGGTTTAGTGAGTTTACAAAGCGCTGAGGGCAAAAATAAAATTGCCAATGTAGGTACCCGATTGTTTGTAGGCGATATTATTAACACTCAAAAAGACAGCACGGTGGTACTGGTGTTTGTTGATAAAACGCAAGTGGCGTTGCGTCCTAAAACACGTTTTGTGGTCGAAGAGTATGCGTATCAACCCGACAACCCCATTGCCGATAAAGCCGATTTTAAATTGGTACAAGGCGGCTTAAGAACGTTGACCGGTTTAATCGGTAAGCGTAGCAACACGGATGCTTTTCAAATGCGTAGTCAAACAGCCACCATCGGAATACGAGGTACCGACTTTTCTGCACGGGTTTGTCAAGGTGACGAGTGCAAGCGTTTGGCATCTAGTGAAAAGGGCTCTGCGTCAGAAACCAATAACTCCACGGTTGGCGCCGCAGGGCGGGTGTCTCAGGTGATGGGCCAAGTTTCTGCAATTAACCCCGCAGGTCAAACACGTCAACTTGAACGGGGTGCTGCGGTTTTTTCGGGTGACAAATTGACCGTGAACAAAGCGGGGTTTGCGGTACTGGTGATGGCCGATTCTTCGCGCATGACTTTACCCGGTGGTAGCGAGTTAGAAATTGCTGCATTTAACTATGAACCCACCGAACCTAAAGCGTCGGTAGCTTCTTTTAAATTGCTGGCAGGTGGGTTGCGTAGCGTTACAGGTGCAATTGGTAAAAATCAACCTGATAACGTTAAATTTGCAACGCAAACTGCCACTATTGGCATTCGTGGCACTGAAATTAATTTTGGCATTGTGCCCCCAGGGGCGCCACCGCCTGCTTTACCAGGTGATGTTGTGTTGCAAGTGATTTCGGGGAATGTGTTGTTGACGAATGCGGCCGGTCAATCAGTCGCTTTGTTGGCAGGGCAGTTTGCCACTGTTAGCGGGACAAATTTTCCGCAAGTGCTGACTAATGCCATTAATATTCAACAATTAATCGGAATTGAAAATCCTGGCCCACCGCCTTCGCCTCAGCCAGGTGAGACTCCCGATACGTTTGAAGGTTTATCCACCACCAAGGCGCAAGATTTACCCTCTTCAGGACAAGGAGAACAATCAGATCAAAGTCTTTTGGTGGCTGTGTATGATGGTCAAGTTGTAATTTCTGGTGACCCAGACCAACCACCCATTCAAGTAAGTCGTGGGCAAGGTGCATTTTTACAGTTGGGTGTTACTGGAGGAGCGCCGCAAACGACTGTGCTGCAAGCACCCCCTCAGGTGTTGGCTGAAGACACCACCTTGGCGGCGCCTGCCTTTCAGCCTGCTGTGTGTGCACCGTGAGGATTTGTGCTGTAAAAAGTTTTATGCTGTTTTAAGCCAACTGGCTTTAACAACAGTACCCGATGGCACTTGTTCTAAAGTATTACCGAATGCATCTAAACCAGAGGGCGAGGTGAGTACTACTTTTTTGCCCGTAAATGAGTCGATTGTAATTTGAACACCTTTATTTTCTTGCTTAAGCACTTGAATATTGCCACCATCAACTACAACTACAGCCGATGCATAGTATTGCTGACCAGTAAATGCACTTCGACCTGAAACTGTGACCATATAATGCCCATCTTGATCGGGAATAAATAGGTCGCGGGTTGAGTTGGGGCTCATCACAATGTTTTTGTTTTGCCCCGTATAAACAGAATCCGCTTTGACTTCATTGGCTGTCACTGTTTCAAATTCGGCTGTTTTGGCAGCGATTGACGCAGCAGTTAGATTTTTGACTACGAATTCATCGTAATTCACCTTCATGCTGCTACCTGCACCACTCTCTGTGGCAGTTACGGTAAATGAATCAGCCCATTTTTTGTTCATGTCAGCAAATTGCTCTTCTAGGTTTACGGTGCGGTCGGTAATGTCGAGCAACACGCTGTCAAGGCGAATAATTTCAGCCGTGTTGTCAGCCACATTCTCTTCTAGGTTATTAATTTTAAGCGCATGTTCGGCAATTTGTGTCACGTTTTGATCAATAATCGTACGCATCAATTCCATGTCACTTTGCGCTGCTTGTTGCCAAACTTCGAGCGAACCCACGCGACCGTCTAAAGTTTGTAGTTGATTCATCGCTGTGGTTTTCCAGCTTTCTAGCCCAGTTAAACGCCCATCATGATTCACCAAAGTATTGGCTGCTTGAGTTTGCCAGTCTTGTAGCGATTTTACTTGACCATACAAGTGGCCAACGCCGGTTGCAGCGGCCACACCCAATACCGTGTAATCAACCGACAACATGCCGTCATCACCAGTGACTACCGCTTCAGGAAATAAGGGTAATATTTCTTGTGCAATCACACCAAATTTAATTCGATTTTTTTGAACGTCTTTAATGTAATTGTAATTGTACGAGGATACTTTGGTAAGCTTATTCAAAAGTTCAGTAGGATCTCTTCGTACAAAATTCTCTTTGAGTCGTTTGTCAGAATGGGTATGAAACCCGTTTGCATACATATGGCCTAAGTGTGTGATAATACTGCCATTGGCTCTTATCTGGTTTGTCGTGAATATTTCCGCATCTCCGCGAATATTAACAAAATGCCCTGCAAGTCCAGTTATTGAAAATTGATCGGCAACGTTTACATCTCCATGATCGTCACCTAGGTGCAACCGCAAAACACTTCTATTCCAACCTTCGTTAACACGCTGAAAATAAATTGAATCAGTGTTTTCAAATTCATCACCAAAAAACACACGACGATTGGTTTGAATTCGTGCATCTCCATTTAAACCTAAAGAACCATTAATATGCCCACCCCCGTGCGAAAACAAATAGTTCACTTCGCTGGTGCCATGTACTCGGGTGAAACTTGAGTGCATTTGATCGGCAGAAACATTACGAGTCGCATGCAAATTTCCGTTGGCATGCATAAAAATCGCTCCCGAAGGCCCATAAACGGTAAACAGGTCATTATTGCCATCACTGCGACCAGGATTTGTACCTAATTGAAGATAGAGTTCATGTCGATTAAGATGGGAGTGATAGGCTTGATGGAAAGAAAAATCATCTCTGCGATCGCCACCATAACTCTGAAAAGTAAGGCGCTTGCCAAATTGTATTCTTGCACTTTCACGAATGTTTAAATGATTGGTGTCAACATAACCGTTTGTGTAAAAACCGCCTTCAGCAAAAATACCATTTCGGCTATGAAAATCATTTGCATAAATCGTATTGTTTGCGTTGACTACGCCGTCGCCACGAATTGCAACAAACCCCCCTTGACCACCTTGAATCACAAAATGATCTTCGGCACCATTAGGGCCATGATCATCTCCTAATTGTAGAACCAAATCACTTCTGTTTGGCCCTGCATAGCGACGATACATGGCAATCGTATCTGAATTCTCAAAGTTTTCACCAAAGTACAAGCCATTACCATTGAGTAGATGAACCGGCGCACTGGCTCGGGTTGTCGCGTTGAGGTAAGTAATGTTATTAAAACTAGCAGCTCCATTCACATTTAAGGTGTTTAAGTTTGAGTTGCCGTTGACCGTTAGCGCTGAAATGGTAGCTAAGCCTGAAATCATTGCATTGCTGTTAACATTTAACGACCCTGTGGTAATGTTGTTGGTCGCTGTAATGTTTTGAAAATTGCTGGTGCCTGCTGCGGTTAAGCCGGAGTTAAAATAAGCGATGCTATTAAAGTCGGTGCGGCTATTAAAATTGGTTTGGTTATTAAAACTGGCCACGCCATTGATGTTGGTGGTGTTGAGGGTGCTTAGGCCGCTTACATTCAAGCTATTGGCATCTACCAAACCGTTGACATCTAAGGTGTTGTTCACCGTGACTAGGTTACTAAACAGTGAGTTGCCTGTTACATTGAGGCCATTGGCTAAATTAGCAGTCGATGCAATTTCTAAGGTGCCATCGTCTGCTCGAATGCCACCGTTGGCGGTTAACGCGTTGCTAAACACGCTGCTGCCAGTGACCGCTAAATTACGGAGGGTAGTTTGACCATCAACCGTTAAGGTGCCTGTGTTATAAGTGTTACCAAAAGTGTTGGTGTTGGTGGCTTCATCAAATGAACTGCCTGCTGTGTCAACTCCTTGCCAACCGGTATTACCAAACACCATGATTTCATTGGTGTCTTCGACCAAACGAATGTCACCGACTCGTGCCACTGCCGGCAGGGCACTGATGTTGTCGACCGATGCGCTCCATTGTGTGCTGGCTGTTTCGTTGTGGTGACTGAGTGTAATACGATCAAAACTACCTGCCGCCGCCAAATTTAAACCGGTGGGTGCACTGGCTAGTATGTTGGCCATTACGCCAGCATTAATATTGGCGCAGCTGGTTTGTA
>DIYC01000068.1:7973-15675 GCA_002428895.1 Burkholderiales bacterium UBA6064 | reverse complement strand
TGACGAACCGAACCGCCGGGATCGGTACCCGTGGCAAATGCAGCCAGACCTGCAGCCACAGCCACCGCTGACCCGCCCGACGAGCCCCCAGGCACAGCCTGTTTGTCCCATGGGTTGAGCACGGGGCCAAAATAACTGTTTTCATTTGAAGAACCCATGGCAAACTCATCGCAATTGGTTTTACCCAGACACACGGCGCCTGCCTGGCTAAGCCGACTAACCACTTCTGCATCAAATGGACTTTGATAATTGGCAAGCATTTTTGACCCTGCCGTACTGGCCCAACCCTGGGTGACAAAAATATCTTTATGCGCCACGGGAAGCCCAAGCAACGGCGATGAATCACCTTGCGCCAAACGCTGATCAGCCTGCCGAGCTTGGGCAAGGGTTAGCTCGGGCTGCACATCCACATACGCATTTAAATCACTGTGGGTTTTAATTTGAGCCAAGGCCTCTTGAGCTAATTCTGTCGCACTGATTTGCTTGGCTTGAAGCAATTGCCGAAGCTGAGAACAATTTTTTGAAAGTATGGTCATGAAATGAGACACCTAAAAACTTAATCAATCACTTTGGGGACTAAAAATAAACCCTGTTGTTCTGCAGGCGCATTTGAAAGCAGCGCCGAGCGGTTGTCTGCTTCAGTCACGACATCGGCGCGTAAGGGGGCTAAAATTTCTTGAATCAGCGCCAAAGGATGCGCTAAAGGCGTTACTCCTTCAGTGGATTGTTGTGCCAATTGATCGGCTAAAGCAACAATTGCATTAATTGGTTTTTGTAATAACTCTGCTTGCTCTTCATTTAAGTGTAAGCGTGCTAGAGTAGCAATATTCGTTAATTGTTTTGGATTGATTGACACCCAGTGTGCTCCATTTTTCAAAATTGATGATTGCTTATCAGTCATATCATCAAATTAAGCCGAAAAAGAACGGCGATACGCAACATTAAAAAAGTATTTTATAGGTTATTATTGATTAATAATCTGTTTAATTAAAAAAACAAACGGTCGAATTTTGACACATTTCACCAGCTGGCTTAATTGCCAAAATTAAAATCACGGGTTTATACATATGTTTGGTTTTCTTCGAAGTTACCTTTCTAACGATCTTGCGATCGACCTTGGAACCGCAAACACCCTAATTTATGCACGCTCAAAAGGCATCGTTCTTGACGAACCTTCTGTGGTTGCAATTCGTGACGAAGGTGGCCCCAACGGTAAAAAAACAATTACGGCAGTTGGTCTTCAGGCCAAACAAATGCTCGGCAAAGTACCCGGTAACATCGAGGCCATTCGTCCGATGAAAGACGGCGTCATCGCCGACTTTACTGTCACTGAACAAATGCTAAAGCAATTTATCAAAATGGTGCATGAAAATCGTTTGTTTTCACCTAGCCCAAGAATTATTATTTGCGTGCCTTGTGGTTCTACCCAAGTTGAGCGACGCGCTATTCGTGAGTCGGCACTGGGCGCAGGCGCATCGCAGGTATTCCTGATTGAAGAGCCGATGGCAGCAGCCATTGGCGCAGGCTTACCGGTGTCTGAAGCATCAGGCTCTATGGTGGTTGATATTGGTGGTGGCACCACCGAAGTAGGCATTATTTCTCTGGGCGGTATGGTGTATGCAGGTAGCGTCCGAGTTGGGGGCGATAAGTTTGACGAGGCCATTATCAGCTACATTCGCCGCAACTATGGCATGATGGTCGGCGAACCCACCGCCGAAGCAATTAAAAAACAAATTGGTTCCGCTTTTCCTGGCTCTGAAGTCAAAGACATGGAAGTCACGGGTCGAAATTTATCCGAAGGTATTCCAAGACGTTTTACAATTTCTTCCAATGAAATTCTCGAAGCACTCACTGAACCACTCAATCAAATTGTCTCTGCGGTTAAATCAGCATTAGAACAAACTCCACCCGAATTAGGCGCCGACATTGCCGAACGTGGCATGATGCTCACGGGCGGCGGGGCTTTGTTACGCGACTTAGATCGTTTGTTAATGGAAGAAACGGGCTTACCTGTACATGTGGCTGAAGACCCACTCACCTGTGTTGTTCGAGGCTGTGGCATGGCACTAGAACGTATGGACAAACTCGGCACGATTTTCACCAGCGAATAGGGGTTGTAATCCACTTACATGGAGTATTTTCCACCCCCCTTATTTAAACAAGGCCCATCGGCCAGGGTTCGGCTCACATTTTTTGTGACAGTCTCCCTGGCGTTGTTTATTGTTGATGCTCATTTTGGAGCCACAAAAACCATTCGACAAATTATCGGGACTGGCCTTTATCCGTTACAACAAATCGCAACCTTGCCAATTCGAGTGGGTCGTGATGTTCTTGGTTATGTACGTCAAGTTGCTGAACTTAAACTTGAAAATGAAGCGCTGGTTCAGCAAAAACTGGTTGACCAAGAAAAGCTTCACCGTTATCAAATTTTACAAACTGAAAACGAGAAGTTAAGGCATTTATTAAAAATCGCCAATAGTCTTCAAGTGAAGCGCACAATTATCGCTGAAATTATTAGCGATGCCAATGACCCCTTTTCACACAAAGTGATTATTAACAAAGGTTCTCTTCATGGTGTTCAAGAAGGCATGCCGGTAATCGATGAACTGGGCTTACAAGGGCAGGTCACTCTAACTTACCCAGCCAAATCTGAAATTTCGCTGATTACTGATAAAGAACAAATTGTACCCGTTGAATCGCTGAGAACAGGTTTCAGAACTATTTTGCATGGCGGTGTTCAAGGTGGGCAACTTGAGTTACGTTTTACGTCTGCCAACGCCGATATTCAACCCAACGACTTACTGGTCACTTCTGGTTTAGATAAACTGTACCCTAGGGGAATTCCGGTTGCGCGTGTGGTCAGCGTATCAAAAAGCCCAGGTTCTCATTTTCTTCAAATTGTGTGCCAACCAATTGCTGGGGTAGACAAGCATCGGTTTTTATTAATACTCGAAACCAGTGCCCCCCCCGAAGATACTGAATCTGACACACCAAAACCCCAAGAAGCACCGCCAAACAACCAACCTACTGAGACCACAGGTCAAGGCTAATAGAGCAAAAATGGATCTATACCGCTCTTCCCCACAGTCCATACTCAGACCCGCCAAAGGCTTACACATCCTATTGTCTTTAGTCATTGCTTTGTTACTCGAAATGGTTCCGACTTCTCGTGATTGGGTGATGCCAGACTTTGTTGCACTCGTATTACTGTTTTGGAATATTCGACAACCCCGCGTTGTCGGCATTGGGATCGCTTGGTTTTTGGGCTTGATTACCGATATACAATCGGGCTGTTTATTAGGCGAACATGCCTTGGCCTATACACTTCTGTCTTATTTTGCAATTACAATTCACCGCCGTGTACTTTGGTTTACGGTAGGTTGGCAAACTGTTCATATTTTACCCCTGTTTGCGGCTGCGTTTTGCATCACCTTTGGCTTAAGGTTATTAGCCGGTGGGCAAATGCCTGCTTGGCCTATTTTTCTAGAACCGTTGGTAACCGCAGCATTGTGGCCTATCGTCCAATTCATTTTGCTGATCCCACAAAAACTACCTGAATCTAGAGACGTAAACCGCCCCATATGAGCAATCAGTTTCGTCAACCTGAACAAGCACTTAAAGAATTGCGGTTTCGTTTAAGCATCGCAGGCGCAATGGTTTTGGTTTTATTTGGAATTTTAATTGGGCGCCTGGTTTGGCTGCAAATTGTCCACTACTCAAAATTTACAGCGCAAGCTGAAAATAATCGAATTACGATTGTCCCACTGGTTCCAACCCGAGGCATTATACTCGATCGCAACCAAACTGTTCTTGTTGACAATTATTCGGCGTACACACTTGAAATTACGCCCACTAAAATCAAAAATCTTGATGAGACACTTGAGCAACTGTCTAAGATTGTTAAGATCACCACACTCGACAAAAATCGATTTAAAAAACTACGATACGAGTCCAAACGATTTGAATCAATTCCTATACGAACTCGACTCAACGACGAAGAAGTCGCTCGATTTGCCGTACAAGCCTATAAATTTCCTGGTGTTGAAATTCGAGTTCGGCCTTTTCGAAACTACCCCTATCTTGAATATGCAGCCCATGCCTTGGGTTATATTGGTCGCATCTCTGAACGTGATGAACAAGAAATTAAAGAAAGCAACGAAGCCAACAATTACCGTGGTACCACCTATATCGGCAAATATGGCTTAGAAAAAATGTATGAATATGAACTGCATGGCATCACGGGTTTTGAAGAAGTTGAAACCTCGGCTGGCGGTAAAGCCGTGCGCGTTCTTTCTCGACATCCGTCAACACCAGGTAACAACCTGATCTTGTCACTCGACATGAAACTGCAAATCGCTGCTGAACGCGCTTTAGACAATCGCCGAGGTGCCCTGGTTGCGCTAGATCCCAATAATGGAAATATCTTGGCGATGGTAAGCCATCCCTCATTCGACCCCAATTTGTTTGTCGAAGGGATCGACTCTGAAAACTGGAAAATACTCAATGAATCGCCCGATAGGCCTTTACTGAACCGCCCAATCGCATGCACTTATCCACCTGGTTCAACATTTAAACCGTTTATGGCCATGGCGGCTTTAGATCAAGGTTTTCGTCATATCAATTACAGAATGTTTGATATTGGTCATTTTGACTTTGGTAAGCGACGATTTATGGATGATAAAGAAGGTGGGCATGGCACAGTCGACATTACCAAATCGATTGTAGAATCGTGCAATACCTTTTATTATCAGCTCGGAAATGACATGGGCATAGATGCCATTTCAAGTTATTTAGAAAACTTCGGATTTGGTGCACTCACGGGAGTTGATTTACTGGGCGAGCGTACCGGTGTGCTACCCTCTCGCAAATGGAAACAAAATGCGTTTAAAACACCAGAAACAAAACGCTGGTACCCTGGTGAAACCATCTCGATTGCGATCGGCCAAGGTTATAACAACTATACCCCATTGCAAATGGCACATGCTATCGGTGTTTTAGTCAGTGGCGGCGTAAATGCCACACCTCGATTAGTCAGCGGAAAGCAAAACGCTGCAACAGGTGAAATTGAGTACTTAGAACCTAAAAACATCAAGAAGTTTCCGTTTGAACAACAATACGTGGATTTAATTAAAAAGGCCATGTTTCAAGTCACACAGTCAGGCACGTCTCGGTTTGCATTTCAAGGAGCATCTTATCCCAGTGGCGGTAAAACAGGCACAGCCCAAGTATTTGGTTTAAAGCAAGGTGAAAAATATAAAAGTGAAGCGATTGACGAGCGTCTTAAAGATCACAGCTGGTACATTGCATTTTCTCCCATTGACAATCCAAAAATTGCCATGGCCGTTATTGTAGAAAATGGCGGTTTTGGCTCACAAGCAGCAGCACCCGTAGCACGTGTGGTATTAGATACATTCTGGGAAACCGAAGTGGGCTTAATGGGACCGCCTTTACCTTACTTTTTAGAACGCAAAAGGAAAAACATTTTTGAAACAAAGCTCACACAGCCTTAAATCAATTCATTTTCTGAACCACCCGCTCAAAGTCTTTGATCCAGTGCTCAGCATGATTTTTCTCACCTTAGTCATTCTTGCTTTAGTCACTCAATACAGCGCCAGTTACGACTTTCCTGGCCGATTTGAAAACCACGTCAGAAACCTTGGATTAGCCTTTATCGTAATGTGGATGACCGCCTGCATTCAACCACAAGCTCTCATGAAAATTGCTGTGCCAACTTACTTAATCGGCGTTATCCTATTAATTGGCGTTGAATTATTTGGCGAAATTTCTAAGGGCGCTCAGCGTTGGCTACACTTAGGAATTGTTCGCATTCAGCCCTCTGAAATTATGAAAATTGGCATGCCTTTAATGCTGGCTTGGTTTTTTCAACAACGCGAAAATGTCTCTGGTTTAGCTGAATTTATTGTTGCCAGTGTTTTATTGGCGATACCGGCAATCTTAATCTTAAAACAGCCCGACCTGGGTACCACGTTACTGGTTTTAGGAGCTGGTTTTTTTGTCATTTTTTTTGCTGGCTTATCTTGGAAAATTTTAACCGCTTTAAGCATTGCTTTTTTTGCCAGCTTACCTGTGATTTGGTCACTCATGCACGATTACCAACGGCAACGGGTGCTGACTTTACTCGACCCTACCCAAGATCCACTGGGTAAAGGTTTTCACATTATTCAATCAACCACCGCGGTAGGGTCAGGTGTGGTAACCGGTAAAGGCCTACTTAAGGGCACCCAAACTCACCTTGAATTTATTCCTGAACGCACAACCGATTTTATTTTTGCTGTGTTGGCCGAAGAATTTGGCCTTATTGGATGCATCGTTCTGTTAATTTTATTTTCATGCTTAATTATTCGAGGGCTAGTGATTGCCGCCAATGCCACCACTTTATTTTCTAGATTAATGGCAGGGGCAGTCTCGCTGATTTTTTTCACTTATACTTTCGTCAACATTGGCATGGTGATTGGTATTTTGCCTGTGGTTGGCGTGCCTTTACCCATCATCAGTTATGGCGGCACGGCCATGGTGACATTAGGATTGGCTGCTGGTATTTTAATGAGCATTCAAAACACTAAAAAATTGGTTCAAACATAGGCGAAGTATGCTGTTAAGTCTTAAAAATGCAAGTTATCGAATCGGCAACACCATTTTACTGGATCAAGTCAATTTTACCCTTGAAGCAAAAGAAAGAGTTGCTCTCGTAGGCCGCAACGGCACCGGCAAAAGCACCTTATTTAAAATTTTTTCTGGGCTGATTGCACTCGAAGAAGGTGAACTGATTCAACGTTCCGGTCTTAAAATCGGAATTTTACCGCAATCAGTACCCAACGAAACTGAATTAACCATTGCCCAAGTGGTGGCTCAAGGTCTAGGTAAAACAGGGCAAGCTAGTCTTTGCGTACACACACTGAGTACTCGCAATTCCGAAGAACTCACCGACCAAGAACATGCTGAATTGTCTGATGCACAAACCTGGTTAAGCGAACACAATGGTTGGCATGTATTCAGCGAACTTGAACAAATACTCGACAAATTTCAACTCAAGGCCAACGACTCGTTTGCCCAGCAATCGGGAGGCACCAAACGAAAAGTGTTATTGGCACAAACATTAGTCAATTCACCCGATGTGTTGTTGCTCGACGAACCCACCAACCACTTAGACATTCCCAGCATTGAAGCACTTGAAGAACAAATTCAACAGTTTAACGGTGCGGTTGTGTTGGTCAGCCACGATCGCGAGTTCATGAAAAAACTCGCCACCCGCGTGTGCGACTTAGATCGCGGTATTTTACAAAGCTGGCCCGGCGATTTTGACAATTACCTCAGACGTAAAACCGAAGCTTTAGCCGCTGAAGACAAACAAAACGCGTTGTTTGATAAACGCTTGGCCCAAGAAGAAGTGTGGATTAGGCAAGGCATTAAAGCCCGAAGAACTCGAAATGAAGGCCGTGTTCGCGCCTTAAAAGCCATGCGTCAAGAATACGCTGAACGTCGAACCAAAACCGGAGTCGCCAAAGTCGGCATAGAACAAGCCCAGCAAAGCGGTAAAAAAGTCATGCAAATCGATGACATCAGTTACTATTTTAATGGCACACCCTTGATTAAACATTTTGACAACATTGTGTTGCGTGGCGAAAAAATCGGTTTACTCGGGCCCAACGGCATTGGCAAAACAACAGCCCTTAAAGTCTTT
>DIYC01000068.1:0-7782 GCA_002428895.1 Burkholderiales bacterium UBA6064 | reverse complement strand
AGTCTTTTTAGGACAAATTAAACCGACCGAAGGAAAAGTGACCTTAGGCACCAATCTACAAATCGCTTATTTTGACCAACTGAGAAATCAATTTAACGAGGAAGAAACCGCAATTCAAGTGATTGGCGGCGGTAAAGAATTTATCGAACACAATGGCAAAAGCAAACATGTAATTGGTTATTTACAAGAATTTTTGTTTTCGCCCCAACGTGCTCGCCAACCTGTTCGAAGCTTATCGGGCGGAGAACGTGCAAGGCTTTTATTGGCAAGACTTTTTTCAAGTCCCTCTAACTTATTGGTATTAGACGAACCCACCAACGACCTCGACATTGAAACCCTCGAACTGATTCAAGAGCACCTCACCGACTACACCGGCACAGTGTTACTGGTCAGTCACGACCGAGAATTTATCGATCAAATTGTTACGCGATGCTGGGTGTTCGAGGGCGATGGCCAAATCGGCGACTATATAGGCGGTTACAACGATTGGTTACGGCAACGCACCAGCAACCCATGGGCCACAAGCGCAAATAACTTGGTAAAACCCAGCCCTACTGCACTTGTGAACACACCTGAATCGAGCAGTGAGCGAACAACAAAAACTAAAATCAACAAGACCGACAAAAAATTAAGCTACAAAGAAACGCAAGCGTTAAAAGAGCTACCGCATCGAATTGAGCAGCTTGAACAGCAACAAGCCAAGTTGTTAGAACAGATGAGCAACCCAAGTTTTTACGACTTGCCCGCTCACGAAATTGCAGCCATTCATCAGCAAATGCAACACATCGAACAAACCCTGAGCAAAGCCTATGAAGAATGGGAAACCCTGGACCAAAAAGCCAATGGCTTGTGAGGCTAGCGCATCGATATGTTGATCTTGCTAATTAGACTATATTACACATTACAACTTGGACACAGTTATTTCGACTTGAGCCTCTAAAACGCGATCAAAAAATTCACTAAATTTCTCTCTGATCTGATCAACAAGCTTTATAAAATTGTGTATTCCCCCCGTCTCGGCTTGTTTATCATCTGTAGTGGCTTTATTTGTAACAAATTTTAACTGCTGTTGTCCAAACTCTAAAAGCTGAACATATTGCTCTTTGGAATGTACAAATAATCGACCTCGATCACGTCGTCCATCTTTAATCCATTGATCCATTTTTTGTTGCAATTGGATTTGGTTTTTGATGTTTCCTTTTGCAATTTCAGACCGTATTGCTTGGGCCATCCAGATTGCTGAAGGCCTGCCCACTCCTTTAGCGCTTACCATCCAAGACGGCATGTCTTGAGTTGAGTACAAATTTTCAACCAATTCTGTCAGCTGGCTACTGTTCAGCTTTTTACCATCAAAGGGGGTATACACCTGCTTGTATTCAATGGTTTTTGGTGCAGACAACTGACCATTTTCAAGTTTGGTTTGATATTGAATCGTAAATGCCTGAGTGTATGTCAAGTTACTGTGTTGATGTTTGGGATTATTCACCGCCTGCACAGAAAGAACTTTAAAGTCACCCAAACTAAAGGCTAGGTTGCCGTTTTCTAAAAATTTCTGTGCGATTTGTTTTTGAATAAAGTTGACACCTTTCTCAGATGGCTCTTCTGAAAACGCCAACTTATTTGGGTCAGAAACAATTTCAACAATTGATTTGCCTTCAGAAAAAATCGCTTTCCAGCAATCTGTCCGCTCTTTCAGCCCGATCGGTTCTTTAGACATGACGATGTGCTGTTGCCCACTTAGTGCGACACGTCTCGCTTCAGGCAAGTTCGCCTTTAAATGATCTATTGATGATTGCTCTTCTTTTAAAGGGTCTTTGCGAATGGTGATTTGCTGTTTGCTAGAATCTGGTTTGTTCTTGAGAGTAAAGCCAGAATGTTGCTGCATGGCTACTACCTTTTGAAAATCAGCGTTTTCTATGTCTTTCTCAAGTGTTTCAACCAATAGCCTAAACTGCGAAATATCTTGTACAAAAAGCGGCCCACGTTCCAAACGCCCTTCCGCCACGGCAATGGCTACCGCCTTACGTAATTCTTTTTTCGAAACCCTGCCATCGGAATGAATCAAAGCATGCGCCCCACCATTCGTAATCAATTGCTCATAAAGTTTGGCATAGGTTAAAAGAGTGCCAGTTCGCCCTACACCGGCACGGCAATGAACAATTGGATTTTTTCCCAACTGTTCTTGAATAGAAAATACATGATGAATATTTCTGAGTTGATCTGGCGTGACTGCACCATGATCTGGCCACTCTCGAAACTGCATTACTGTAACTTGTCGTATTTCACCATCTACTTCCAACCGCAAAGTCACTTCTTGTGTTTGAGTTTCAGGGTGTTTCTTAACTGCAAGTGTGGTGACCTTAATACCCCCGCCTATCACATGATCAGGGATGACTAGCTGGTCACCGACTGGCGGGCAGTAATCAAAATTGCCTTGCCCAGCTAAATCTTTTGCAGAACGAAGGTCAAAAACAAATGAATTCGGTTCTTGCGCGACCATACGAAAGAAAGAGGCTAGATTAGCCAAATCTTCTTGACTTGAATAAATAGGTTGCATGGCTGCAATGGCGATTTTGTCACCCGCCAACGTAACACGGTTTGCATGAATTTGTAGGTTTTGATTACCTTTTGAAACGCGGATGGACGTATTCTTTGGGCATGGTACCCCTAGATTGCTGGGGACATAGGGCAAGGTGAGCATTTCCTGTGCATAAAAAACACGCTCTTTATTTCTAAGTTGGTTAAAAATAAGCTCAGAGGAAACCGAAGGTTCATTTTTGATCCAATTTGATACTTTTTTGTATGGAGTACTCACTTTTTGGGCATCGTCAAAAATGCTCTCAACCAAGCCCTCTGCAAACTTAGTTTTGCTCAATATCTTATTGTCCGTGTTTGATTCAAAACCCAATAACCTAGCTGCAATATTTGGGTTGGTGTAAATCGCCATCCTAAGCGCTTTGTTGTTTTCACAACTATTTAAAAAGTCTTGAAGTGGCTTAGGTAGCTGATTGTCTTGACCTGCCGTTCTTATAATGCGAACAAATAATTCTTTATCTACATAACCAGCGGGAATTGATTTTAATTGACCCTGATAGGCTGGCGGAAGCATTGAAATAAGTTTGACGGCATTGTGGCTTTTTTGTTCATCAAAAGAACCCTGAATTTTGGCTGTGATTTCTTCTTTCAGCTGACTAAGGTCACCCGTACAACCGGCTAAACTCATATAATTGATTGGATCAATTACAGGCTTGGGCTCAATCGAATGCGCCACTGATTGAATGTTGTCCCTAAAAAAGTTTTGCGGTAACTCTTCACCGGGTACTCGGCAAATTAAGTGCACCAAGTCAACTGCATCAAGTGTATAGCGAACACCATTAACCTCAACAGGAATTTCGTTACCTTTTCCAACTTCACCGAAACAAAATGCCCTTAATGCAACAACGCACAAATCATTTTTTGCCTGAATTCGTTGATCTTTCGTCAAGTCTGTCCCGTTTGCATTCACTAAGCCCGCCAGTAAAAAATCATTGCGACTAGAGGTATAGGGGCTTAAACGACCAGTCCACGCACCCTCTGGTTGTAAAACCATTAACCTTGATCTAGTGGCATAACCACTAGATGGTTGATGTGTCATAATTTCACTGGCCGGTCGCCCACAAAATTTAGCTATCTCGTTGAGCTGTTGCTGTATATCGTTTCGCATAGTTTCCTCAATCAGGCTAATCTATTTTGTGGTTTATAGTCTGCTTCTTGATTTGCTTTCGATTTAAACCAGTTCACGGGGTTTGCCGCACGTGCCATACGGCGTGGAATCGCACTAACAACATCTTCAATTGCACCGGCTTCAGCATTTTTTAATGCAGCCAACAATTTTTGTGCGCCCGCTTGGTCATTTCCATAAGTGTTATTTCAAGTACCCAGGCAATAAATCAGCCTTCATTGCTATAACTAAGTTTCTAGCTACACGACCAAGATTACGAGTATTTAAGTCCATATCATTACTTTCAAGGTCAATGCCAATTGTACTTTTGACAAAATTTTGCACACTACCCATTACAACCACTCTCTAAAAACAATAAACACAGTTAACCTAGTCTAGCTAACCCAAATTTTGACTTTGTGGTAAATTTAACAAGTTAGTTCCATCGCTTTTGAAAAAAATTGTAACCCCCTCAGCTACTCAAGCAGCGCAGGGCCAGTTGAACTGATAAAACTCAATCGGATTTCGAATATCCTGAAGAAAATTGTTCAGTTCTCGCAAGTGATGGGCATTGCTGTTTGACCTCAATCAAAAAATTCTGCGAATTTGCATCAACTAAATAGATGAAATTTTGTTTAGCATTAAATTGATCTTTTTTTGCACTGCTTTCGACTCTTTGAGTAAAACATCAAAGTCGTCTGGTGGATGGCCTTTTTTTAGCATTTTTTCAAAAGTTCGATAAGCATCATTTTTACTTTCATACGCTCTTTTATTTTTCTCGTTATTAACCCACGCATAAACAATAATTTTGGCAGTTGACTCAAATCTAAAAAAAAGTCGATATTGCTGAAAAAACTTTGCACGAAACCAATGTTTATGTTCTTGTCCCAATGTTTCCGCTTGCCGGTAGTCTTTATGTGCTGGGTCTGTTGGGATTACATCAAAGGCTAATTTGTATATTGCCGCGAGTATTTTGTATGAATTTTTTGTTTTATAGGTGTTTTGATCTTTTAGTTTATTGTTTGATAGTTGAGTAATAAGCTTATCAAGCTCGTCAATAAATAAAGGGTGGGCAAAAATTGTCCACCCTTTGATGACAACAAAAGTAGGTTGTGGCAAAACTATTCGTCCTCATCACTCAATGGTGCATTTAAATCGATTTCGGTATGACCTATTAAGTTTCCAATACTTGTGACTAACTCTGGGGTGATGGCTGTTAATTTTTGTGGGTTTTGCTTAATATCGTTTGCGAGAAATGATAAAAAATGACTTAATACAGGGTCTATTTCATCTTGTTTTGCTTTAGAAAGCAATACGCTACCATCTGTTTGAATGGTATAGCGGATTTTCTCGCGTTTTTTCAATTGTAATGCTCGGCGAACATTTTCAGGAACAGTGGTTTGATAGCGTTCAGTGAGTGTTGATTCGCTAATTAAATGTACGTTTACCATGTTAACCCCAATTTACAAACTAAACTTAACACGATGGTAATGCAATTGCATTACCTAGTCAATGGGGTTATGTATAAAATATTGCTGCAACCTATTCAGGCTAGCTTTATTTACCCAAGCAGACACACGACTATCACGCTTGGCCTTGTGCTTGCGTTCAAATTCGCTTTTTTGTCAGATTCATGGGGCTAAATCGTACACCCTCTTTGCGTATTTTTTAAGTACGATCGGTCTACTTGTAGTTTAACGAAACTTTTATTTGTAATTTAACGGGTTTTCTGTTTACACTTTAACGGTTATTGTATTTATAATTTAACGGGCTTTGTTGTTCTAATTTTAGCCTTTTTAAGCGCAGTTAACTGAGCCATGCCAATAAGGAAGTTCGATTGATTATAAAGCCTAAACCCTATCAACGCTGGCAAATTGATACGCTGCAAAAAAAACTGAGTCAACGTCGCGTATTAATTCTGAATGGTTCGCGGCAATGCGGAAAAACAACTTTAGTCAAGCAAATAGCCGATAGCCAAACAATCTACCGTACTTTAGACGACCCCACCTTGCTGAATGCTGCACTCAGCGATCCTCAGGGTTTTATTCGACACGATGATCAATTAATGATTATCGATGAAATTCAACGCGCCCCTATTCTTTTGCAAGTCATCAAGCAAGAGGTTGATGATAACCCAATGCCAGGACGTTTTTTGTTAACAGGGTCTGCCAATATTCAGTCTTTACCGAGCGTCACAGAATCATTGGCAGGGCGTGTAAGTCAAGTTAGGCTACGCCCTTTGGTACTGGGAGAAATTAATGCTGTCGAACCGAATTTTTTAAAGAATGCATTTTTACAAAACTTTAAACTTACAAAACCTTTTCAGGCAAGTGAAGGTGTTGTTCAACAGAGCTCTTGGAATAAAGATGCATATTTACTTGAGGCGTTTCATGGCGGGTATCCCGAGGCACGTCGTTTAATCGATGAAAGAGAACAGCGCGGGTGGCATAAAGATTATTTGAATGCTTTAATTGAGCGAGATTTGAAAGACATCACGCACATTAAACGCAAAGATTCGATGGCGAAATTAATCGAAGTACTGGCGGCTTGGTCATCAAAGTTGATGGATGTTTCATCGATTTGTAAAAGCTTAGCATTGACTCGACCAACAGTAGAAAGTTATATCAATGCGTTGGAATCGCTGTATTTAATTGATCGGGTACGGCCTTGGTACAAAACAGATTATGATCGTGTAGGCAAGCGTGAAAAACTCTTTTTTTCAGACACTGGTATGATGACGGCTGTGTTGCGCTGGCGCTTTGATCAGGTACGTTTAGAAGGTGACCTGAATGGTAAATTGCTTGAAACCTTTGTATTTAATCAACTCATGGCACACGTTGATGTACATGAAAGCATGTATCAGTTAACCCACTATCGTGACGGCGAGAAACGTGAAGTTGATTTTATTGTAGAACGTGAAGATGGTGCAGTGCTTGGGGTTGAAGTTAAGGCTGCGTCGGTGATTGATCAATCCGCTTTCAAGCATTTAACCTGGTTTCGCGAGAACATAATACCCAAGCAAGAATTTGTTGGAGTTGTTCTGTATACCGGCGAACATCTTGCCTCGTTTGGGCCTAAGTTATGGGCAGTGCCAATCAACAGTTTATGGGCGTAATCAGCAATTTTTTAAACATACACTGGCAACAATCAAGGGGTTACTTGCTCCAAGCATTCGACAACATTTCAGCCTGCTTCATCACCAGATCAACCGCTTCTGCCGCTTTATCGGGTGGGTATTTCCAGCGTTGCAAAGTACGGCGCACCAAAATTTTTAACTTGGCGCGAACACTGTCGCGAACCTGCCAGTCCACAGTGGTTGATTTGCGAAGTTTTTCTGTAATTTCAATCGCAATTTTCTTCAAAATGTCATCACCCAATTCACGCACGGCACTTTCATTATTTGCCAAAGCATCATAAAAGGCAATTTCATCTGGGTTCAGCCCAAGTTCAGCATCACGGGCCATTTCTTGTTGAAAATCTTTGGCCATCTGAATTAATTCTTCAATCACTTGTGCGGTTTCAATGGCGCGGTTGTTGTACTTTCTGAGGGTTTCTCGTAGCCGGTCAGCATATTTTTTTTGTTGCACCACGTTGTTTCTTGTTTTGGCTTTAATGTCGTCTTTCAGTAATTTTTCTAACAATTCAACCGCTAAGTTTTTTGCGGGCATTTGTCGCACATCTTCAAGAAATTCATCGGACAGCAAACCAATGTTGGGCTTTTCTACGCCGCATAAAGCAAACACGTCCGCCACACCTTCGGCGATGACGGCATTGTCTAAAATTTGTTTTAATGCGGAGTTTTTCTCTTCCTGTGTGCGCTTTTTGTCAACACTGGTGAATTTAGTGATGGCGGCTTGAATGGCTGAATAAAATGCGATTTCTTTGCGTAATTCCTTGGCTTCGTCCAAAGTGCTGCAAAGTGAATACGCCTTGCTGGCTGCCAACACAAGATCAAGAAAGCGTTTTTTTCCATCGTCTAAGCCAAGCACATAGTTGGCTGCGGGCACCAATATTTTATGCGCGTTGGTTTCAAAGCCTGAAATGTCGATACCGTCTGTCTGCGGTGTTTTGGCAAACAGGCC
>DIYC01000163.1 GCA_002428895.1 Burkholderiales bacterium UBA6064 | reverse complement strand
TTATTTTTTGATTGAAAGGAATCAAAATTAAAGCTTATACCTTTTTCTTTAAAAGTTAATTAGCCCTTATTTAGCCTGATTCTTCGATTAATCCTCATTTTTAAAATAAACTTAAATAGGTTGTTCTAGATTTCCCGCTTTAAGTCTTTTTTCTGAAAAATCGAGTAAACTACAAATAAATAACTATTTGGAAATAAAATGAGTACTATAGTTAATACAACCTATAACTTAAATCACATCAGTGAACTTGCCGAATCCAGTACCAGCGTGCTGAATGCAGTAAGAACCAAATTACTGGAACCTGAGCCAAGGAAAATTGCGCCTCAGTTCAATTCCGCAAGCTTGGCTGCCCTAGTCAACATCGAAAAGCGCCGAATTAATCAATTGGCCGCTAAAGAAAATAATGGTTTACCTGAAGGACATATCCCAGAAGGTTCGAATGCCAGGCATTTTTCTCTGGCTGAAGCATTAGATTATGTTCACCATTTCAACAAACGGCCAAGAAGACCTGACAATGAACGAGGGCGAATTATCTGCACCACCGTATTCAAAGGAGGCACCGGTAAAACAACCTCTTCATTTTGTATTGCCCAAGGCCTTACTTTACGAGGCGCACGAAAAGTATTGTTACTTGATGCTGACCCTCAAGGCACTTTAACGCAACTGGCTGGCTATGCCCCCGATGTAGACATTGGCGATGAAGACACCGTCATGCCCTATATTTATGGCGAACAAAAAAACCTTCGCTATGCAGTTAAAAAAACCTACTGGAAAAATCTTGATTTAATCCCAGCAAATATTTCGCTATACGCCGCTGATTTTTATTTGCCCGCCAGATACTCCAAAGATAAATCTTATAAATTCTGGAAAGCTTTAAATGCAGGTTTACTTGATCTCGCAAAAGACTATGATGCAATCATTATTGACTGCCCACCATCTTTGAATTATCTAACCTTTAACATGATCTTTTCTGCCGACGGAATCGTCATGCCAATTCCTCCGAACTCGGTTGACTTCGCCAGTTCGACACAATTTTGGCGATTAGTCCATCAAATGTACCAAAGTATTAGTGAGGTTGATGCAGAAGCTGCCGATAAAAAATATGACTTTATCAGCGTTGTTCCCAGTCGAGTTAAGCCTAAAGAAATGAGCCAACTGATCACTGGGTGGATGGGTAAAGCCTTCGGTGAACATTTAACTACGATCAATATTCCCGAATCAACCGCAGTGGATAATTTCTCATTCGGACTCATGACTGTTTATGATCAAACAAAAGCAATCGGTTCGAATGCCGCTTTTCGAAAATATAAAGACCGTATGGATGAATTAGTCGATCATGTTGATACACGACTAATGCGTGCATGGGGTCTAAACTGGGAGATGGAAAATGAATACTAAAAGTAGAAAAAGTATGATGGATCGTTTCTTAACCGATGAACTTCCCGAAACTACGCCCGCCCCTACCCCAGAAAAAACCCCAAAATCTAAACCCCTGATGAGTGGCATGGACGTTCTTAATAAAGCAATGGGCGCATTAAACACAGAAGGAGGTCTTATGATGCTCGACATCAATTCAATTGGAATTGATGAACATAAAATGCGTGCTCTGTCTTCCGCTGAGTTTGAACGTTTAAAGAGAAGTATCCAAGAAGATGGTTTATTTAATCCGATTACTGTCAATAAAACCGAGCGTAAAGATTGCGAGTTTGTCGTCGTCTCAGGTCACAACCGACTACGCGCACTGAAAGAACTTGGCTTAAAAGAAGTACCCGCCAACGCTGTCAACTTAAAAGACGATGGCTCTAAAGCAGCATTCGTTTCTAACTTATTACAACCTGAACTGGGTGTCGCTGAAATCTATGAAGGCTTAAAAATTCTTCAGCGCAGTGATGACACTGAAAAATCAATTCGAATGTTGGCTAAAGAAACTGGTTTTAGTCCCGCATATATTTCCCAAGTGCTTTCCATGGAATCGCTACCCAAACGCCTTATTTCAGAAATGAAATCCAGCCGCGTTAAAATAGGATCCAATGTTCTCAAAAAATTTATTAATCTATTTGTTGATAAGTCAGAAAGCCAAATTGACAAACTAGCCAAAGAAGCTATTTCTAGAATCCAAAAAAATGCCTTACTGCATTCCACGCACTCCCCTACCCTAGTTGATGCAGAAACCTTATCGGCAAGAGACGGAGAAGATAAAACTTCTCACGCTTGGCAAGTTTGTTTTTCGAACTTCATCAAAGAAATGCAAAATAAGGCACCGAAAGATAAACCAAGAACTTCGCTTGACTTAAGGCATTGGGAGCTTGAAAAAGCCAATCGTCGCAAAAACGTAGTCACATTGACTTTTACCGATGAAGAACATGCTCAACATTTCATGCAATTGTACGACTTGTACACAACTCGTTCAAAATAAAAACGTGCATAATCCACGCAGCCACCCTACCCTTTTGAATGTCAAATGAGCCCATTTCGGACTGATTGCCTTAAGTGTTTATAATATAAACGCTTTCTGGGCACACCCTACGGGCCGGGCTTTCGCGCACAGCGTCGAGCCTTCGCCTTCGGCTTGTCTCGATCCCTTCGGACATCAATCCCTTGTGCATGATGAGCAACACCACATGCTGTCGTGTTGCTCATCAGAAACGCTGATTCTGAACGACCATCCGAATGTCGAACTGTGTAAACACAGATCGACCTGAAAAATTTCTACAGCGTACCCATTTCTTTAAATTGATCACGCCTTGATACTAAATCAACACATGAGTTACATGTATCAGCAACTTCAGCCCACGAAAGATCAACCCCAATTAAACTTTGATAAACTTTTTGAGCAGAAGGTTTTGGAAATGGTCTATTTTCAAACGATAAATGTTTTAACTGCGATTCAATTTCAATTCGAGCTTTTTCAATCGCCTCTTGTTGAGTCTGGCCACACGAGAAAGCAGATGGAAAATCTTCGACCAAACAATACCAAGAATCCAATAGATGTTGTCTTAAAGTACAAGGGTAATAAATCATGTGAATGAACGAATTGAATGAAAGCATCATCATAAGACTTTCCGTATTCATTCACTGAAAATGTTCACCTTAGGTGAGTAAATGCGCCTCACACTAGTGATCAAATGAGGGTATGACCGGAATTGAATTGGGCGAAAACTGAATTCTTCACCTAAAAAGAAGCAATTAGTTTGCCATCTCAATTAAAACAGTGCTATTGTATGTTCACTGTTTAATTAATTTTTATTTAAGCAGGCGCCCTACCCAGAAGCACCAACTTCTGAGCAGGACTTACACAACCGATCTAATATTCCAGGAGATCAGCCATGTCATCGCTTATGATACGCGAGCCCAGTGCCTTTGCACACCTTCCCAAGACTGTTTTTAGTATTTTTCCGACCATTGACTCTGCTCAAGTCGATATTTTGCACGCCCTTTCTCAGTGTTCTTACGCACGGCCGCTTACTCTGATTCAAGTTTAAGCCGTCTCATCGTTTGGAATCGCGCCTGAATCAACCAGTGATTAATTCACCTAAAAACAATCACTTGAATTTGATTTAGGGTTTTCAGCGTTCTTTCATACTTTGAGATGGGCCAACCTGCCTATTTCTGAGTGCTTTAACTCAGAGTATGACTGCACGCCTTAATACCTTCATGGGAAGGTTTGAAAGGGGTCATCGTGTCAACTTTAAACAGCTCTATAACGAGAGAAAACGTTTCTCTCCCGCGTTCAATTGCCATAGCAATTACTCGAATCGTCTTTTGCACACAAGACTGTGAACAGCTCAGCATGGGTGCTCGATTAGTCTTAGCCTCCGTCTTGCGCTGTCTGGACGCACAAGACTTTAATCGCCCTGCCCTTGTCCGCAAAAGTGTTTTAACACAGGTTTGCGGTACATCCTTGCGCAGTGTTTATCGGTACCTCAACGAATTAGAAGGCAAAGGCTGGATTGATCGTGCAGAACAACACATATCACGCAAAGAAGGCAGCTTAATTGCAGAAATTCAACTCACTCAACAAGCGATTGCCTATCTTCAACAACAAGAACACAGTCAAGATTCAGGTGCCTCACTCGATCAACTTTCCTGTGACAAATTGGCACACGCCTGTAAGTATTCCTTTAAACAATATTTACATAGACAACCTTCGGGCTCTGTGGATAACTCAACCAAGCCCCAGCTTGAGCAATCCAACTTCCCCACAACACCCCCTGCATCACCGCAACCCCAACCCAAGCCCAACACTCTGCGTAAAGTACCACAAGACTGTCGCGCCCTACTCCCATTTCTTAGCGCTTATGCCATCTTCAAACTTATGAAACTGGCAACTCAAAAGGGAAAGCGCTTGGGCGACATTGTTCAATACGTTCAACAGAGTCTCTTACGTATTCGTTATCCGTATGCGTACCTACTCAAACTCATTCAACACGACACCGATTACGCAGCCTTAGTTAAATCTCGCGAAGAAAAAGCCCGTAAAAGCCTCCAAAAGGCGCAGGAGCGCTTCGCGCACAAGGTTTGGCAGGATGAGGCCAAAAATTTTTACCTGGTGAACCCTGAGGCGCTTATCGCGGTCTATGTCGAAGGCGATACCTCGGTGCTTTCTGTGTGGAAGCGGTCAACCACAAACGACGAATGGACTCGTGTAGGAACAAGCACGTTAAGTCAATTTGGAACACATTGCAAAAGCTGGGAAAAAACCAAACAACTGCCCTGCCCGATTGCAAAAAAGTCACCGGATAACACTCAGTTCAAACAAGACGCAGTAGAAATTCAAACCACTCAAATTCAACTGAATCAATCTAAACCCAAGGACTCAATCATGGCCATGCAGCACATTAAACAATTGCTAAACCATAACCGTTTTAATTTTCGTTGCCAGCAAACGCAAAGTAAGCGCCCTGTTTCTGAGTCTCGCGTTCAGAAACAGGACTTACATAACCAAAGGGTCTGCAAACCCGTACTTTTTCAAGGAATCTGATTATGTCGATAGCAACTATACAACAAACCCCTACCAGTGAACCCACAGTCGTTCAACAACGTAAACCAGAATTGGTTGCGCACTGGTTGTTTACTCATTTTTCAAGTTGGCGTTCATTGCTCGGATTAATTGCAATTGCCGTACTGACGGCCATTTCCGTGATATTCAACTACCAATTGGGTAAGCTCATGGCCTCCGATCAAATCACACAAGAGCTGTTTCCTTTAGGTTTTGCTACTTTAGAGTTGGCCACCCTCTTTTTGGCTTCTTGGTTATCCCGAAAAAGTAGATCGATCATTAGAAAATTGGTAGCTTGGTGTTGGTTTGCCTTTCTTATTTCACTTAGCATTTGGGCTGCTATGAGCTTTACGCTAGCCTCTGATGCGCGTTTAGTTCAATCCGGCTATGAGCAAATGAAGCAGGTCAAATTAAATGCCCTAGAGCAAGCCGAGAAACAAGTTCAAGCCGCACAAGTTGCTTATGAGAGTACCTCTAAATTCAAACAGTTACGTTTGAATGATTTGCGTGAGGCTCAATCAATGCGCGATGACTTGATGCATCAAGTACAACAGCTAAATGAAGTAACCCCTCATGTCTCACTGGCCATTTATTACCGAACAAGTGCCCTTTTACATGATTTCACGCAGATTAGAATGAGTCCTGATGAACTGTCTAGTTTAGTTAGAATGCTTTGGGCGTTGGCTTTGGTTTTGTCGCCATTTATCTTAACGAGCTTAATTGCATTTGAGTTAGGCTCAACTTCTACTATTTCTCATGCTCCCGTTTTTAGGGGAAACAATGGATTTTCACCTGGTGAAAACAAAAAAATGCCAACTAAGTTTCGTGCAAGTAAATGGGAAAACTTCAATCCCGTTTTTGGGAAACAGCCAAATAAATCCAGTACGATGGAAGAAGCCTTACGTACTGTCAAAATCGTAGATTCTAATCTGGAACCACAGGGTAGGGCGCTTTTTCCTGATCTACAAGAAAACCAAATAACTGACAAGATAGACGAGTTGCCACAATTAAATCGTGCAGCACTGGCCAATGTTCGGAACGTGTCAACCTGTTTTGCACCAGTTCTTAAAAAATTAACTTATATTTTCTCTAAGTTGCCCACACCAGCTTGGCGTTCGTCGCAAGCGACGCCCACCGGCGTGGACAACTGCGACTATCAGTTAGCTAAACGCACTTCCTCTTTAATGGGTTGTTCGTTATCAGAGCAAACCGGGTTGATGAACATGACCGCTGGTGGCATTGATGCCTTTGGTGGCCCAGCTCTGAAGCGTTCCGGATTTTTTCTGTAACACTCATTGAGTGTTTCCTGACGAGCCTCATGAATCTGTTTGTATCGCCCGGTAAACACTTGTTCAGGGGTGAAACCAGCCAACGTGCTGTGATGATGCCTGTTGTTGTACCAATCAAAGTATTCCTCACACCATGCTTGGGCGCTTTGTTGGCTATCGAACTTTCGAGGGTAGTCCGGCTGATACTTCATTGTCTTGAACTGCGCTTCGCTGACTGCATTGTCGTTGCTGACACGCGGTCGAGAGTAACTTTTGGCAATGCTCAATTCTTCAAGTAAGTTCATGTAGCAATGCGCTGTCATCGGCGCACCACGGTCTTGATGAATTGTAAGCTGATCTGGTGTAATACCATATCGATCATAAGCTTGTTGCATTAAATGGCTAGCCAAGGCGCTGTTTTCTTTAGTTGAAAGCATCCAAGCCAACACGAAGCGGCTGTACAAATCCATCACAACATAGAGTGACAAGTATTTCCCCGGTTGAATCAATCCTAACTTGGTTATATCCCATGTCCAGACTTGGTGTACGGCACTGGCTTGTAGCCTTGGGACAGTGTGGCTTTGCGGTGCACGTTGCCGACGTCGCTCACCGTTTTGTTCGTTTTGACGCAAAATTCGGTGCATGGTGCTCACTGAGCACAAATAACTGCCTTTTTCCAGCAAATCGTAATAAACCTGCGCTGGGGGTTGATCGCAATACTCGCTGCTGTTTAACAACTCCTTAACGGTTGACTTCTCCGCCTCACTCAACGCGCTGGGCTGTGCGCTGGACTTTCGGCTTGTTTTGGCTGGCACCGGCGGGCCGAACACTTCTGCGCGACGCTTGGCGGTACGAAAGCTGTTTCGGTTTAAGTTCAAAACCTCACAGACAGTACGTTCAGGGATTGCTTTAATCGATTGATCTGTGAGCCCAGTCATGACTGATTCTCTTGTTCGATTTGCTCGATCATCCCCAAGACTTTTTTTTGGAGATCAATGCATTTATCCTTGAACTCGACTTTCTTCTTCAAATTAGCTACTTGTTTTTCAAGCTGTTCAATGCGCTTTTGTTCGGCAGTCTTCTTGGCTGCGGGGCCTGGCTGTGACTTAGACAGACCTTTGACGCCTTGTTCAGCAAATTCTAGACGCCACTGTGCAAGCTGATTTGAATATAACTTATGCTTTCGTAACAAAGCACCTAGTTCGCCGTGCTTGCACTGCTCGGCTTGATGCAAAATCGACAGTTTGAATTCAACTGGCAAGACGCGTCGGGTTTTACGCTCGAATTCGGGTTTGGGTTTGACCTCGGTCGTCGGTAGTAAAGTGACATTTTTTGGCATAATACATTTCTCCTGCTACCGCCCTGAATCTATGTTATCTCGAAAACGAATGGTGCAGGCTCATGTTGACACACAGGGGTTCGTGATTGGTTGAGAACTCAGCAGGGTAGAGTCACACGAGAAAAAATTAAATATCGAGCTGGAAATTTACGATACGACGACATTTCATTGATTATCAGCGAATTAGAAAAGGAGGGAAGTTTGATTCGGATGGGTAATGGCCAGCTGAAAGCAAAATCAAACTTAAGGGTCGTGAGTTAACTGTTTGGAATAAGTATTACCCAAGTTTCAAGGGTAATACTGGTTCTTTCGGGTTTGCAAATTGACTTGATGCGCTGAAAGTCTGATCATTTACCTAACACGCCTGGCACCTCTTCACTTCTGTGTACGTGTCAGCTTTCTTTTTTTAGTTTTCCAAAAGTAATTTTCACTTAGACCTTTTGCCAAAGTCTTCAACTCAATTGATTGATTTCTTGCAACTGGAAATTCTCAATTCGTTCAGATAGTCTGTTGGCTCAACTTGAGGAATAAGGATTATTAATACCAACTCGGAGGGCGCTCAAGGACATAACCATTTTTTGTAGTGATTTGATTCGGTAAAAGATTTTGTCGAAGTTTGTCTTGACCTATAACCAGCCATTGGTTGGCAGTATTTTTTAATGCAACGGAGGTTCTATTTGGTGGAAAGGCAACTACTATTTTTTTATCTGGGAATCGGTTTTTAATGAATTTGATTGGCGTGACCAAATCGCTGTCACCTGAAATCAAAAAGGCAGTATCAAATCGATCTTCGTAGGCATCGATAATTATTTGCGTTGCAATGTTAACGTCAGTCATTTTTTCTTCATGAATTTCCCAGCTCGCGCCACAGCTTTTGCACCTTTGAGCTTTCGATAAATAATGACCGTAATGGCAGCTCAAATCAGCAATGGTTCCAAGTGCATCTAACCAAAGCGATTGACGCTCTACACTTTGAGTCGTGGTTTTTTGCCTGATTCGAGCGGTGAAATAATGACAATGAATAAAAGCTTGGTTTTCTTTAAGTAATGCTTTGGTCAGGTTAACGAGGTTAATCCAGTAGTAACGTTTAAAGTTTTTGCTTCTGAGGCCGTG
>DIYC01000055.1:7222-7692 GCA_002428895.1 Burkholderiales bacterium UBA6064 | reverse complement strand
AAATTTTTTTTCTCAATTTTTTTATGATTTTATAACAGAATTAAAAAATAAAAATACAGCACTTCAAATTGGGGAACCTGATTTAATTTATGATTTAAATTTTAAAGATCAAAAAAATATAAATAATCATTACTGTTTTCGTTTAGATTTTAATGTTAAAACAAAAAATAATATAAAAGACCAATTTTGTATCGATTTATATTTTTCAGAAAGTTTAGTTAATAAGAATAAAAAAATTTTATTGGTCGATGATTCTAAATCAATACGAATTGCGTGTAGGTTATGTTTAGAAAATCATGGTTACCTGGTTGAAGAAGCGGAAAATGGTGTTGATGCTTTAGAGAAGTATCCAATTTTTAAACCTGACTTAACTGTCATGGATATTAATATGCCAAAAATGAATGGATTAGATGCTATTGCTAAAATTAACCAAAATTATTTGAATCAAAAGTTTATCCTGATGACTTCCA
>DIYC01000055.1:5969-7048 GCA_002428895.1 Burkholderiales bacterium UBA6064 | reverse complement strand
AAAGTTTATCCTGATGACTTCCAGTTCTAGAGAAGATGAATTAATGACTGCAAAATCTTTACAAGTACTTCATTATCTGATTAAACCCGTTCAACCTATTAATTTATTGGAAAAAATTAATAATGTCTTTAGTTAGATTTAATTATTTAAGTACTTTGATAAGGAAAATGAATTGTTTATTCAATATATTTATAGCCTAGGAATAAACTTTAAAGAAATTCTTGAAAAAATGACTGATCTTCGTGTAATTAATCGAGAGATGGTCAATGATGATCAGGCTATTAAAAATTATACCGTTGTTTCTGTCATTCCTTATAAAGATCTTGAGAACAAGTTTAGTGGTCAATTTAATCTTGGCTTTACAGACAATAAAATGGCACTTTATTTGGCATCTGAAATGTGCCAAAAAATGGGTTTACCTGAAGTTTCGGTGATGAACGAAACGGCAGAAGATGTTTTAAATGAGTTTGTTAATATTTTGGTGGGTAGAACCATTTCAGATTGGGATGCTAAAGGCTTAAGTGTAAGGTTTGAGCCTCCATTGATTGAAAGAAATAAAGTGATTCATTATGATGTTTCAAAAAATTCAAATGCTTACCAAATCATTTTAAATTTTAAAAAGGGTACTGAAAGTTTAACTAGATCTCTTTCATTAAATGTTAATTTTTCAAATCAGATTGAAAAAAGCGTTAATCGGCAACGAAAAATTTTGCTTGTGGATGATTCTAAAACCATGCGTATGGTCTTTGTAGAGGCATTACAAAAAGCAGGTTATTTGGTCGAAGAAGCCGTAGATGGAATGGATGCACTTGAAAAACATCAAATTTTTAAGCCTGATTTAACGATTATGGATATTGATATGCCCAAACTGAATGGTTTGGATGCTATTTTACAAATATACCAACAAGACCCTAAGGCGAAGTTTATCGTAATGACTTCGAACTCTCGAAGAGATCATGTGTTGACTGCAAAGCAACTAAAAGTTTTGGATTACATGATTAAACCAGTCCAAACTAAGCAATTATTAAGTAAGTTTATTGATATTTTTGGCTAGTTTTTTTTCGATTTGTATACTACTT
>DIYC01000055.1:5203-5777 GCA_002428895.1 Burkholderiales bacterium UBA6064 | reverse complement strand
TTTTTTCGATTTGTATACTACTTAGGCTGTTTTGATGGCCAATTAACTGCCCCGCTGCCATTGATGAAATTTTTCAACCCAATGCAGGAGTCGTTGGGGGGCATGTGCTTTTTTCCATTGCCCAGCTGCAAATTTGTTCGCCTCGGCCCAAGTTGGGTAAGAATGAATGGTGCCTAAAATTTTGTTTAGTCCGAGTTTGTGTTTCATCGCTAAAACAAATTCAGCGAGTAAATCCCCAGCGTGCTGCCCAACAATCGTGCAACCCAAAATAGTGTCTTTTCCAGGCACTGTGAGTACTTTAATCCACCCTTCTGCGGCTTCATCTGCAATAGCTCGATCTAGATCATCTAGGCCATAATGCGTGATTTCATGGGCAATCCCTTGCGATTTGGCCATGTGCTCATTTAACCCAACATGCGCAACTTCTGGGTCGGTAAAGGTTGTCCAAGGAATCACAGAATAATCGACTTTAAATTTTTTAAAGCGGCCAAATAAACTGTTGACGCTGGCATACCAAGCCTGGTGAGCGGCAGTATGAGTAAATTGATAAGGGCCTGCAACGTCGCCGCAGGCA
>DIYC01000055.1:3832-5010 GCA_002428895.1 Burkholderiales bacterium UBA6064 | reverse complement strand
GGCCTGCAACGTCGCCGCAGGCATAAATATTGGGGAAACGTGTTTGTAAATACGCGTTGGTGACTATGGTTTTATTACATTCAATACCTAATTCTTCAAGACCAAAACCGGTTAAATTGGCTTGTCGCCCCACGGCGAGAAGTAAAGCATCGAATTCAACTGCTTCAATTTCTGGTCGAGTGGTTGATTTGATATGGGCAATTTTAGAACCATTTTCAATAGAAAAATTGATTACGCGAGAATTCAGTTTCAATTTAATGCCTTCTTGTTGAAAGCGATGGGCAATAAAATCAGACACTTCAGGATCTTCACGCGGCATAAGTCGGTCAGCCCCTTGAACTAAGATGACTTGACAACCTAAACGTTGAAAGGATTGAGATAATTCGCAGCCAATTGGCCCACCACCCATTACTAAAAGCCGTTTAGGTTGTTCACGAAGCTGCCAAATGGTATCGGAAGTGTAATAGCCTACATCGTTCAAGCCTGGAATATCGGGTATAAAAGGCTTAGCACCTGTGGCAATTACGATATTTTTGGTAGTTAAAGTTTCTTTTTGGCCGTCAGGTTGAATTATTTCAACTTCCCAAGGTGAAATAATTCGAGCATGTCCCTTTTTGCATTCTACGCCAAGGTTGGTGTAACGTTCGGTTGAATCATGAGGTTCTATGGTTTGAATGACGCGTTGAACACGATCCATGATTTGAGAAAAATCATAGGAACAGTGTGCTGTGTTTATGCCGAATGCCTGGGCATGGCGCAACGAATAAATGAATTTCGCGGAACGAATGAATGCTTTAGAGGGCACACAACCTGTGTTTAGGCAATCACCTCCCATTTTGTGTCGTTCAACTAAAGTGACTTTGGCTTTAACGGCGGCGGCGATGTAGCTGGTGACTAAACCGGCAGAGCCTGCACCTATCACAATCAGATTTCGATCAAATTGTTTGGGTTTGGTAAAGGGTTGGTTGAGTTGTTTGAGATACCAGGCATTTAAAATCTTTTTGGCGATTAAGGGAAATAGCCCCAATAATGCAAAGCTTGCTAAAATTTCAAAAGAGATTAAGCCGCTTAAGCTGTTGATTTGCCCTATTTGTTTTCCAAAATTGATGTAGACGGCCGTACCTGCTAACATACCGGCTTGGCTGACTAGATAAAAAGTGAGTGTACGAATAGGCATA
>DIYC01000055.1:0-3663 GCA_002428895.1 Burkholderiales bacterium UBA6064 | reverse complement strand
GTGAGTGTACGAATAGGCATTAATCCCATGATGACATTCACGATAAAAAACGGAAAAATTGGAACAAGCCTGAGTGCAAATAGGTAAAATGCTCCCTCTTGTTTCATGCCTTGGTTAATTGACTTGAGGCGAGTACCAAATTTATTTTGAACCCATTCTCTCAGTAAAAATCGACTCATTAAAAAGGCCAACGTTGCGCCAATGGTTGACGCAAAACTTGCTAACAGTAAACCTAACCAAAAACCAAAAAGAGCCCCGCCGACAATGGTGAGGAGCGCAGCACCCGGTAAAGACAGTGCAGCAATCGTTAGGTATAAAACAAAATAGAAACAGGCAACAAATACTGGGTGCTGATTAAACAATTGAATAAAATCGGCTTGCTTTGCTTTAAATGCTTCGAGAGTGAGTTCTTGGTGTAGACCACTGGTAAAAAAAATGAATAAGATTGCAGCGAACAGTGCGATTAAGATGATTTTAGAATATTTCATAAACAAACCTTGAGTAAATTGTCATGTGGCTGCAAGTATTCTTCAACAGGTAATTCATGTAATCGCATGAACGATAGCATTAATTACGGTGTAAAACAAAATTAAAAGGATCAACCTAAATTGTGCTCTTTAACTTTATCGGATGAAATTCAGGGGATGATGGGGCGATGGATAAAGATCAATCAATATCTTTGTACCGAGCAATTAAACGTCGTTATTTTGGAAGATTATTCTTTTGAATTGTGTATTAATCTGGTTCGGTTTTGGATTCGAGGACAAAACAGAGAGTTATTACATCCCGATTTACGTCAGTTTTGCCAGGGTTTAAATGCGGTGATTGTGTCGAGTCAATCGTTGTCTAAAACAACAGTGTTAAAGTACATTGAACGGCAAGGCTCTGAGTTGGCCGTTGATTTAAAACCTTTACTGCGTGTGTGGCCTCTGAATGCGCAGGGTTTGCAGTATTTAAATATCCCGAAATTGAAACTACAAATTCATTTTTATTTTGGTGAATTAAAGCAAGGAATTAAGAATTTCGAACTAACTGCAGATTGGCTTTGGGTGAATCAGCAAGCGGGTTTATTGGATGAAATAGGGCAAGATCTTGTTGATCGTTTTTGTCGATTAAATAGCTTATTGTATGTTAGAGAACTTTCTTCAGAGCAGAGGCATTTTATTCAACGTTCGGGATTTGAAGTGTTTTCGCCGCACCATGAGTTTATTTGTCGCAACACCAGTG
The DNA here is from genome assembly GCA_002428895.1 of Burkholderiales bacterium UBA6064. GTDB lineage: Bacteria > Pseudomonadota > Gammaproteobacteria > Burkholderiales > Burkholderiaceae_B > Limnobacter. The sequence goes on along the minus strand of DIYC01000055.1, from coordinate 2,436 downwards.
CAGCTAAGCTAGCTAATTCATTGTCCTCGCCCAAGCATGTTGCAGTGATTGGTGGCGGTATCGCTGGAAGCAGTGTGGCCTTTGCGTTGTGCCAACAAGGTATACAAGTTAGTTTATTTGAGGCTAACCCTGGCCCAGGACAAGGCTCTTCGGGTAATTGGGTGGGTGCATTTCATCCACACTTTACGCGCAACGATGATTTTTTATCGCAGTTAACTCGTTTAGGATGTTCGCACACGGTGTCGCAGTTAATGAACTTAAGCGAAATGGGTTTAATCACTGAAGGTAAAGATTGGGCACAACCAGGGCATTTGCAATGGGTTTCGCCAGAAAATAAAATCTTTGTTGCTGATTGGGTTCAGCGTATTCAAACGAATGACTCTTGGGTTTCTTGGTTGGATGAACGCCAAGCATTTAAGCAATCGCCTGCAGGTTTATGGTTTGCTTCGGGTGGGTGGGTTAAACCGGTTGCATGGGTTAAGGCTAATTTAAAGGCTTGTGGCAATTTACTTCAAACGCATTACAATCATAATTTAACGGTGTTGCCTTCTGGCTTTGATGCGGTGGTGGTGGCGTGTGCACAACGATCTTTAGAGTTTGTTAACAACTCTCAGTTTGTGGCCCATCAAGTGAAGGGTCAAGTGACGTTGGTTCAAAAAAAGGACAATTTGCCCTGTGTTTTATCAGGTCAAAGTTATGCCATTGATACTCAAGAAGATTGGCTTTTGCTGGGTGCAACGTATGAAAGGCCTGTGGCTGATTTAACATCATCGGATGAAGCGAATCAAAAAAATATTGAACAGTTCACTAAAACTTGCCCTGGTTTTTCTATCGGTTCAATCGTAGATCAGCGTTGTGGAGTGCGTTCGGTTTGGGCTGATCGTTTACCTGTGATTGGTCCTGTTGATAGCCAGTCAAACATTTATTTAACTACAGGGTTTGGAAGTCGTGGTTTTACATGGGCAGCAATGGCAGCTTGGCAAATTACGAGATTGTTAGGGGTTCGCCCGCGAGATGGGCGAATTAAGTTTTACGATAACTTGCTTCCGCAACGATTTATTCAATCGAAGCGATAAGCTTGAGTCAGTTTAAGTCAATGACTTAGTGTTGAGGGTGGCCAGTGTCTAAAAACAAAAATCAATTGTTTGTTGTCATCTTGTGTGCACAATGGTGTGCTGTGTGTCGTCAATTTAAAATAGACATTCAAGAATTTTCAAAACAAACGAATAATAGAGTGTGCTGGTTAGATGTTGAAACCAGCTCGGAATGGGCCGATGAATTTGAAATTGATAATTTTCCGACGATCTTGTTGGTCGATGCAAACAATCAAGTGTTATTTTTAGGGTCGATTGAGCCCAATTTAAACACCTTAGCGCAGTTAATTCGTACGTTGACGCAACAACAAACAAGTGTTTCAGTGAGTCAAGAGGTTAGGCATTTAGTTGAGCGAGTTACAACTCGATTTGCTGAGTATAAAAACTCTTTTTTAGATTTGTCTTGAAATGTGTCGTTGTTTATGCCGATTCAAGTTGGGAGTCGGTATCTTACGGTAAGATACGTGAACAGAAAAAATTAAAAAAACGAGCATGGGCAGTATTAAAATGTTAGGCAATGGGTAATCATGTTTAATTACAACCCAAGAGGGGAAAACCTTAGGGCTTTGGAGCAAAACATTCTAAAGTATCGCGCTTTTGAGATGGTAATGATTCTTTTTTATGTTGAAGAAATAAAATTAATAGCTCTTAGAACAATTAGGGTAACGGATAGATTTAGGAATAATGATCGCTTGCCAGAGGGAACAAAAAAGTTATACCAAAAACTTTGGAAAATTCTGGTTTCAGAAAAAATTTTGACTGAAAGTGAAAAATCAGACATAGAGGCAATAATTGACTATCGAAATGATATTGCTCATTCAATTCAAGAATTGGTTTTTGATCTAAATCTGGACTCATATTCAAAAAGCTTTGTGAAATTTTCCGGAGAAAAATACCAGTATGGAGTTTTAACGCGTTTAAAAAATTATAAAGACTTAATTTATGAGCGATTCATGGGCGGGTACGTATTTGAAATAAATATGAATCCTATTCTATTTGCTCAAGCGGAAAGAACATATTTAATTGAATTGAAGCGGCTTGATAAAAAGATTGTTAAATTGCTCAGAGAAAGAAAAGTTGAAAACAAAGTAATTGAAGGTGAAATAAATGCTATTGGAATGGAAAAAATTGAATCTTTTCAGCCATATCACCCCAAAAATTTCAAATCAAATGGGCAATTAACATCTGAAGGAGCCAGGTGCTTAAACTCACTTTTTTCTATGGGTTGCAGCGGTATTGTCATTAGCTATCTAATGAGAAAACCCCTTAAAACAATTAATAAAAAGAAAAAAGAGTGGCTTAAAAATGCCTAACAAAGCAATCAAACGGATGGTTTTTAATT
>DIYC01000080.1:8093-12774 GCA_002428895.1 Burkholderiales bacterium UBA6064 | reverse complement strand
TCTATTGTCTCGGTTGCTTGAAATATCAGACAATACTCAACAAGAAAAATTGGATTTAGTGGGCGATGAAGGATTCAATCGCTTTCAAAAAGCTTTATTGCTTCAAACGATCGATACGCATTGGCGCGAGCACTTATCTGCTTTAGATCACCTTCGGCAAGGTATTCATTTGCGTGGCTATGCGCAAAAAAATCCAAAACAAGAGTACAAGCGAGAAGCGTTCGAGTTGTTTGGTGCGTTGCTCACGGCAGTTCGAGATGAAGTGACTAAAGTACTGTTAAAGGTTCGTGTGCAAAGCCCCGAAGAAGTTCGAGTCGCTGAAGTTCAAATGGAAGAACGTGCGTCAAAGATTGAAAACATGCAATATAAGCATGAAGACTCTGTTGTATCTACGAGTGATGAACAAGATCTTCGCTCTTTGCAAGCACATCAATTTGACGTTTCTGCGTCAAGTCAAAACAGTCCGACAAAAGTCGGTAGAAATGACCCTTGTCCCTGTGGGTCAAATAAAAAGTTTAAGCACTGTCACGGTCAATTAGTTTAATTCTTTTCAAATACTTCACGAGATTGTTTTATGCCAGTTCATTTGTCTTCGCCTAATCCGCTTGATTTACATCCTGTTGCGGGTGTTCAGCTTGGTTTTGCCATGGCAGGGATAAAACGGCCTGGGCGAAAAGATATTTTAGTAATGAAGCTAGCAGAAGGTGCTTCTGTCGCAGGTGTTTTTACCAAAAACCGGTTTTGTGCTGCGCCAGTATTATTAAGTCAAACTCATTTGCAGCAATCTGCAGGTATTCGTGCCTTAGTGATTAATACCGGAAATGCCAATGCAGGTACAGGCGATCCAGGTTACCAGGATGCCTTAAAAACAGCATCTTTCGTTGCAAATCAATTGGGTATTCAAACCAATCAAGTTCTTGTGTTTTCAACTGGCGTGATTATGGAACCCTTGCCCATGACGCGTATTCTTGAAGGAGTTTCGCAAGCTATTCATGGTTTGGGACAAGCAACCTGGTTCGATGCCGCGACTGCAATTATGACCACCGACACTTTGCCCAAGGCGTGTAGTCGAGTTATTCAAGTGGGTGCAGAAACAATTACAATGACCGGTATTTCGAAAGGTGCAGGGATGATTTGCCCCAACATGGCTACCATGCTAGGCTATGTTGCGCTGGACGCATCGATTCATCAAGACGTTTTAAATCGATGGGTTAAGCAGTTAGCAGATTGCTCATTTAATCGGATTACGATCGATGGCGATACGTCAACGAATGATAGCTTTGTGTTAATCTCAACGCATCATAACCAAGCGGTACAAATTCAAACAGGCAATGAGCCCGAGGCTAAAATCATCTTTGAAGCCTTAAAAGAAGTTTCGGTCACGTTGGCACAAGCCATTATTCGTGATGGAGAAGGGGCTACTAAGTTTATTACTATTCAAGTTAAACAAGCTCAATCTGAACAAGAAGCCCTTAAAGTGGCTTACTCGATTGCGCATTCTCCTTTAGTAAAAACTGCTTTTTTTGCTTCAGACCCTAATTTGGGCAGAATATTAGCAGCGATTGGCTACTCAGATATTGATGATTTGCAGGTAAATTTAATTAATGTGTATCTTAACGATGTGTGTGTGGCTCAAGCGGGTTGTCGAAGTGTCAATTACAAAGAAGAGGCTGCCAAACAGGTCATGAGCCATTCAGAATTTACAGTCACGGTTGAGTTAAATCGTGGGCACGCATCTACTGTGGTTTGGACCACCGATTTATCCCATGAATATGTATCAATTAATGCAGACTATCGATCTTAATCTTGAAAACTAACGATGCCCTTTGTTTAATACTCAAGCAACTTGAACGAATCGCTGATTCCTTAGACCAACATGGCGTTGTTCCGCCCACCGATTGGTCTGCTGCCAATTCTTTTAGGCTTCAACACCGTGCGCATGCAAAACCTCGACTTATCCCAGTCTTAACAACAACGCAGACAGAATTAAACCATTTAAAAAATATTTCGGTGCAAATGAATAAAGTGGTACAAAATACCGAGCAGTTTTTAAAAGGTTCTCCTGCCAATCATGTGTTATTAACAGGTGCTCGCGGAACGGGGAAGTCCTCGCTGGTTCGAGCATTATTAAATCGCTATCATCAGCAAGGCTTAAGGCTCATCGAGTTATCTAAACCTTGTTTAATTTACCTGCAAGATGTCGTTGAATTATTGCAAGGTCGGTCAGAAAAATATATTCTTTTTTGTGATGATCTTTCTTTTAATGACAATGAGTCCGAGTATAAATGTCTAAAAAGTGTTTTAGAAGGTTCGGTGTCTGGCTTTTCTAGTCATGTGCTGGTGTATGCTACGTCAAATCGTCGGCACTTATTGCCTCAATTCATGAGTGAAAATTTGAGCCATCAGATTCGAGACTCCGGTGAAATTGATCCTTCCGAGGCCTCAGAAGAAAAAATTTCATTGTCAGATCGTTTTGGCATTTGGGTTTCATTTCATCCGTTTTCTCAGCAAGATTATTTGGCGGTGGTTCAATCTTGGTTCGATTATTACGGCTTAACCTTGAGCGAGCAAGCTAAAAAAATGTCGTTACGTTGGGTGATTGAGCGTGGTCACCGCAGTGGGCGACTTGCCTTGCAGTTTACCAAATTTTGGATGTCACAGACCTCAATATGAGTTGTCGAATCCATGTCGCGGTTGCTGTCGTATTTAACTCTAAAGGTCAAGTTTTGTGGGCTCAAAGGCCACAGGGTAAGCCATATGCAAATTATTGGGAGTTCCCAGGGGGCAAGGTTGAAGCCAACGAATCTATTTGGCAAGCCTTGGTGCGTGAACTTAAAGAAGAACTTGATCTTGATATTTTAGAGGGTGGTCCTTGGTTTGTTATTGATCATGATTATGAACATGCCAAAGTACGTTTGCACTTGTATCGGGTTTGGAAGTTTTCGGGTAACCCGCGTGCCTTAGAGCAACAACGGTTTACGTGGAGTAGCTTGTCAGATTCTATATTAACACCTATTTTGCCCGCAACTTTACCAATACTACCCCTATTCAATCAACCCCAATTGATGCGCATCACGCATTTTGAGGCAATGTCAATTACGCACGCTTTAAATTTATTTGAGACCGATAAAGAGAAAGCGCAATGGCGTGGATTACGAATTTATTTTCGTGAAAAAAATTTATCGGCACAACAATTAGTTGCGACTTACCAAGCCACATGGAATTGGTGCACAAATCATGACGTACCTCTGGTTGTGAATTCAGTGACAGCATTGCTGCTGCTGCAAGCGGGCTTTCCACTGCAAGTGAACACCACATTACACTTAACACAAGACCATTTGATGAACACACCCTCGCAATTGTCTCGTTTTAAAGTGATAGGTGCCTCGGTTCACCGTCCCGAGCACTTAGCCGTTGCACATGCCAAACAACTCACGTATGCGTTACTGGGTGCCGTTAAGGCTACACCTAGCCACCCAGATCAAGAAGGGCTTGGGTGGACGGGTTTTTATGAAATGCTTCACGGTAAAACGCAATTGCCGGTTTTTGCCGTTGGTGGGTTAAGCTTTGATGACTTAGTGCATGCTCAAGGTTATGGTGCTCATGGTATCGCGATGATGCGAGGGCATTCATCAATTGTTTGAATTGTGAATGCCTTTGTATTAAGCAAGCGCAGTTGCTATAAATGACATAACTTGAGTTGAAAGGGAATGTCTTGGAGATAAGGGTTGTTTTTGCAGACGCCATTTTTGTCTGGCATATTAAAACGTACCCAAAGCATGTGTTTGTTGGCGCTAAATTCAGGCACTACATCGAGATCTTTGGGTAGTTTAACTCGAAGTAAATGAAATGCTTTACCACTGAGTTGTTGTGTAAAGTTACCTTCATGGGCTGTAGCATTCGTATGCTCGCCACTGTCGCGTAAAATAGATAACACCAACAAAATGCCCTGTGCCAACGATTGCATGGGAGAAAACCATTCATCCATGTCGATTCGGCGTTGTGCAGCACTTTTACTTTGCCAGCGGTGATAGCTGGGTAAGTCAAATTCGCACACGCCACCGGGTATTGAGCAACGACTGCGAATAATCATTAAAAACTCGTTGTCGCGTAGATGATGACCTAAACGGCCGCTAAATACCGTTAAGCTTGATGACACGCGATCAATTTCTGCTAAGGTTTTGTTAAGAACCTCTTCGTCTACACCTGGGTGGTCATGGTATTGCGAAAGGGTTTGTTTTTGGCGATCAAGCTCTTGAATTAAGTCGCTTTTTAAATCAGCGCGTGAACCTACCTCGATAATCTCGAATAAAGTAAGTAGTGCAGCATGATGGTCAAGTTCATGGTCTTGAGAAAAGAAAAATTCAAATTTTTTGAATAAGCCTTCTAGGCGAAGCAACGTTCGAATTCTCTCGTTTAGAGGGAATTCGTAAGTTGTCCATTCCACGGAGGCGCTTGATATTGGGTTTGTTTCTACTGAAGTCACAGGAGTCTATTCAAAGTAAAGCCAATTCGATTGTGAACGAGCGCTGTTAGAGTTGCAAATTATTTCCTTAATTTTGAGGCATTTTGAAGGAATTTTTGGTGCAAAACGTCTATTTGGCTATACAAATTATCTAAATCCGCATTATTTGTTAAAACTTCAGTGGCTATTTGAAGTCGAGCTTGTCGGCTTGCTTGC
>DIYC01000080.1:0-7894 GCA_002428895.1 Burkholderiales bacterium UBA6064 | reverse complement strand
TCAGCAATCATTTGTTGAATTTGTTGCTTGGGCCACTGATTTCTTAGCATGACTCGTTGAATTTGCAGTGCTTCATCGCAGTCGATTACAACAATTTCATCCAATTGTTTTAACCATTCTGGGTTTTCTGCAAGTAAGGGGATTACGATGAGAACATAAGGGCTAAGTACTTGCTTTAATTGTTCTTGTACGTGTGTGCGAATTAATGGGTGAAGAATACTTTCAAGAATTTTGCGATGTGAGGTATTGTTAAGTATAAGTTGGCGCATGTAGTGCCGATTGAGAGCATTATCTTGGTTAATCGCTTGCGGGCCAAAATATACTCGAATGGGGTCAATTGCTAAACCGTTGGGCTCGGTCAGTTGTCGGCTAATGACATCGGTGTCGATGACAGTAATACCCAATTGATTGAATCGGTTAGACACTGCGGTTTTTCCGCTGCCCACTCCACCAGTCAGGCCAACCTGTAGCTTGCCACGTGTGTTGTTGTGTACTGTGTTCATGGGGTTAACAGGAGCGAGAAACTATTAAAACCGAAGACATGAACGAATGCGGCAATAACAAGGCTTGGGCCAAAAGGGAATGGCGCGTGAACTGTTGCTTTTTTTAAGTATTGGTGCGTCAGTCCAAAAGCAAGGCCAATAAAGGCTGCGATAAACAGTACACTTAACACGTTATTAATCCCAAGCCATGCGCCAATTGCCGCTAAAAGTTTAAAGTCGCCATAACCCATTCCTTCTTTTTGAGTCAGTAATTTAAACAGTTGAAAGACAAACCACAATATTAAATATCCTGATGCTGCACCAAGAACAGCTTGTTCAAGTGGCAATTCGCCAAACAATAAATGAAATAGCAAGCCTGCCCATAACAAGGGTAGAGTGAGTTGATCGGGCAACAAAAAAGTGTTGAAATCAATCACTGCCAAAGCAATGAGGGTAGCGCAAAAACCCATCCAGGCTAGAGTGAGCATACTGGGAGGAAATAGCGTTGCTAGGGTAACAAAAACAATTCCGGTGAGTGCTTCAATTAGAGGGTATTGCCAACTCATTTGAGTTTGACAATAACCACATCGGCCACGATTCAGGGCGAAAGAAACAAGTGGAATTAAATCGAGTAGTGCTAATTTTTTTTGGCATGCCCTGCAATGGGATCTGGGTCTGAGTAAATTAAAGGGTTCTTGAACTTGAGGGGTTTGATTTTGAGCAAGATTCAGTTCTTCGGCCCATTGGTTTTCCATCATGATGGGAATACGATAAATCACTACATTCAAAAAAGACCCAACACTGATCCCCAATATTAAACTCAGGATAAGCCAGGCTGTGGGTTCGAGTTGATTAAATAGATTGAACACAAATTGAGCCTTTCATGAAAAAGATACAGGATGATTCTTTAAGTATAAGCGCAGACGCTTAAGATTTTCTTTTAATTTTAAACAGCTTGGCTGTTCGAACTTGTTTGTCAGCGACCTGTAAAATTTCAATGACAATATCGTCAATTTTGACGCTTAATCCCATTTCTGGTATGTCTTGAAGTTGTTCTAGAATGAGTCCATTCAGGGTTCTTGGGCCATTCAGAGGTAAACTAATTTGGTAGGTTCTATTTAAGTCTCTGATGTCAATTGAGCCGTCGACTGTAATAGATTGATCATCTTGTCCATCTAAAAAATTCTTAAATACTGCGTTGGGTGCATGTGAAGTAAATTCGCCAATTAGTTCTTCAAGAATGTCTTCTGGGGTGATCATGCCCAGAACCTCGCCATACTCATCAACAACTAAACCCATGCGTTCTTTATTTTCTTGAAACAGTTGTAATTGTTGGTTGACAGGTGTACTGGCAGGAATAAAGTAAGCAGGCTGTAATAATTTTTCTAAAGAACTTTTATCAAATTCGTTGCTATAAAATAGGTTGAGTGCTCTGCGCACGTGGAGCAAGCCAATTACTTGTTGCCAATCTTTATCAATCACGGGTAGCTTATTGTGATGAGCGGTGATAATTTGTTGTGCAAGTTCTTCGTCACTGCGTTGAATGTCCAGATGCTCCATGCGCATTCGGGGTGTCATGACGTCTTCCACCGTTAGCGATTCAAGTTCAAATAAATTCATTAAAATGCTGCGCGATTTCGTGGGTAAAAAATGACCACTTTCAAGCACAAGGGTTCTGAGTTCTGCAAGATTCAGCGATTGGTCGGCCGAGCCTTTAGAGCTTAAACCAAATTTTTTTAAGGCAGCCTCAACCATCGAATTAATAAGCCACACAAAAGGGGACAATGTTTGGACAAAAAAAGCAATTGGGTAACTGGCGGGTAATGCGACTTTTTCAGGGTAGGCCGCACCAATTACTTTAGGGCCAATTTCAGCAAAAACAATAATTGCTAGAGCGACACAAGCTGTTGCAATGGTTAGTACAATCTCATTGTTTCCAAATGCAGAAATGGCTAAAGACGTGACAACTGCTGTTGCGGCAGTGTTTAAAATATTATTACTTAACAGCAGGGTTGATAAAAGTTTGTCGGTTCGTTGTAGTAGTCGGCGCGTTAAAATTGCGCTGCGGTGGCCGTGTTCAGCCAGTGCCTGAAGCCGATACTTGTTTAAAGCCATCATGCTGGTCTCAACAATCGAAAAAAAACCAGAAAATAGCAGTAAAGCCACCAATAAAAGTATTTGTGCCCAAAGGGGTAGATCGTTCAATTTTTTTAATGTGCACGCAAAAGAATCATATTAACTACATTTAGCGCGAAAAGTAAAATTATTGTGTTCGGTGTACTGCGATTGCACAAAGATTTTGTAGGGCCACTTTATACCGAGTATTGTCTAAGAAAGAGATATTTTTCAGGGCTTGGTCGGCCAAGTTTTGAGCATGTTGTCGTGTGTAGTCAAGCGCGCCGCAGGCTTGTATGCCTTTAAGAATAGCATCAATTTCATTGGAGCCGCCATTTTTAACTGCTGCTTCGATCAGTTCCTGGGTGTACGTTGATCCTTTTTCTCGAGCAAAAATGAGAGGTAAAGTGGGTTTTCCTTCTCTTAAATCATCGCCAATTTCTTTGCCTAAGTGATTGGGGTTGCCTTCGTAATCGAGAACGTCATCAATTAACTGAAAGGCAGTACCCAGATTTGCGCCAAACTGCCCAAGAATGCTGAGTTGATGGTTGGGTACTTGGCAGACAATACCCGCTAGCTGACAAGCCGCCTCGAATAATTTGGCGGTTTTAAATTGAATCACCTTCATGTACTGCGCTTCAGTAGTGTTCGGATTTTTGCAGTTTAACAATTGCAGTACTTCTCCTTCGGCAATTGTGTTGGTGGTGTCGGCCATTAAATCCATGACCGGCATTAAGCCGGTTTGGGTCATCATTTGAAAAGCCCTGGAATACAAAAAATCTCCAACTAAAACCGCAGCTGAGTTGCCGTAAGCCGCATTGGCTGTTAACCGATTGCGTCGCAGGGTCGAATTGTCAACAACATCATCGTGCAGTAATGTGGCGGTATGAATCAATTCAATGACGGTAGCCAGCTCGATAGCGTTTTTTAACTGTGACGAATCGGCATGAAGTGCTTTGCTGAGTAAAATGAGTAACGCAGGTCTTAATCGCTTTCCGCCGGCACCAATAATATAATCACTAATCGTATTGATTAATCCAACTTCAGAATGTAAGTTGAAGCGAATCCGCTCATTTAAGAACTCCATTTCAGTGTGAATTGCAACTAAATGAGCTTGTGTGTTTGGCGTTGGGCTGTTCATGAACAGTTAAGAGAGTCATTACCAAACGCCATTGTAATTGAGTTCGCTCTATTTTTTGCAATCGGCGCGACAATTATCAGCGAGCTCTTTGAATTGTTAAGTTTTGTTTTTTGTCAACTGAATTGAGAGTGTATAGTTTTAATTGGCCTGAAAACGCAAAGATTCTATTTTTTACGTTTTAATTCAAGAGCTTTTAATTGGCTTGGTCGCGTTTAAAGTTGACAAGGGCATGAAAAGACACCATAATAGCGGGCTAACTACTTTTAAGTTAGAGTGTTGAAGCACTATAAATCTAAGTTATTATTATACAAATCGAGGTCACTTATGTATGCGGTTATAAAAACCGGCGGTAAACAATATAAAGTTACTGCTGGCGAAAAATTGAAAATAGAACAGATACCAGCTGACATTGGCCAAGAAATCTCTTTGAATGAAGTGTTAGCCATGGGTCATGGTGAACAAATTAAAGTGGGTTCTCCGCTTATTCAAGGTGCATCGGTTAAAGCCGTGGTTCTTGCTCAGGGTCGTCATGATAAAGTGCGTATTTTTAAAATGCGCCGTCGCAAGCATTACCAAAAGCGACAAGGTCATCGTCAAAATTACACCCAAATTCAAATTCAATCTATAGAAGGTTAATCCCTCTGATTTATTAGGAGTTTACTCATGGCAAGTAAAAAAGGCGGCGGCTCCACGCGAAATGGGCGCGACTCAGAGAGTAAGCGATTAGGTGTCAAAGTATTTGGTGGTGAGGCCATCAATGCAGGTTCAATTATTGTTCGTCAACGCGGTACTCAATTTCATCCAGGTGATAATGTGGGTATCGGTAAAGATCACACTTTGTTTGCTTTAATCAACGGTCGAGTCAAGTTTACGATTAAAGGCAATTTAGGCCGAAGAATGGTGAGTGTAGTCTTAGATCACTAGTATCGCTTGTCTCTAATCAAATGGCCCTGCAAAGTTGCAGGGCTTTTTTGTATGAACTGTTGGAATATTTGAAATGAAATTTATTGATGAAGCGACCATTGAAGTGATTGCTGGTAAAGGCGGTAATGGTTCGGCGAGTTTTCGGCGAGAAAAATTTGTGCCCAAAGGTGGTCCAGATGGTGGCGACGGTGGACGCGGGGGCAGTATTTACGCTGTAGCGGATCATAATATCAATACTTTGATCGATTATCGTTATTGTCGTCAATACAAAGCAAAAAATGGTGCAAATGGTCGTGGTTGTGATTGTTATGGCTCTAGTGGTGATGATATTGAGTTAAGAATGCCCGTTGGCACAACCGTAATAAATGAAGATACTGGGTTAGTTGTTGCTGATCTTACTGAGCATGGCCAGCGCGTTGTTTTAGCGCAAGGCGGCGAGGGCGGTCTTGGTAATTTACATTTTAAAAGTAGCGTCAACCGTGCACCCAAGCAGTTTACTTCGGGTAAACAAGGCCAGCAAGCACGATTAAAATTAGAATTAAAACTTTTAGCTGATGTGGGTTTGTTGGGCATGCCCAATGCCGGCAAATCGACTCTGATCGCTGCGGTATCTAACGCGCGGCCTAAGATTGCAGATTACCCTTTCACTACGTTGCATCCCAATTTAGGTGTGGTGCGCATTGGCCCCTCTCAAAGTTTTGTTTTGGCCGATGTGCCTGGTTTAATTGAGGGTGCTTCAGAAGGGGCAGGCTTGGGCCATCGTTTTTTAAAGCATTTGTCACGCACTCGGGTTCTTTTACATTTGGTCGACATGGCGCCGTTTGCCGCCAGCACCAATCCGCTTGCAGATGCGATTGCCTTGGTGAACGAACTGAAAGCTTACGATCAAACCCTTTACAGTAAACCAAGGTGGTTGGTTTTAAATAAAATTGATATGGTATCACCGCAGGAAATTGAGCAACGTGCCGCCGATTTTGTTCGTGGTTATCAAGAAGCAACAGGTTGGCAAGGTGAGGTCTCATTGGTGTCTGGTTTAACGCGTCAGGGTACAGATCAGTTGATGAAACAAGTGTATAGTTTTGTTCGTCAGCTTACTAAAGAGGAACACTTTGTTGAGGAAGATGTTCGTTTTCTTGATCATGCTGGCGATTATCAACATCCTGAGCAATCCACTAAAACATGACGGCAAATTTTCGAGAACAATTAATCGGTAAGCGGCTTGTCGTTAAAGTTGGTAGTGCCTTGGTTACCAAAGGTGGGCAAGGGGTCGATTTTGATGCGATTGCTTCCTGGGTGGTTCAAATCACAACGTTAAGAGCATTGGGTTGCGAGGTGGTATTGGTTTCGTCGGGCGCAATTGCAGAGGGTTTAAAACGTTTGAACTGGAAAACTCGCCCTAAACAACTGAATCAGCTTCAGGCTGCTGCTGCGGTGGGTCAAATGGGTTTGGTACAAGCCTATGAGCAATTTTTTTCGGCACAGCACATTAAAACGGCACAAGTCTTATTAACGCACGCGGATTTGGCCAATCGAGAGCGTTATTTAAATGCGCGTTCTACTTTACAGTGCTTATTGGCGTATGGAGTGGTGCCTATTATTAATGAGAATGACACGGTGGTTACTGATGAAATTCGATTTGGGGACAATGATACGTTAGCTGCTTTGGTCACCAATCTGATTGAAGCCGATTCTTTGTTTATTTTGACCGATCAAGTTGGATTGTTTAATAAAGACCCTCGAAAGTTTGCCGATGCTGAATTACTGTCTGAAGTATTTGCCGATAATCCTGATTTGGTAAAAATGGCCGGTGGCGCAGGCAGTTCGGTGGGTACGGGTGGTATGCTCACTAAAGTTTTAGCAGCACAACGCGCCGCTCGAAGTGGTGCAGATACTTACATCGCCAGCGGTCATGAAAATCTTGTGCTTGAACGATTGGTTCAAGGTGAGCGTGTGGGTACTGTGCTTAAATCGTCCATGACACGTTTAGCTGCGCGTAAACAATGGTTGGCAGATCATTTGAAACTCAAAGGTTCGTTGCAGATTGACGAAGGTGCGGTGCAAGCTTTGGTGAGTAAAAAATCAAGTTTATTGGCGGTGGGCGTCATGTCTTGTGTAGGTACTTTTTATCGCGGTGACGTGGTGGCTTGCGTGGCTCCCAATGGGCAAGAAGTGGCGCGTGGTTTAGTTAACTATTCCAGTTTAGAGATCGCAAAAATAGCAGGTGTGACCAGTGCTGAAATTGAGTCAATTTTAGGCTATCAAGATGAACCTGAACTAATTCATCGAGATAACTTAGTGATTAATTAGTTGTTCTTGTAAAACACTTGGCTCGGGTTTAAGTTGTGTAAACCAATTGGGCCATCTCAATTTAAGCATGGCCTGCACTTTTGAAATTAAAAATTCATGGCAACATGGAACGCGCAGCGCTTTCATAAATTAGGTCAGGCACCTGTTTCATACAGTTTTCAAAATTAATGATTGATTCCGGTACCAATTTTTTTTCAAGTGCTTCAGACAGTATCGTTTGGCCGATTTCTACCCCAGTCAGAAATTCATGAAAAGTGTGGCCACCAACAAAATAGAGCTGGGAGGCAGCTACTAAGACAAAAAAATTCTGTTTTTCTTCTGTTGAAGAATAAGGAATTAAACCGAGAGCATCACTTAATGTAGAAAGCATGCCTAGGCCAGACACAGAGTTAACAAAGGGCATCTTTTGGGCTGTGGGTTCTGTTAACCAAGCTGGAATGTTCTCTTCTGAGGCTTTGGGTTTTTAAGGCACAGTGTGAGTCGGTACTCTTTGAGTTTGAGCTCTTGTGGCTGGGCTCGTTAAAAAATGGTTGTTCTTCAGTGGTGCGCGGTCGTTAATAATCACACCTTTATACAGCGTTTGATACGCTGATTCGTTGTTTTCTGCTTCTTGGCGGCCTCGTCCTTTTCCAAAATACATATTTTTGCCGTCATAATTTTCTTGTAGGGTGTCGATTAAATGAATTTGTTGTTTGGTAAATCCATTCGCAATCGATGCAATCCAAGCCACTGCCTGAAAAAGACCTGCTACCCTGATTGCTGACAACGATAATTCACTCAGGTTTTCTTCTTTGGCCTGCGCTAAGCCATTATTGAATTGAATGAGATGATTGTTGTCGTCGGAAATTTCAAAATCCGGTGATTCGTCGTATAAAATATTTAATAGATTCTTGATGTCTATTATTGTTTTTGATGTCTCCTTCTT
>DIYC01000071.1 GCA_002428895.1 Burkholderiales bacterium UBA6064 | reverse complement strand
TAAAATAAATACCATCAATAGATCGCGAGAAATACGCCCAATCCAAGGAGTCAGAAAATTCCATTTATGGAAAAAGGAAAAAAAATCGCTCTCTAACCGTTCTGTATAAACCACTCGATCGACCAACATGCCACTGGCTGGGTCAATAAAAAGTATGTCACCTCGCTCAGTATCGTAATCGACTTGCCAAACTGGAAGCCGCTTATTACGAAAATCATAATAAGAGCCAAACTGAGTCACCCGCTGAGCATTCACAACCTTTGATTGCGCTAAGCCAAGCTGCTTACTGGCGTAATAAATTGCCATGTCGCGATCAGTCACCTCAGACTGCTTACCCGTTGCCGCATTAAAATACTGTGCGGGCTGTTCAATCGACATGCCATCAACACGTGTTTGCATGCTGATGGGTTGCTCATGTTTTCCTGGTGAAACGCTGAAGCGATACAATAAATCGCCACTTGGCCCTTCAACAAGACTCAAACCGTTGAATTGAACATTTTGTATGTGTTTCAACCCTTTCATTTCTCCGCCCAAACGATCGGTAGAGAGAACGATTGGCTGATTAAGCGTCATACCCCGATGATGATCGCCATAAGTAGACTGCATCAAATGATACATACCACTGGATAAAAACATCAGAAGAGGAAGCCAAATCGCATAGGCCAACAGACGGTGAACCTTACGCTTTGCCTCCATCTTTCGGTTGTTCATCAAAAAAAGCATAGCCATGCCTGTGAGTACCATGCCAAGCAAACAAAGCAACACACACATCATGAGCAACACGCGAGCATGCTCTACTTCATCGAACCAACTCCACGTGTGCATCCACTGAAAAACACTCTGAATTGTTGTTTTCCAGTGATTGGTAAGGCTACCCAGTGCACTCAGTTCAGTGTAAACCCAAGCTGTCCGATGATCGTCTGTATCAAAGGTGATTTTGTAAACAGGAAGTAAGCGATTGACCCAAGGATAAGACTCAGAGAACTCATGTTGAAAGACAACTTCGCGAACCGGCGCAGAATCTAACCCAGTGTAATAACGAGCCAACCAAATGGCGTACTGTTCTTCATAATTTTGAAGTTCTAAACCACTCTTAAGATCAAAATAACGCCGAGGCTGATCAGGATGTTCTGTCACCTGTAACAAAACCCCAGACTCAGCAGGAACCACTTTAATCATCACCGCTTGAGTGATCTCTGCACGTTTAAGAGCATGTGGAATTTGAGCAACGAGCTCTGCATCCAACACAACCTGAGGCGGAAACAATGAAGCGGGTTGAGGTGCCGTCCAGGTCATGAGCGGGTGCATCATGCCCGAAAGTGCAAACAAGAGCAATGCTAAACCACCCGTCCAACCAAGCCAGTGATGACAGGTTAAATTTTTTTTAAGAAACCTGTTTTTTAAGTTTGCCATCATCACCTCAGATTAAAATTTGATCTGAAGACCAGCAAACAGACTGCGTCCTTCACCTGGATAAAAGACAGAAGTATTTCCAGCCGCATTCACAATTGTGCTGTAAGTCGACACATACTTTTTATCAAGCAAGTTGCGTGCATCAACAAACAGTTTGACCTGCTCATTGAAGTCATAGCCTGCATTCAGTCCAACAATACCGTAGCCTGGGGTTTTAAGGGTATTGGAAAAATCAACGTCTGCCGCACTGGCGATCTCCCAGTCAACTGAAGCAAACCAGCCCCCTAAATGATCGTAACGTAACTCAGTTTGATAAAAATGATGGGGCTGACCAGGTATCTGATTGTCGCCATATTGTTGATCGCCTTCAAAATAGTAATCGCTGTAGGTGTACGCATTTCGCCAAACCAGAGCATCGCCTGAGGCAAATACACTCTCAGCCACGTCCATCACAAGAGCAAATTCTAGCCCTTGATGAATCGTATTGTTTGCATTAAAGGTGGAGGCAGGAATACCAGGAGCCATGGTAAATTGTAACATTTCACCGTCAATCCAAGCTCGATATAGGCTGACATCCCAAGCAAAACGTTCAGTTTCACCACGAGTACCAATTTCTGCCGTCCATGCTTTTTGCATACCCACTGGCGTAAACCCAGCAGTGCCATTTTGTGTAAGTTCACTGAATGTTGGAACCTCCACACTACGGCTGATATTGGCAAATAGTTGAAGATGTTCCGTGGGCTCATACAAAACACCCAGATTAGGATTAAACGCAGTGTAAGTTTTCCGATCACTTTCTGCTGGTGTCACAAAGTCAGTAACTTGACGTTCTGACCCAATGAATTGCCCACCGGTCACCAATGCCAACTGTGGCAGAACATACCATGAATTTTCACCATAAAGTACGAAGTTACTTGATTCCTGATCGGCATTGGCGGTCAAATTGCCGCGCGAACCATTGATATTTTGAAACACTTTGGCATCGATTTCACCCAAGTGAGCGGTTAAACCAAAACGATAAATAGTTCGATAATCCGCAAATTGATACTCACCCGAACTTTGCATAAACACACCATAATCAACACTTTCTTGATCAATCACACCCACAAAGGATGTAATTGGGTGAAATAGATCTTTGATGTTGATGAAAGCACCTACATCCAATTGATCATCATCACCCACTTGAAATGTCGTTTTATTTGCAAGACGCACAGAACGAATATCTCTGTGCCAATCTTGCCGAATCGAATTAAGATCGGCCATCTCAGGATTGTTTAATGCAGCTTGCAAGCTCAAAGTACCTGGCAATTCTTGCTCAATGATATTGCCACTAAAATAAAATCGGTTTTCTATGGTGTCGGAAATCATAGTTCCAAAATTGCCATTGAATTTAAAATTACCTTGATCGTCATGCTGACGAAAGCCTTCACTGGCAGTGGCTGTTAAGCTTAAGAAATAATCTGAATCGTCAAATGCCTGACCTGATTGAAAATTGAAGCGATAGGTGCTGTCTGAACCGACTTCCATTCGCAACTGATCGCCCAACTGGCTTTTACCCGTTTTAGTCACCATATTAATGGCGCCGCCCAGTGATGTGCCACCATATTGCAAGGCATTTGCGCCTTTATACACCTCGAGACGCTGGAACGTCAGTGAGTCGGCCTCCTGAAAATCGGCCGACCCATCTGCTAGATTAAAAGGGATACCATCTTGCAGTAAGGTTAAACCACGCAAATGAAAACCTCGTGATAGACCAGAACCTCGTATAGAAAGTCGAACTTCCTCACCAAATCGTTTTTGCGCAAATACTCCGGGAATTAACGCCAAAGTATCTTCAAAATTTAAGGTGTACGTATTTTCAAACTGCTCAGAATCAACAACTGCAACGCCACCTGGAGTGCGTTTGATGATCGCTGTTGCTTCTTGATTGCTTGGCACCGTATTTGTACCCACTTCGCGAACTTGCTCTGCGGTAACAACCACAGGTTCAAGTCTTATTTTTTCCTCTGCGTGTGCAACACCACTGACAAGGGTGGTTGCGCAGCATGCGCTCACCCATAGATAAGAACTAGACATAAAAGCCTCATAATGACAAATAGACACAGACACACTCTAATCGCTGAATTAGGCATGACTGAACAATTAAGAAAATGATAAAAAGCTAGGCGATGTCAGGTGGGGCGCGAGCCAGAAAAAGACGATGAGTGGGTTGAGGAATTGCGGTAAAGTCTAACGCATCAGAAAATACATGCCGTATATTTTTTTGATAAAAAATAGCAACATGCTGAATAGGAACGCTATGCTTAAAGTGATTTGCGGCAAGATAACACAAAGCACATTGGTATTTTGAATGAGATTGAGTTTGATTGTTATCTTGTTGCAGATCGTCCCAACTGACCCACTTAAAGCCAGACGATGTGCAAATAAGAATTTTATCGCCCAACAACGAGGATAAATTTGAATTCGAGGACGACTGCTCAGAATGAGACGCAAGTGCCTGCTGTGTATCGTATACAGCAACAAAAGGCAACATCACGTTGAGTAAAAAAGCAACTAGTAAAAGAAGATAAAAGTACCTCGCTTTTTCGGGTTGTTTCGCACTGCTCGGCATACTCTTATCATTTAGTTCGTAATTTTGAATGACGAATTGTACACCATAAACTATCTACATGAGTTACGCACATTCTAACTTGATTGCCTGTTGCTCACTTTTCTCAGACTTGTTTTATAAGCCACAATCAATAGACT
>DIYC01000011.1:4506-5151 GCA_002428895.1 Burkholderiales bacterium UBA6064 | reverse complement strand
AAATCGTCTTTAATTCTTTGTTTGTCACCATGACTCAACCTTCTTATTCGTTTCCCGCTTTGCTCACCGATTTAATGAATGGCGTCTCTTTGAGCTTTGACGACGCCTATCAAGTGTTTCTCGGTATCTTGTCGGGCCATTTAACTTCAGCCCAAATTGCCGCTCTTTTAATCGCGTTGCGCTGCAAACAAGAAACCGTTGTTGAGGTGTCGGCGGCTGCAACAGCCATGCGAGAATTGGTGGTTCCTGTGCAAGTTCCCCAAGGCTTCGAGTTGGTTGATTTATGCGGAACGGGTGGTGATGGCGCAAAAACATTTAATATTTCAACTGCGGCCATGTTTGTTGTGGCTGCTTGTGGCGTGTTGGTGGCAAAACATGGTGGGCGTAGCGTTTCCTCACGCTCTGGAAGTGCCGACGCCCTCGAAGCCCTGGGTGTGAATATTCATCTTAAGCCTGAAGCGGTGTCACAAACACTTCAGCAAATCGGCATAGGTTTCATGTTTGCCCCAAATCACCATGCCGCAATGAAATACGCGGCACCGGTCAGAAAGGAATTGGGCGTCAGAACTATTTTTAACCTGTTAGGCCCGTTAACGAATCCAGCGCGTGCGAAGCGGCAACTCATGGGTGTTTATGATTCTTCGC
>DIYC01000011.1:0-4331 GCA_002428895.1 Burkholderiales bacterium UBA6064 | reverse complement strand
TGGGTGTTTATGATTCTTCGCTGTTGTCCTTGCAAGCTAATGTTCTTAAACAGTTGGGTTCAACGCATGCGTTAATTGTTCACGGTGCCAACGGGCTTGACGAGCTCTCAATAGAAGGGCCAACCTTAATTGCCGAATTAAAAAACGATCAAATTACTGAATATGAACTCACGCCCGAGCAAGTCGGTCTTCAAACGGGCTCCCATCGCTCTTTGCAAGCCAATTCTGTCGAAGAATCAATTCTTAAGTTCCAAATGGCACTGAATGGGGAGGGCGGGGAAATCACCGACATTGTTGTTTTAAATAGTGCCGCCGCTTTGTATGTGGGCGGGGTGGCCAATTCAATTCAGCAGGGCGTCGTTTTGGCACGCGAAGCGATTCGTAGCGGCAAGGCGCGCTTAAAACTACAAGAGTTTGTTCGCCTCACTCAGCAGTTGGCGCAGGAGAACCCACAATGAGCAGCGACACCTTAAAAAAAATTATCGCCACCAAACAAGAAGAAGTGCAACAGGGTAAGCAATTAATCAGTGAATTGGCCTGGCTTACTAAAGCAGCCCAGTTGGGGTCAACCCGAGGGTTTGTCCGTGCCATCGAGCAGACCTTAAGTCAAAATAAGCCAGCGGTGATTGCAGAAGTGAAGCGCGCCAGTCCCAGTAAAGGAATTTTAAGAGAAAATTTTGACCCCAAAGCAATTGCTAAAAGTTACGCAGAGCATGGTGCAACCTGTTTGTCTGTTTTAACCGATCAGCAGTACTTCAAAGGCGCGCCTCATTACTTGGAGTGGGCGAGAACTGAAAGTGGTCTGCCTTGTTTAAGAAAAGATTTTATCATCGACCCCTATCAAATTATTCAAGCCAGGGGATTGCATGCGGATGCAATATTGCTGATTGTCTCGGTGCTTGGCTTGTCGCAACTTCAAGAATTTGAGGCGTGTGCTGTTGAGTTGGGCATGGATGTTTTGGTTGAAGTGCATAACGCCGAAGAAATGGATTTAGCCTTACAGTTAAAAACCCCCTTAATCGGGGTTAATAATCGTAATCTACGAACGTTCGAAACGCGCTTACAAACAACCCTTGATTTGCTGCAACAATTGCCCAAAGGCCGAATTTTGGTGACTGAAAGTGGCATTGCGACCCAGCAAGATGTGTTGCTGATGCAGCAACACAATGTGAATACGTTTCTGGTGGGCGAGGCTTTTATGCGTGCACACAATCCAGGGGAGGCATTAAAAACCCTTTTTAGGCTCTAGCTTCTTTTTTTTGGCGACGTGGCTTTCCCAGGGCGGCAAAATGTTGGTTTTCGATTTTAATTGTTCAATCTGCCAAGATTGAATGGCAGGTTCATCGGCAATTAGGGTGAATCGTTTTAGTTTTTCAGCGCGAAAACCATAAAGACTAATCGTATCTCCTGGTTTCGTGCTTAAAAGAGTTTCATCTAAATTTTTCTGATTCATTTTTAAGTCATTGATGCAAAACAATTCATCTCCTGCCGATATGCCTGCTTGATGGCCAGCGCAGTGGTTGAATACTTGTTTTACTTTTAGACCCGATTCACTCATTTGCCCAGAAAGCCCCAAATCACAGCGAGTTTGTTTTTTCTCTACTTTTAAGACATGGCCGAATGAATGCAATAATGCTTGAATGGGTAAGGGCTTGGTGCTTTCTGTCCAATCCTTTAGCTGAGACGATAAGTCTTCTCCAGTTGCCGCTTGAATTAATTCGGGCATAGCCTGTTCGGCAATTCCAATGTTTTTTTTGCCATAGTGTTTCCATAGGTAGCGCATGACATTATCCAGTGACTTTTTACCTTGGGTGTTTAATCGCAAGGTCAAATCAAGACATAAAGCTACTAAAGAGCCTTTGGTGTAATAGCTGACTATCGAGTTGGCTGCATTTTCATCTTGTCGATAATATTTAGTCCAAGCGTCGAAAGAGCTTTCAGTGACCGATTGCACCAAATGCCCCGGTGACTTATGAACCTGTGTCATTGTTTTGGCAAGTACATTCAGGTATTGCTCAGTCGAGTAAAATCCACAGCGACGCAACAGCAAGTCATCGTAATACGAAGTAAATCCTTCAAATACCCACAACAATTGGGTATAAGATTCTGCGTCCAGGGTATACGGTATAAACGAAGAGGGCTTAATGCGTTTTACATTCCAGGCATGAAAATACTCATGGCTACATAAACCCATAAATTGAGCGTAACCCTCAGGAGTTTTACTTGATTCCTTCAGTGGTAAATCAGTTCTGTTGCAGAGCAATGCTGTACTGTTTCGGTGTTCTAGTCCCCCATAACCGTTGTCTGTCGCATGCACTAAAAACCAATACGAAGTAAATGGTGGGCAAGCCTGTTTGGGCTCAAACAATTTAATATGAGTTTCGCAGACTAAAGTCAGGTCGGCGACAATTTTTTTTAAGTCTAAATTCGGAGTGCTGCCATACACTGCAACATAGTGGGGTACTTTGCACACATTAAATTCAGCAGTTTGTAGTTCCCCAGCTTCAATCGGATGATCAATCAAGGCATCATAATTGCTGACGTTGAATGAAAGCTCCGAGTCCACCTCAAATTTTAGGCAACCTTGAGTCAGCTTGCCGTTGGCTGCAAGGCGCATTTCATTCAAGCCACTTGCAAGCCACCAGGTTGATGCATCAGCAGGCCAG
This sequence comes from Burkholderiales bacterium UBA6064, assembly GCA_002428895.1. Classification (GTDB taxonomy): domain Bacteria; phylum Pseudomonadota; class Gammaproteobacteria; order Burkholderiales; family Burkholderiaceae_B; genus Limnobacter. The sequence goes on along the minus strand of DIYC01000011.1, from coordinate 1,665 downwards.
TGCTTGCCAGGGCGTTTAAAGCTTAAGTGGATTGTTTGGTTTTCAAGCCCATGAGGGACTAAAAAAAGACTGGTGCCGTTCGCAAAACAATGAGACTCATCAAAGTGAGCCTCTCGAACAGATAAATTCCAGCAATAAATTCGCCAACTGCATTCAATCAATTGATTTTTCTTAATTGTTTGTTTTCCTTTGGGCGGATTAATTGTCCAAACGTTTTTATTGGTTTTTTCAAAATGGGTATGACGACCGTCAATCATTGCTGCAAATGAAACAACATGTCGAGAAAACTCTCGAATCAAATAGCTACCGGGAATCCAGGTGGGCATCCATAAATTCAGGGGGCGGCTGTTTGAGGAATCTTCCGGTGCGTCGAAGCGCAATGTGACGTCAATATAATGGCCTTTTGGATCTGTGAGTGAGACCAAATAATTCAACATAAACAAGCCTATTTTGTGAGAATCAAAAAAGTAAAGTGAGAAGTTTCAAAGCAATTCAGTTTCAAAGTGTAATCTTTGATGAGTTTAAGTCAAATGAATTCCATGTGGTAGATCGTTTCAATAAGCAATACACTAGGTGTTGGCTTTGGTTGCAAGTTGAATTGTGTGCCATTCATCGTTTATAAAACAGGGGGGATTATGAGTGCGTATCAAACATTAATCATTGAAAAACAATCAGCAGTGGCGTTAATTCGTTTGAATCGGCCACAAGTATTAAATGCATTAAATGAGCAGACGATGAATGAGCTTAAAGAGGCGCTGGCAGTGTTTGATCTTGATCGCGAAATTGGTGCGATTGTTATTACTGGCAACGATAAAGCATTTGCAGCGGGAGCCGATGTTTCAGAAATGGTGGATTTATCGTTTGTTGACGCATTTGAATCAAATTTCATCACCAGAAACTGGGATGCGATTGCAACAATCCGAAAGCCGGTTATCGCGGCCGTCAGTGGGTATGCATTAGGTGGGGGCTGTGAATTGGCCATGATGTGCGACATCATTATTTGCTCGGAGACTGCTAAATTTGGACAGCCAGAAATAACGCTAGGGATTATTCCCGGTGCAGGTGGCACCCAAAGACTACCAAGACGAATTGGCCTGGCTAAAGCGATGGACTTGTGTCTTACAGGAAGAATGATGGACGCCCAAGAAGCAGAACGGCATGGCCTAGTCTCTAGGGTGGTTGAAGGTGAAGGACAATATTTAGAAGAATCACTTAAAGCAGCGCAAAAAATTGCAAGCTACTCTTCAGTGGCAGTGAAAATATTAAAAGAATCAATTCGGCGAAGCCAAGAAGTGTCTCTAGAGGAAGGTTTGCTATTTGAGCGGAGAAATTTCCACAGCTTATTTGCAACTGAAGATCAAGAGGTAGGAATGCGCGCTTTCTTGGATAAAAAGAAGCCAGAATTTAAAAATAAATAAAATACCTATAAATTGGTATGAGTGTTTGGGTGTTTGATTGATCAATGTTAGTAGGAAAAAACTTTTTCAAATCATGGGCTTTTTGTTTTTAATAAGGAAGATTTGAAAAATAGGAAATTATTTTTGGAAAAACGCTTGACGATTAAAAATAAGATGTGCATAATCTCGTTTCTCTGATGCACGGCACGGAGCAAATGAGTAACAAAGTAGCTCAATTTTATAATAAATTAAGTTGAATTGTTACATA
>DIYC01000155.1 GCA_002428895.1 Burkholderiales bacterium UBA6064 | reverse complement strand
GTTAGGGGCAAGTTGCTTGCTGGGTGGCTGCTTTCAAGCCACATCAAGCTGCCGTAAGGAATTTTATTCTGATCAATTGCAATGCTTACAGTTGAGGTTAAGGGGATTCCTAGTGCCCCAACTGGCCCATGTTCTGGTTGTATAAGGCGGTTTTCTGAGAAAAACACAACACTTGGATTGGTATTGAATAATTCATCCGTGCGGCTGGGATTTTTTTCAAGCCATTGTTGTATTCCTGGTATAGTCGCTTGCTTAGCAGTTAACTCACCCCAATTCACCAGCGTTTTGCCAATCGATGAGTAAGGATGCCCATTCTGATTGGCGTAGCTTAGTCGTATGATTTCGCCATTTTCTAATCGAATTCGTCCAGAACCTTGAACCTGAATCAGAAACGCTTCCAATGGATTATCAATCCACACGATAGGCTGTTGCCGTTCAGGGCCAATGCGTTGCCAGGTTGTGCGGTCAAAATAAGGGACTAACGATTGGCCTTCTAGCCTGCCACGCAAACGTTTGCCTTTAAGCTCCGGGTCGATTGAGTCAAGCTTAACCGTGATTAAGTCAGAGGGCTCGGAAAAAAGCGGGAACTTGTATTTTTCACTTCGATGTCTTGACCCATTGAGCTCGGGTTCATAGTAGCCAGTTAATAGACCCACTGTTTCGCCTGAGCTTTGCTGTAATTGCCACACAGACAGTTCATTTTCTAACCAAATTTTATGAGATAACGCGGGGTTTTTGTTGAAAATTTGGGTTGTGCGTAAGCAAAACTCGATCAATGCAGATTTACTTTTTTTGCGAAATAGGGCAAGTCGTTCAGGAGAGTTACATTGTTTAATAAATGCTTGAGTCAGTTGTTTGTGATCACTGTTGGCCCAACCCGGTAATGCTGCAAAGTTGCTTTCGATCACTGCCGGAAAATTGTTTTCTGCGTTGGTTATGGCTGGTTTTTGAGACGACGGGCATGTACAATCTTGCCTTGAATTGTAAGGTTTGGTGGTGCATGCGGACAGCAGTAAGAGTGCTGTCATGCAAGCAAGTTTCATACAGGGATTAAGCTGGATGTGGATTCTCATTCTTGAAATGTTGTTGGCTTTAGGGATCATTATTTTTATATTTTGGTGGACAATGCGAGCACGAGTAGATCACCCAGCTGTCAAGCCTTCTGACTCAGATCATTCAACCGCTGAGAAGCAATCAACTCAGCGAGATCAAGAAGGGTTATAAAACAGTACTCAGCGATTTAATGGAGGGCATGGGGTTTAGACAAGACAAATTCTGGAATTTCTACTTCAAATTTTTGCCCGTCTTCGCCAAGAAACAAATAACTGCCTTTCATGGTGCCCACCGGAGTAGACAATGGGCAGCCGCTGGTATATTTAAACAAACGGCTAGGTTTGATAATCGGTTGCTGGCCAACTACGCCTTCGCCCCTTACTTCATTAATGGTGTTATTGCCATCTGTGATAATCCAATGTCGGCTAATTAATTGGGCCGATTTTTCACCCACATTAATAATTTCAATGGTGTAAGAAAAGACAAAAGAGCTTTTACTTTCGTCACTTTGTTCTGGCAAATAGCAGGTTTCCACCAAAAATTCAAATTGATACTTACTTAAATCGTTCATAAATATTGGCCTATTGGCATCGAAAGTTATGTCATTAACACTTTATCTTACAATAAATAAATTGCTGTGGCTTGTTGTTCGTTATGTCGGATATTTATCGTTTAAACTCAGACAGTCCTATTTTTAGTTGTTTGAATTCAAACTGTTCATGATGAAAGATTTTATTATTGCGCCAAGTATATTGTCAGCTGATTTTGCTTGCTTGGGTAAAGAGGTGAAAGAAGTGATTGATGCCGGTGCAGACTGGATACACTTTGATGTCATGGATAATCATTATGTGCCTAATCTCACCATAGGGCCGCTTGTGTGCGATGCAATTCGTCCCCATACCCGCGCGATGATCGATGTGCATCTCATGATTCGTCCAGTCGATCGAATTATTCCTGACTTTGTCAAAGCAGGTGCCAATATCATTAGTGTTCATCCTGAATCAACCGACCATTTAGATCGCACCTTGGGCTTAATCCGTGACCTAGGCTGTCAGGCCGGTGTGGTGTTAAACCCAGCAACGCCAATAGGTTGCATCGAGCATGTCATGCATCGCCTTGATTTAATTTTAATCATGTCCGTGAATCCTGGTTTTGGTGGTCAAAGTTTTATTCCACATTCGTTGGTTAAGATTAATCGTGTTAGGCACTTAATCGATCAACATATCAATCAGGGCGGGCAGGCAATACGACTCGAAGTGGATGGCGGCATTAAACCTAGCAATATTGCCGAAGTGGCTAAAGCGGGTGCCGACACGTTTGTTGCGGGTTCGGCAATTTTTGGTCAAAGTGATTATCGTCAAGTGATTACAGAAATGCGTCACCAACTGGCATCTGTCTCATGATTACCAAGCAGCAATATTTAGCCTATGTGCAACAAGGCTTTAATCGTATTCCATTGGTGAAGCAATGTGTTGCCGATCTTGATACACCCTTGTCGATTTATTTAAAGTTGGCCAATACCAGAAATACTTTTTTGCTTGAATCGGTGGTTGATGGGGATCGGTCAGGCCGTTATTCATACATCGGTTTGCCCACAAACACTGTGTTGCAAGTTTTTGAAAATCGTACTCAGGTGATTCAAGGTAGCGGTCAAGCTCAACAAATTATTCAAACCCATGTGGGTAATCCATTAGATTTTCTTGAGTCTTTTTATGCGACTTTCAACGTAGCACCAATCGACAATTTGCCACGATTTTTTGGTGGTTTAGTAGGTTATTTTGGTTACGATTCTGTGCGTTATATCGAGCCCATTCTTGCTTCGGGTTTAAAGCAAAATGACTTGGGTGTGCCCGACATCTTGTTGATGCAAACGGATCGTTTTGTGGTGATCGACAATCTTAAGAGCTCAGTACAAATTATCGTATTATCCGATCCCTCGCAACTTAATGCCTATGAGCATGGGTGCGACATGATCGATGAGATTGTGCATCAGTTGCGTCAGCCTATTCATTACCCTACAGAACAACAGAGTACTCAAACTCAGCAAGACATAGTACGTTCTTTAACTCAAAGTGAATTTATACAAAGAGTTGATCAAGCCAAACGCTATATTGCTGCTGGCGATGTCATGCAGGTTGTGTTGGGGCAGCGAGTGCAAAAATCTTTTCCGTATGATGCGCTGAGTTTATATCGTGCTTTACGCTCGGTGAATCCCTCGCCTTATTTGTTTTATTATCATTTTGGTGATTTTCAAGTGGTGGGTTCTTCCCCTGAAATCTTAGTGCGGCAAGATTATCAAGCTGAAGGCTCGACGAAAGTGACCTTAAGGCCTATTGCAGGTACTCGACCTCGAGGTATCAATGTGCAGCAAGATCAGTGTTATGCACAAGAATTACTCGCCGATCCTAAAGAAATTGCAGAACACATTATGTTAATTGATTTGGCCAGAAACGATTTAGGTCGAATTGCTCAAGTTGGCAGCGTTCAATTAACAGAAAAAATGGTGATTGAACGTTATAGTCATGTCATGCATATTGTGTCAAATGTTCAGGCTAATTTGTTGCCCAGCCTTTCGGCAATGAATGTGTTTAAAGCAACTTTTCCGGCAGGTACTCTTTCAGGGGCTCCAAAAATTAGAGCGATGCAAATTATTGATGAATTAGAGCCAACTAAGCGAGGAATTTACGGTGGTGCCTGTGGTTACCTAAGTTATAACGGTAATATGGATCTTGCAATTGCAATTCGAACTGGTGTGGTTAAAAATAATATGCTTTACGTGCAAGCGGGTGCTGGGATTGTTGCTGATTCTAATCCAGAGTCCGAGTGGCAAGAAACAGAAAATAAAGCCCGTGCTGTACTTAAGGCGGCAGAATTGGTAGAGCAACAAAACGCTTTGTGAGAAATCAGCGAGACTAACTTTTAGTCGGGTTCTATGTATTGAATAAGCTGCGGGTCGAGCAAAAAAGTGATTTGATTTTTATTTAAATCGATTCGAATTTGCTGAAACCCTAGGAAGCTAAGCTCAACTCGTTTTTCAATATCCGCAAAGCTTGAAAAGCACATGACTGTTTTCCCGTTGTTACACATTGTTCTAATCCATTTTTTAAGTGTACAGCTTAATAAATGGGGTTGAATTTCCCAGCTCACTAGGGTTACTCGATCGGGCTGACTTTCTTTTTGAATGAATACAAATCGTCCTAATGTGAAGGTGTTCACCGTTAACTGAACTTCCATATATCCATTTTTTAGTTGGGTTGTTTCTTGAGTTATCGTTTGCTGAGCAGGTAGGGTAGTGTTGGATCTTAAACTTAGGCGAGCCGAGCGCCAGCGCTCAGAATGTTGGTTATCGATTTGTTTAAAATGAGGATATATAAGCGGATCAAGTTTAATGTGAAAAGCATTTCGCAATTGAGATTGTTGTCCTAGGGTTATAAATCCAAAACACTCGTAAAGCCGTTGAGCCACATAATTGTTGATTTCTCGATGTGCAAAAAGGGCGGGAGCACCTAGTGCAAAGGCACGGTCAAAACAAAATTTGATCAGTTGTTTGGCAAAGCCTTGTCTGCGTAAAACAGGGTTGCAAAGTAAACGACCAAAAACCCAGTAATCGCTGATTGTTGATGAGTTATTTTTGAATTGAAACCGGTGAAGTTCTATGTAAGCCGCAGGTATATGTTGACTGAGCAATACATAGGTTTCATGGGGTACAAGACCTTGTTTAAACTCAAGTGTTTTGTCTAAAAAAAGAAAGTCATCCCCTGTCCATAATAAAAACTCATCTTGCGAGTCAACCCAAGTACGGGCGAGATTAAGTGCTTGCTTTTGCTCTTCAAGGGCGCATAAGATCGTAAAAGAAACAGTTTCTGAGTTCACTCTGAAACCTTTTATATCCAATCAATCAGAGTTTTGAAAGTTGAAATTGTTCTTTATTTAACATGTAAGTAAAGTAGCTTAATGCAACGTTATAATTTATTTGAACAAAGCCAAGATAATTTAGGAAAATGCGTTTTTCTTCATCATTAAAGCGAGCGAAAGTAGTAATCGTAGCCCCATTCTCAAAACAAGATTCGAGCCAAAAACTTAAAGCTGGAGTCAGGTATTGTCTGGGCAAGCCCCAGCGGCGTAGAAGAATATGATTGTGCTCATCGGGGTCTGAAAACCAGATTGATCCGATTTTTTTGTCATCAACAAACACGTCAGATACGTTTGTATCTGGTGATTCAACGTATGAAGTTACGTTCAGACTATACGCAAATTTATCAGAATCAGGATCTTTGTATTTTAGTTGCTCCTCTTTCCAAGAAATTTTTGACGTATTTACAATATCTTTTAATGCTTCAAAGACTTTTTTGTTGATTTTAAGTAGATAAGCATTGCGATGATTAGGTGCTTGATTTATTGCAACAAAACCTAATTTGTCATAAATTTTTTTAGCTGTGTTGTTTTCTACTTCACAAAAGGCATACATATCTTCGGTTTTATCTTTAAAGAGGTATTCATTAGCATATTGGAGTAACTGTGTTGAAAATCCTTTATTTCGATATTCGGGTTTGCTGATTAGCCGCCCTATTTGCCAAATTACTGTATCTTGATCATGAATTTTCGTTTTTCCTGAATGAACCTCAAGATAGGCAACGGGTTCGCCTTTGTAGTGCAGCATCAAAATTAGAGTTGGGTTGAGTCCTTCTGGAAACAAATTTTCAGATTCTGTTTTTTCGAAGTTATCGCCAGACCACATCGTTCGCTCTTGATCCGACGTAACCCAAGTTTTAACCAGTTTGAAAGCATTTAACATCTCTTTTTGTTTATTTAAAATAACAAATTTAATATCTTGATCCATATTTCATAATCCAAAGGTAGAAGTTTTAATCCAATTATTAGTAAAGTAATAGTTGGTAGCTAGCCCTCAAAAGAGTTGCTTTTAGTTTTTATCGCTCACTTATAGGTTACTCTAACTTTCATTCATTTTTGGTAGATCATCCAATTTTAGGGTTTATCTGATCTTTTATGTTGATTATTTTAATTTGAATCATCAAGATTTAATAAGTTTATGATTCAAATCGTTTTTCTGTCTCTGGTGTATTTTTCTAAAAAGAAGTTTGAAATCGTCGTTTTAGGAAAGTCAGATAGGTCAGACCCCGGTAGTTGTCAATGAAGTTGTCCGCTTTTCTAAGCAGCGACTTTTAAATTTGACTCATTGTTTTCAACCTCGTTGTTAGGATT
>DIYC01000024.1:1146-3227 GCA_002428895.1 Burkholderiales bacterium UBA6064 | reverse complement strand
CTTATTTTTTTCGGGCTTGCTGTTAACCGCGTTGGTGGCTGTGATTGCTGTGACCTTGCACCGCAGCGTGGGTTATTCGAGCTTGGGGCGCCCGCATGGCTGATCGTTTCTTATCCCTTGGCGTGTATGCATCGGCACTGCTTATTTTCATGGCTTTGTTGGGTTTGCTTGGTGATGTCGTGCTGTTGGGGTTTGCCAATTTGTCTTGGGATTTTATTGTGCAAAATCCGCTCGATTCAGGCCGTCAAGGTGGCATTGCGTCGATTTTGGTTTCTACCGCGTTTATTTTATTCATCGCGATGGGTGTTGCCGTGCCATTGGGTTTGGCAGTTGCGGTTTGGTTGGCCGAGTTTTCTCCAAAAACCAGTCGATTTGCAGGCTATACCGGCATTAGTTTAGATGTGTTGGCCGGAGTGCCTTCCATTGTGTATGGTTTGTTTGGTAATGCTTTTTTTTGCGTGTATTTGGGTCTTGGTTTTTCAATTGTATCGGGCGGCTTAACCTTGGCGTGTATGGTATTGCCCGTTTTTGTGCGCACTTGCGAAATCGGAATTCGTTCAGTCCGCAACGACTGGCGACATGGTGCCGATGCACTCGGCTTGTCAAAAATATCTGCTTTAATTCATATTTTAATTCCTGCGGCGCGGCCTGCGATTGTGGCTGGGTTAATATTAGGCATTGGTCGAGCAACGGCCGAAACAGCGGCCTTGTTGTACACCAGTGGTTACGTGGATCGCATGCCCGAAAGTGTTTTAGATTCCGGTCGTGCGTTGTCGGTTCATATTTACGATTTATCCATGAACGTTACCGGTGGTGATGCCCAGGCCTACACCGCGGCCTTGGTGTTGGTGGTGTTGATTGTGGTATTAAATGGCGTTGCCCAAGGTTTATTGGATCATTGGTTAAAAACAAAATAATGCACACTCAGAATTCTCATATTTGTCCGCCTTACACCCTTGGGACGATAGAACAAGGCCCCCCATGTTGTGTGCCTCAAGCGATTTTTCAAGTGCGCAATTTGTCAGTGCGGTATGGTTCAACAACTGTGTTGTCGGGGGTTTCCCTCGATATTCACAAGGGCTGTATTACCGCACTCATTGGCCCTTCAGGCTGCGGCAAAACCAGTTTTTTATCCTCTTTAAATCGACTGATTGAATGTTATGACGATACCACGGTGACCGGTCAGGTGTTGCTGGAAGGGAAAAACATTTTCGATCAAGCTGTGGATTTAATTGCATTGCGTCGTCGTGTCGGCATGATTTTTCAACGCCCAAACCCGTTTCCGTTGTCGATTTGGCGTAATTTAGAATTACCTTTAAAAGAACATGGGGTGCGCAATGCCTTAGAGCGAAATGCAAAAATTGAGCAAGCTTTGTATGATGTGGGTTTGTTTGATGAAGTGAAAAACCGCTTGCACGATTCCGCGTTGGCGTTATCGGGCGGGCAGCAACAACGTTTGTGTATTGCGCGTGCTTTGGTATTACAACCCGAAGTGTTGCTAATGGACGAACCTTGTAGCGCACTTGACCCCATTTCTTCTGGAGTGGTTGAAGAATTAATTTTAAGTTTAAAAAACAATTACACCGTGGTCATTGTGACCCACAACTTGGCACAGGCTAAGCGTGTTGCCAACTATGCTGGTTTTTTTTGGATGACAGAGCGGGTAGGGCAACTCATTGAGTTTGGTCGATGTCATCATTTATTTGAGTCGCCTGTGCATGAATTAACTGCTGCTTATGTATCGGGTACCAAAGGGTAATTGAACCCAGCGTGGCTAGCCTAGAAAACAGCGCGTTGATTATTCACTTTATTGTAAAATTAAGTGTCTAACTTTATGAATGACTTCTTGGGGCGTTCGCTCATCATGGAGCAGTTCTCTGAGCTGAATTGGTTTCAAACTACGAATTAACTGCGAGTTGGTTTTTTCATGAACAATGATTGCACAGCGAACGTCATGAGCGTGTGGTCCAATCACTAAACGGAAAATGTTGGTTAAAATAAATGGGAGCGTGCTTGGGTTTCGGGCAAGGTGAAGCATGGCGTTTGCATTATTGCAGCCTAACAGTAAGAATTGAATGCTG
>DIYC01000024.1:0-963 GCA_002428895.1 Burkholderiales bacterium UBA6064 | reverse complement strand
AATGCTGCGATCAATGCCGATTTTTTGAGCCATGAGTACTTGCAGTTGTTTGTTTTTGGGTAAGATTTCTTGAAGTGTTTCTGTAAAAATAATTTTTGGATCGGCACTACTGTGAATTTTCTGGGTTAGTTTTTTAGTTGAGTACATGTCGCCATTTGGGCTAACAAACAAAGTAGGGCAAGAGGGTGTTGGTAAAAATGTAGGTACAATCATTGCCTCACGAACTTGTTGATTCATTTTTTTATTTGTTTTACTTAAGTTGGTAATATCTTCACCGGTATAGTGTCCAATTGATCGGATCAATTCGGTGGGTAAATTTTGAATGTTCACTAAAGAAGGGTAGTTTAGGTCGGGTGAAGGTATTGACGACGGTTTTTGTAAAGCGCAAGAGAGCCGGTAAACCGCAGATTGGCAGGTTGCTGTCTGATTTTGTGTGTTTTCGCGTTCAGATAAAGAGTGGCTCTGAATGTTTGATCTGCGATGACTCGGTAGAGAAAACATAGTGCATTAAGCCAATTTATGATTGATGGCGGTAGTTGAATACCAACTGAGTGGTTAATTTGAGCAAGTAGTTCAATATTTAATTTTTATGATTGTCCGTTTAAACTTTTTGCACCAAAATTGCCCCATTCTCAACCAGAATAAATTTAGTTCCTCAATTTTTTTATTGTGATCTTGTTGTGTTTTTATTTTTGAGTTATTATGCGCACTCCTATCAGAATTAGTGCTTTAAATAGCAAGGAGATCATTGTATGCTAAAGAAATTTGTTTTATGTATGGCTGCATCAGCGCCTTTGTTTGCTGCGGGTCATGCAAATGCTGCAGAAGGTACGCTGAAATCGGTTCAAGAAAGGGGGTATGTGCAGTGTGGCGTTACGTCGGGTGTTCCTGGTTTTTCTGTACCAGATAGCAAAGGCAATTGGAAAGGCCTCGATGTTGATTATTGTCGCGCAGTGGCTGCCG
>DIYC01000107.1:6204-7817 GCA_002428895.1 Burkholderiales bacterium UBA6064 | reverse complement strand
GGGCGGCAAGCAGACAGTACCATTTACCAAGATTTTTACAATGCGCGGGTACAAAAGAAAGGGGCGAGGGGCGAACGCACCACCCTGCGTTTGGGACAAACCGGCGAACAGTTATCGTTTCCAGGTGCCTTTTTCTTTGAAACGCACAGCACGCAAACGCAAATGCAAGTTGAACATGTCGAGAATATTCAATTGGGTAAGTTATTGATAGGTGCGGAGTGGTTAAGTCAAGATTTTGACAGTACGTTTGCACCCGCTGTGAATGAATCTGAGGCTGAATCCTTGTTGTTGGGTTTAACTGGGCAACGGGGTTTGTGGAGTTATCAATTGAATGTGCGCCAAGACTTTAATGATGTGTTTGATGACGCTTTAACGGGTTCGTTGGCGTTGTCGCGTTATTTGAACTTAGAGCACTCGGTAGGCGTGTTGTTGGGTACTGGTTTTAAACGACCACGATTTAACCAAATTTCTGGATTTTTAAATGATGCCGGTTTAACCCAGGCCGATGTGATGAACACCAACTTAGAGCCTGAAGCTAGCCAAACTGCTGAACTATTTTACAACTGGGAAGTACCTGGGCGTATGGCTCGCATGGGGTTTTACACCTTGGTAGTTCAAGACCAAATTGCTAACGAGTTGGTGGGTACCCGTTCATCACGGTCTGTGAATGTGCCAGGTGACTCTGAATCGAAAGGTGTTACCTTTCAGTATTCAGCAAGCCAAGGCGCATTTAAATATGGCACTTATTTAGAATATTTAGATTCTCGCTTAGCGACAGGTCAGCGCCGCCCACGCGTGGCTCGTTTTTCTGGAAATTTAGATGTCCAATGGCAACAAGGTTCGTGGTTGGTTAAAACGGATTGGCGATTCGCTAGCCATCGTCGCGATCTGGTGTTTGGTGCCCCTGATCGTCGTTTGGGGGGTTATGGGGTGGTGGATGCAGCGCTTCAGTACCAGTTATGCGACAAATCCAGTGTCGCACTTCGGTTTGAAAATGTGTTCGGTAAGGATTATGAAAATGTTGCTGATTTTAATACTCCAGGCCAAAACGTTTTTTTAACATATAGGCAATCGTTCTAAGGTGTTTGATGAGAGTTTCTTTGCTAAGGGTCTTGTTGTGTTTGTTGGCTTTGTGTCTGTTCATAGTCCCTGTTCGCGCTACAACACATGCTGTTTGCGTCACGGATGCCTTGCAGCAAATGGTGTGCGTTCCGCCTGTTAAACGGGTGGTGAGCTTAGCGCCTAACTTAACCGAGTTGTCTGTGTATGTGGGTGGGCAATCGTATTTGGTTGCCGTAGATTCAGCCAGCAATTATCCCGAGGCAGTGGTCAATTTGCCTAAAGTGAGCAATCATCAACAAGTCAATCTTGAAGCGATTGTTCGCTTAAAGCCCGATTTAATTTTGGCCTGGCAATCAGGAATTTCCTCGCAATCGTTACAACATTTGCGGCAATTGGGTTTTTCGGTGTATGTAGCTGAACCCAAAACTTTAAACGACATCAGTCAACTTATGCGTGATTTTGGCGCCTTAATCGGTCACTCTGTTGCAGCCGATCAACTGGCGCTGAATTGGTCGCAGCAATTTGATTCATTTGTTGTTGGCGAAGGTTCT
>DIYC01000107.1:5481-5990 GCA_002428895.1 Burkholderiales bacterium UBA6064 | reverse complement strand
TTCTCCAAAAGTACGGGTATTGTTTCAGTTTTGGTCGCAACCTTTAATTGTATTGGGTGGGCAGCATGTGATGAATGAGTTGATTGAGCGTTGTGGGGGTGTGAATGTGTTTAATCATTTAAAAAACCCAGCGCCTAGTGTGTCCTATGAGGCTGCTGTTGCGCAAATGCCTGAATTAATTCTCACCACAGGCAAACCGATTGAACGGTTCAGTGCCCTATCAAATTGGCAGCAATGGCCGCTGATTCCAGCTGTGAAAGCACGCAATTTGGTTGTGCTGTCAGCAGACGAATTGGTGCGTTCAGGCCCTCGTTTGGTGCAGGGGACTAAGGCACTTTGCCAAGCGATTGCGCAAGTACGTTCTACCTCAGGAATTTAAGTGCAGACACTTCAAGCCAAAAAAAACCTACTGATTGTGCTGCTGTTGTTTGCCGTCTGTGCGCCTGTGATTGTTGGTGGTGCATTGTTGTGGGGTGCCATTGAGGTGAGTTGGCAATTCTTGTTGAACC
>DIYC01000107.1:2869-5251 GCA_002428895.1 Burkholderiales bacterium UBA6064 | reverse complement strand
TGACAGAATCGGTGAGTCGAGTCATTTTTTTTGATCTTCGATTGCCACGTGTGCTGTCAGCTTTTTTTGTGGGTGGGTTGTTAAGTATGTCTGGTTTAATGATGCAAGTCTTGCTTAAAAACCCGTTAGCCGACCCTTACATTCTGGGTGTTTCGGCTGGCGCGGGTTTAGGCGGTGTTTTAATCTCTTTAATTGTACCCGCCACGGCCTTCTTTTGGGTGCAGCCCCTAGGCACTGCAGGAGGGGCATGCATTGTGGTGTTGTTGGTGTTTGGGCTGGCTTTGTCGCGCAAACGGTTATCGGCAGAAAGTTTGTTGTTGTTGGGCGTTGCCGTGTCCTCATTGTGTGCTGCGCTTATTTCGTTGTGTTTGGTGATTGCTGATCCCAATCATCTAAGAGCCCTAATGTTTTGGTTGCTGGGCGAGCTTCACGGTGATCGTTGGTTGTTGTTATTCTGTACTTGGTTGTTTGTTTTTATGGCTTTATTGCCGCTTGCAAAAACCATGAACAGTGCGATGTTTGGTGATGAATTGGCTTATTCAGTGGGTGTCAACGTGCGTGCCTTACAGTGGCAATTGTATTGGTTGGCTGCTTTGGCAACCAGTGTGGCAGTTGCTGCAGGCGGTATGATTGGTTTTGTGGGTCTGGTGATTCCGCATGCGATGCGCCTAATTTGGGGTACCGATCATCGAGTGTTGTTACCTGCTTGTGCGCTGTTTGGGGGCGTGTTTCTGGTGCTTTCTGACTTGTTGGCGCGTTTGGTCATTGCGCCCGAGCAGTTGCCGATAGGCGTGATTACGGCCTTAATGGGTGCTCCTCTCTTTATTCTGTTGCTGTTGCAGCATACGCAAAAAGCAACGCAAAACAAATATGTTTAGTTGCCCTTTGATCGAACTGAAACAGTTCAGTTTACAAACTCAGCATCGAACTTTGATTTCAAACTTAGATTGGTCAATTCATCTTGGTCAAGTTTGGGCCATTATTGGCTTAAGTGGTTGTGGTAAAAGTAGTTTGTTGCGGGCCATTGCTGGTTTGTCATGTGTCCATGAGTTTGTTTACAGTGGGCAGATCAAGTGGCAGCAGCAAGTGATTCAACAGTACTCTAATCAGCAACGGGTTAAATTTTTAGCCTGGGTGCCGCAAAACGAATTGTTTATGGCGCATAACATGACGGTGCAAGATCGGGTTTTATTAGGCTTGTATGCCGCGAAACCTGGCTTGCAATGGGAGTCTTGTGACGATCTCCAGCGGGTTGAAGCAGCGCTTGCACATTTTGGTTTACAAGGGCGACGGTTACACGTATTGCATCAATTATCAGGAGGCGAAGTTAAACGCGTGGCTTTAGCCTGTGCTTACTTGCAAAACGCTACGGTGACCTTGTTCGATGAACCTTTAAGTCAATTGGATTGGCGTTGTCAAGTTCAAATAGGACAGACTTTTTTGGATTATCCTAATTTAGCGCAGCGTGCGGTGGTCTGGGTGACGCACGATCCCAACATGGCTTTGCGATTTGCCACGCATGTTTTAGCATTCACTGAACAAGGCCGAATTTGGCAAGGGCGTGTTGCAGACATTGTGGGTCATGATTTGTTCGAACAGGTCTACGGTTGTCGCATACAAGCCAGTTTACAGCCTGAGCTGTACTATCCTGCTTAATTTGTTATGGGTAGGGTGCAGGGCTGATGTTCTCGCGTAAGCCACATCGCGTCACCATAACTAAAAAACCGGTACTTGTTTGTAATGGCATGTTGATACGCTTGGCTGATCAAATTTTTTCCGGCAAAGGCTGAGACCAGCATCAGTAAGGTACTTTCGGGTAAATGAAAATTGGTGATTAAACAATCTACGACTTTAAAGTGATACCCTGGAGAAATAAAAATGTCCGTGTCACCTTGATGCCCATCTTGGCAAAAAGGTTGTATTTTTTCTAAGTCCTCTTGCTTGTGCAAATCGATTTTTGTTTCGGTTGCCCAGGCTTCTAGTGCACGTAGCGACGTGGTACCCACAGCAATAATGCGCCCCTTATTCTGTTTACAGTTTAGCAGTTGTTGAAAAGTTTTGGGCGAAATGTCGTACCGCTCCGAATGCATGGTGTGATTTTGAATGTCATCCACTTTGATGGGTAAAAATGTGCCAGCCCCTACGTGTAAGGTAATTTCACATAGCGTTGTGCCTTGTTGTTGTAGGTGTTGTAATAGTTCGTTCGTAAAGTGCAAACCGGCTGTGGGTGCTGCCACAGCCCCAGGTTTTTTGGCGAACACGGTTTGGTAGCGTTGTTCATCAGTACTTGTGGGTTGGTGGGTAATGTAAGGAGGCAAGGGCAGTTGACCAAACCGGTTGAGCAACTCAGATAATGTGTAGTCGCTGTGTTTTACGGTGAGG
>DIYC01000107.1:0-2681 GCA_002428895.1 Burkholderiales bacterium UBA6064 | reverse complement strand
GTCGCTGTGTTTTACGGTGAGGTGGTACAACATACCGTTTTTTTGCTTTACTTCAAGTGTGGTGTTGCCTGCTAAGTGTAGGGTAGTGCCTGGTTTGGGTGCTTTGCTGGCGCGAATCATGGCAGAAAAATTGGTGTCGTTGTGAATGCGTTCTAGCATCAGCTCAACCTGCCCACCTGTTTGTTTAGTGCCCCAAAGGCGGGCTTTAATCACTTGGGTATTGTTGATGACTAAGCAATCGTTAGGTTTTATTAAGTAGACAATGTCGCCGAATTGGCGATCTGTAAAATCGGCTTGGCAATCAAGCAAACGCGACTCACCCCGATTTGGGCTGGGGTGTTGTGCAATCAGGTCGGTGGGTAATTCAAAATGAAAGTCTGAGCGCTTCATGGTTGAAAGGGAGTGGAAGGACAAGTGCTACGGGAACTCAACAAACTTGTGTGGTTACACGGTGTATGATTGCAGCTCGATACCCGATGCGTGATCTTGATTTGTGACTGGTTGCGTCGCTTGGGATTGTCTTGTGCGACGTTGATTTTCTTGCCAACGCAAAAAGCCAGCGATGTCGTTGGGATGAAATTGAGGGGCTGCTGTTCCATTTCGTAATGCTCTGAAGTCTATAATCGCAACACTACCAAAAATGAGAGCCACAACGGGTAGTGCAAACATCCCTGCTCCAATGGTGTATTGGCCTACACCGTTTTCAATATGATTTGGAAAATCTTGATAACCATAGGCCGAGCATGCGGCACTAATTAGGGCAGAAGCCAAAGTTATTGCGCCCCAGACAATTGGCCTCCCTCTTGGCGTTAGCTGAAAGCGGAAAGGCACCTGTTGTTCTTGATGTATTTGCTGAGTGGACTGCCCAGTGTTGATTTGATGTTGTTGTGCTGGAATACTGATGTTTGAAGATGGAGCCAAGTTTTTCCCCAAAAAGCAGTCATCCTAACATTTAACAAGATTGGATTTGGAATTAATTTCCCGATCTAGCTCGAATTTCTCGATCAGAGTTAACAAAAAAGTAGCTTCTTAGTCTAAATCTACCTTATTGTAAGAGGGTCTACAAATACCCAACACTGAGCAAGTTTGGCACGCCTTACCTGGCCTAAGTTGCCAAATTGTTTGATCAAAAAAAGCATCTAGTTCTTCAGCCAGTGTTAACCACAAATGTTCACCCCAAGAAGTGGATGTCATCAACTCTTCTTCTACCTTAGGTGGTAATATTGGAACCCACTCTACTGAATCGGAATCGATTGCCAAATACATGAGCTCCGCATTCGGGGCACATAACATAGCTTGATACGCGGGTAGCTGTGGGTTTTCTAGTGGTAATTTAGCTTGTTTTTTCACCATTGTAGCTTGCTTAAACTTAATATCAATGATCGCAAGTTGTCCATTTCGTTGCTCCAAACGATCAATCCGACCTGAAAGCGTTAACATCTGACCTGATTTTAGCGGTAACAGAGCGCTGACTCGCTTTTCTGTGGCAACAAGTTGCCAACCTTGCTGCCAGCGAGCGAGCAACTGGCCTGCAAGACGGGGAACAAGCCGCATAAAAAATTCAACAAAGGGATAAAGTTGAGCCTGATCTTTCATTTTAAACTCGGCATATACCTTTAAAACAGCTTGGTTTAAAGCTTGCACCCAAACCTTAAAATCAGTCCGATTGCTTGAATTCAGTTCTATCGATTGACATGCTTGATCAAGTACCGCATGCACCAACATTCCACGTAACTGATAAAAACTTTTTTCATCTAGCGAGTTCATTTGATTAAAACCCAGTAAACGCGATAAACCAAAACGCATCGGGCAAGCAACCCAATCATCTAGGGCAGTGACGCTTAACTGGTTCGGCAATTTAAGTCCGATTTGCGCCGCGTTAAGTTGCAAATTAGGTTGCAGACTTGGATTTACTTTGACCTCAAAATTTTCCCAGTTTAACAACCAATTGTCGCCAGACTTTTTGTCTGTTTGTGCTAAAAATGACGAGTTAACACGTGACAGCACACCAAGATACTCCAATTCGGGTAATAAATTTTCAGGGCGACCTTGCGCCGATTGTGCATGACAAAATACAAGCGCCTGCGAGCAACGAACCAGCTCCCATAACGCACTGATTTTTTGCTTTCTTGATAAACTAGCACCTGTTAGGCCTAAATCAAAAGCAACTCCAGGTGGTAATAAGCCAGGCGGACTTTCTTGAAAATGTGACTGTGCGCAACCCAATACCAACACCCGTGAATAACCTTGCATTCGTGTGCTTAATAAAGGGGTTAGGCGAACAACACTGGTCACATCGACTGGGCGAAATCGCATGGTTTCAACGTAGTACTGCCATGCATGATAAAAATCTTGTGCCGACACCTCGTCTGACAATGTGACGGCTTGCAATATTCGAAAAGTTTTCAGTACTTCATGGCCTGCTCGGTCGTTGCTAATGAGTTCAATTAATCCGAAAGTTTGAAGCAAATGCAGTATTTGTTCGGCCCAAACAGACATACTCTGCTGTGTGCTCAAAGGCTTCCAACGGGTAAATTCAGACAAACACGAGCCGGTGAAAGGGTGTGTTAGCGTAACAATTTCGCCTTCTTCACTTAACTGTTTAAGGAACTGATTAAACCAACCTGCTAGTGCTGAAGTCGACAATTGCCAGCCTGTACGATCATCAACCTGAATGTTTA
>DIYC01000150.1:13160-17033 GCA_002428895.1 Burkholderiales bacterium UBA6064 | reverse complement strand
TGAGTAGCCCACAAATTTTGGGCACCCCCAATACGGTGCAACAACCCATCATTCAAAGCCCAGCCAAAAATCAGCCAGGTAGCAACGCAAGCAACAGTGATATAACTGCCCAAAATTCCTTGATCTTGCCCAAAAAACAAATTACACCGTTTCAACAGTTGGTGTTTGAAACCACCGGCAAGTGGCTTAACTACTATGGTGACAATGCACTCACGTCAAACCCAGGCGTCGCCAATAATTTACCTGTTTCTCGCGATTACGAAATTAGCCCAGGCGACGAAGTCATGATTCGCGCTTGGGGTGGCATTAATATTGATCACACCAGCGAAGTTGATCGCGATGGTCAACTCAGCATTCCGACCATCGGCACGTTCTCTGTGTCTGGTGTTAAAGTGCGTCACTTAGAACAACACATTCACCAAGAAATTGGTAAGTTTTATAAAAATTTTAATTTAAGCGTTTCCTTGGGCCGCCTGTCTGGTTTAAAAATATTTGTCTCGGGGCAGGCACTTAACCCAGGCATTCACCACGTCACCAGCACTGGTACCTTGGCCTCAGCCGTGTTTAGCGTGGCACAGCCCGGTGAAAATGGTACCTATCGCAACATTTTGCTGAAACGGGGCAGCCAAGTTGTGGGTGAATTCGACTTATATCAATTGCTTGCTAGCGGTAATTTAGAAAACGATATTAAACTGCAATCGGGCGACGTCATTCAAATTCCCCAAGCAGGCAATCGTGTTGCCTTAAATGTGAACACCCCAGCCGCAGGGATTTTCGAACTTAAACCCAGCGAAACCCTTAACGACTTACTCAATATCGCAGGTGTAGATCGTACTCTGATTCGGCAAGACACCGTGTTGGTCGAAGGCTTTACCCCGCAAACCAGCAACACCCCCAGGCAAGTTGAACAACTGAATTTTCAGCGTGCCTTGGTGAGCACCTTGAATGATGGTGACATTCTCACCCTATTTCCTGCACGCGCTAATTTTTCCAATGCAGTAACTTTAAAAGGCCATGTTGCCGACCCTGCGCGCTACCCCCATTTTCCAGGCATGAAAATTTCAGACCTCATCCCGAACCAAAACATGCTGATACCCCCTGCTTACTACGAGCAAAAAAATGCCTTGGCGATTGCTCAGCAAGCTCAACGCGTCGAAGCCAGTAAAGAACGCTATGCCAAACTATTTGGTTTACGGCTCGATTCCACTGAATCAATCGATATGCTAGTGCAAGAACTCAGTCAAAAAGAAGACTTTAAAAACAACGATGAAAAACGTCAGGTACAAGAAGCCCTCAACACCCTGAGAAAATTTCAAAATGAGAATCAAAATCAAACGAACAATGGCCTAATACGCGAGGCCCCACAAGGTGTGAGCATCGAAGACACACTCAGCAATTTGCTTGCACAAATTAATTGGGACTATGCCGTGATTGAACGTTTAGACCCCCAAAACCTAACACCACAACTCATCCCGTTTAATTTACGCAAAGCGCTTAACAAAGACCCGAACGAAAACCTGACCTTACAACCTGGCGACATGGTCACCATTTTTAACATTCAAGATGCAAATATACCCAAAAGTCGACAATCTGTTTTGATTAAAATTGATGGAGAGGTCAATGCGCCTGGTTATTACACCATTAACCCAGGCGAAACCCTACGCGATGTGGTGGTCAAAGCCGGCGGACTAACTCACGACGCTTACTTATTCGGCACCAAATTAACCCGTCGCTCCATTCAAGAAATACAAACCGAGCAATTACAAAAAGCACTTGACCAAGCTGAACGAATGTTGCAAGCAGCCGAGGTCAGTCGCACCTCTTCTGCGCTCAACGCTGGCGATGCGTCTGTCGCACGTTCTTCTGCAACAAGTCAACGCGCTTACTTAGACCGCCTACGTCAAACCACTCCCGACGGTCGAATTGTCTTGGACGTTAAACCCAATGCCAAAAACATTGCCGAACTTCCGCCCATTGCACTCGAAAATGCAGATCGCATCACTATTCCGCCGTTACCTGGGCAAATCACGGTCTTTGGTTCGGTGTATAGTCAAGGCGCATTTGCTTATCAACAAAACCGCTCAGTACACGACTACTTGGCTGAAGCCGGTGGTGCAGTCAAAAGCTCTGACAAAGACTCTATTTTTGTGATTCGTGCCAACGGCAAAGTGCGCAGTGCGCAACAAGGATGGGTTCCTTTTCTCAGTGGTCTTTCTGGCGAAAAAGCCCTGCCTGGTGACACCATTTACGTACCCGAAGACTATGAACGCGTAAGCTTACTTAAAACGCTACTTGACGTTTCAACTGTGTTTTATCAAGTTGGCCTGGGTGCTGCGGCTGTTGAAGCTTTAACCGATTAATTGTGTATTAGGAAATAGCTGTGGAAACAAAACAGTCCAACTTAGAAAGTTCTAATCAAGACGAAATTAGTCTGATTGAAATTGCCACCACCCTTGGTGAAGAAAAAAAAATTTTATTGGGAATACCAATTGTAGCAGCGATAATTGCGGTCGTAGTAAGCCTGCTGTTGCCACCCGTTTATACGGCGCACACCACCTTACTGCCGTCAAAAAATAACAGCAATGATGCAAGTGCTTTGCTTGGCAATTTAAGTGGTCTAGTCGGCAATATTGCGGGTTTAGGTAACGCAACGGGTACGTCTGACATGTTTATTCATTTACTTGAAAGTAGAACAGCCAAAAATCTAATCATTCAAAAATTTGATCTTGTGAATCATTTCGGACAATTTGAAAACAATGAAGAAATTTATGACGCAATCGACAAAAAAGTCAAAATTTCACTCAGTGAAAGTTCTACTTTAATCAACATTCAAGTCGACGATGAAGACCCAGCGTTTGCCGCTCAAATTGCAAATGGGTATTTTGAAGTACTTCAAACCATGCTCGATAAAATCGCAATCAGCGAGGCGCAACAAAAGCGCGCTTTTTTTCAGCAGCAATTTGCAAAATCAAAAGACAATCTGTCTGAGGCTGAAATCAAATTAAAAGAAGTGCAAGAAACAACTGGTTTATTAGAACTCGAAGGCCAAGCCAAAGCAACGATTGATGCCGTTGCACAACTGCGCGCGGGTATTGCACAACGTGAAGTACAACTGACTGCGCTGCGTACTTTTGCGACCAACAACAACCCAGAATATCAAAAATTACTTGGTGAGTTATCTGGGTTAAGAACACAGCTACAAAAAATGGAAACAGGCTCTGTGGATTCTGAATCGAATCAAGCTCCAAACAATGACATTGGATTTATCAACACCAGCAATTTACCCAAGCAAGGCTTAGAATACATTCGCGCTTTGCGAGAAGTCAAATACCAGGAAGCCATTTTTGAAATCATGGCCAAACAATTTGAATTGGCTAAAATCGAAGAAGCCAAAGAAGGAAACACCATTCAACAGCTCGACCCCGCTATCGTACCCGAACGTAAAAGTAAACCCAAACGTGCAATGATTGTGATTTTATCCACCTTAGCAGCAGGGTTTCTTGCGGTCATTATCGCTTTAATTCGTGGCGCGATGCGTAAACACAACACCAACAGTGCCCAAGCAAACCGCTTAATTCAACTTAAACAAGCCTGGGGTTTCAAATAAACTGAATAAAAACCAGGCACACCCACCCAAGGGGGTTCACCTTATCCCTCTTTTGGTTTAGATTATAGGCTGTACCTACTAGGAGAATTCGAATGAAAAAACTTTTAAGCATTTTATCCATCTTAACATTGACCATGGGCACTGCGTTTGCTCAGTCTGCCCAAGGCACTTCAGCTTCAGGTGGTCAAGCAGGTGGCCAAGCAAGTAGTACCGGAACAGGTACTGGTGCAGGGGCGTCTACAGGCGCAGGTGCTGCTGGCGCAGGT
>DIYC01000150.1:12719-12919 GCA_002428895.1 Burkholderiales bacterium UBA6064 | reverse complement strand
GGTGCTGCTGGCGCAGGTGCTGCAGTGGGTGGTTTAACCACCGCAACAATTGTGGGTGCTGTGGTTGCAGGCGCGGTGGTCGTAGGCGTTGCTACCGATGACGATGATGCAGCCACTACAGCAACTGCAACATCCACATCAACCAACTAAGTCAAACGGTTGTTCTTGCATTTGTGTTGTATGGGTGCCCTCATTTGAGG
>DIYC01000150.1:11753-12516 GCA_002428895.1 Burkholderiales bacterium UBA6064 | reverse complement strand
CCCTCATTTGAGGGCACCCGTTTTTTTGTACCGACGCGATCCCTTTAAACCCTTCGATGATAAAAATAATAATTGCCCTGGGTGCTTTTTTTGCTCTGACGCTCATCACTGGTTGTTCGCAACGTGCGCAAGCAATCAATCAAATGGTCAGCGAATATCTATTCAGCAAAGATATCAATCGCTTTGACAGTACTCCGCTACAACCCCAATTTCAATATCTCGAAGTACACAGCAATACCGCCCAAGCCCTCATGGTGCTTGGCTATGTTGAATCAGCAGGGCCAGACCAACCACTGATTCACACCTGGTACAGTGGCGACTATGAATTTTTTCGCACTCAAGGTGGGCGTTTGCTCGATGTGTCTGGTGTTACACCCTCACAACGAAATACTCAACTGCATTGGCAATATACGCGTCAAGGCATTCCATTAGCGACACATAAAACTTTTGATCAACCTGAATTACAAGTATTTAATTATTCAGAAACCTTAACAGCGAACTTAGTCACTCACAATCAAATTCAGTTCGCCACACCCTTACAACGACGACTTCAAGCCAATGCCCACCAATGGGTTTGGGTGATTGAATCACGCAGTGGCGCCATGGCGCACTTACCTGCATCCCTGTATGCATATACGCAAACGGGGCAACCTGTTTATGGTCGCGAATGTTTAACCACAACCCAGTGTTTCGAATGGCTTTACCGAAAGAATGAACAATAAAAATACTTTCAAACCAGCACTGCAACGGATGGTTTTATTCA
>DIYC01000150.1:9766-11596 GCA_002428895.1 Burkholderiales bacterium UBA6064 | reverse complement strand
TTATTCATCTTGGCCACGCACAGCGCATTGCCTGTATTGGCCAACACCACGCAACAGCACGGCTTCAGCGCCGCACCTATTCAAGGTGAGCGACTTTCTGAATTTTTAATTCGACAGCAGTTAACAGCAACCAATCGGCAGCACCACTACCCTTCCATGTTGTTGGGACGTGCTTCACTGTTGAACACACACAACTTAGAACTCACCAAACTACGAACCTTGCTGGCGACTAAAGAAGACGATGTGCCCAGTTACCTGATGCAATGGGCGTACACCTGGCAAGCCACAGGTCGGCAAATTTTACCCGTACAAGATGGCCACGAACTCGCCATTAAACCCGAACTAGACCCTGTACTCAACGCCAACGACACGGTGTTTCTTTACCCACCACAACAGTTTATATTGATTTTAAGTAACAACAAGCCTTGCCTGGTTCAACACCAAACTTTTGCTAGCCTACAAAATCAACTTCAGGCCTGCTACCCAAAAACCAACTGGTATCGGCTTGATCAAGGTTTCGNTAAAGCCTGGGTGATTCAACCCAATGGCGAGACGCAACAATTTAGCGTAGGTGGCTGGAACAGCAAAACCCTAGTACGCCCTGCTCCTGGCAGCATCATTTGGGCACCACAACGGTCGGCTAACTGGTCATCTGAAGAATCAGAACAACTCGTTGACGTGTTACGGAAGCTACCTGCTGCCGAACTGATTGCGCAATACCAACAAAGCGGCGCAAGCCAACCTACCCTTCAAATGTCACAAGATCAACTGAGTGCGCAAGCCCAACCATTTGGCATCGGCACCAACGTGCCACATTTTGGAATACGCCACACGCGCAGCGATTGGGGTTCGGTCGGCCTTCTGCAAATGCCTAATGCCCGCATGGCTCCGGCAGGTACCATCAGCTTAACCGCCAGCCGTGTTAACCCGTATTCACGCTACTCTTTTATTTACCAACCCTTTGATTGGCTGGAAGCAGGTTTTCGCTATTCCATCATCACCAACCGACAGTTTGGCCCTGAAGCATTTAGTGGCGATCGCAAGTTTCAAGACAAAAGCGTTGACTTTAAGCTTAAACTACTCAGCGAAAGTGCTTATCTACCTCAACTGGCAGTGGGCATGCGGGACATTGGCGGTACTGGTTTATTTGCCAGCGAATACCTGGTGGCCAGTAAAAATTGGAACAAACTAGACTTTACCTTAGGCCTAGGTTTTGGCAACATGGCCACCGGTAGCGGTGGCAGCAACCCGTTCTCTTTTCTTTCAGAAGAATTTAAAAACCGCCCCAATGTCAATTTTGGTGTAGGTGGCACAACCAACAGCAGCACTTATTTTCGGGGTGAATCAGCACTGTTTGGTGGCATTGAATGGCAAACCCCGTTTCGTGACTTAATTGTTAAAATCGAATACGATGGTAACGATTATTCACGTGAACCACTTGACAACCCCCAAGCGCACAACAGTCCCATTAACTACAGTGTGAACTACCGAGTCAACGACACCGTCAACCTGTCACTGGGTGTTCAACGTGGCAACACCGTTGCGGTGGCCTTGTCGTTTGAAGAAAATGTCAGCCGATACGCAGCCCCCAAACTGGCCGACCCTGAACCCATTCGCGTGCAACCCGGAGCACGCCCCAGTACGGTAAATTGGCAAGACACTTTCAAACAAGTTGAACAACAAACCACTTGGAACTTGAATGAAGCAACACAACGTGGCAGCGAAGTTCGCTTAGTCGTCAACAACGACAAGCAGCCTTACCCCCAACGTGCCGCCGACAAAGCCACTGCCGTGTTACACGCCAATCTACCTGACGAGGTTAAATGGTTC
>DIYC01000150.1:7742-9608 GCA_002428895.1 Burkholderiales bacterium UBA6064 | reverse complement strand
TGGGGTATCACTTTAGCCGAACATGTGGTGGATCGCGAACAATGGGCAAAAAAGAGAACTGAACTCACCATCGACACTGCACAACAAGAAACCGTTGCCATTGAACCACGTGGCCTACCCCACAATACACTTCACGAACAAAAACAGCCTTGGTATGACGGTCAAATTGGCCTTGCCTACCAACAAAATTTTGGTGGTGCCGATGGGTACTTGTTCCGCTTCACCCTAGCTGCACGCGGTGAAATTCGCTTGAATGAACAAACCTGGTTAACCGGTCGCATCGACCAAGTTCTTGGTGGTACATTTAATGACTTCACCCAAGGTGCGGTCAGTGCACTGCCCCAAGTACGAACCCGCATTCGCGATTATTCCACCGCATCAGACACCAACTTAACCAATCTACAGCTGAATCACGTAGGCGAGCTTGCACAAAACCACTATTATTCACTGTATGGTGGTTACTTAGAAACCATGTTTGCGGGCGTAGGAAGTGAATATTTGTATCGACCGTTTCATTCAAACTGGGCGCTAGGTATCGATGTTAACCGCGTTCGCCAACGCGAATTTGAGCAAGACTTAGGGCTGCTCGATTACACCGTGAATACAGGCCATGTGACAGCCTATGTTGACACAGGCTTTCAAGACATTTTAGCCACTCTATCGGTTGGACAATACCTAGCAGGCGACAAAGGCGCTACCCTAGACCTATCACGTATCTTTCAGAATGGCGTCAAAATTGGTGCCTATGCCACCAAAACCAACGTATCCGCAGTCGATTTTGGCGAAGGCAGTTTTGACAAAGGCATTTATGTACAAGTGCCGCTGGATGCACTGTTTATCTCAACCATTTCTGGGTCGGCCAATTTTGCATGGAAACCGATTACCCGAGACGGCGGTGCAAAATTAGGAAGACAAATCCAATTATTTGACTTTACCGAGCTACGTTCACCACGTACATTAGCAATTAAGCCAGCGTTGCCTTAACTTTAGTCAAATGAAAACTGGTAGAGCAGGTCAATTGCACTGTCTGCCCCGCCTCGAGCAATCAAACTAAAATTACGCGAATATTGGTAAGTCAACTTAAATACATTCGCACTGGTTGTCACCGACTGCTCGAACGAGACATAAACATTTCGGTTAATTCGTTTCCCTAATAAAATTAAGCGTTGCGTTAACAAAGGGTCTTCTTCGCTTAAAATCGATGCGGATGAATCAGCCCCTGGCGAAATAGTGACCTGACTTCCTCGTGCCTGGCTATCTGCAGCAGTCAAAGAACCAGAGCCCAAAGTTAGATCATCTAACCCCAACGATTGAGCAATTCTCTCAGTAGGACTTTGGTCATTACCAAATAAAGTTGTTGCTGCGGTGAGCAGTAAATCAGCCCCTTGATCACTGCCACCATTAGTACCACGTCCAACTACCATCCAGCTTAGTTTTTCTGAATCGGGCACAGGCGGGTCTGAAACCAACTTCACCCTGGGCTGACTGACGCGCCCAGTCACTTCAACGCCAGCCTCAACGGCAACACCCTTTCGCACAGCACGAATATTTAATCCGGGATTCATTAATGAACCTTGAAAATTAACGACTCCTCGCTCAATGGTTAAATCTTGACCATAGGCACGGTAAACCCCATCGACTGTTTGAATTGTACCCAGGGCTCTAACCCCCTGAACGGATCTTGCCGCAGCACTTTTACCATTTTGACTATTCAACACTAAACCCAAGCTGCCAATCAGACGGGTTTTTAAACCTTCCACATTCAAATAGACCGAATCGCCCAGAATAACTTTTAAATCAGCCACAACAAGAGGAACTTCTTTGTTGACCTGTTGCCGCCCTTTCATCACAACATCTGTGCCTAAT
>DIYC01000150.1:4364-7519 GCA_002428895.1 Burkholderiales bacterium UBA6064 | reverse complement strand
CGGCAGCTCAAAATAAGCACCAATTGCATTGACAACGCCAGTCACTACCAAAGGTTGTTCTGATTGTTGAGGTTGCCGAATTTGAAGGTTTGAACTGACTAACAACCATTGTTCAGCTCGCTGAAAAATCGGGGCTTGCTTCAACTCCAAATTCAGTTGACCCCCTAAGCCATTTAAATTCCATTGCCCTGTCGCCTGCACTGTGCCGACTCCCTGGATGAGTGGCCCCAATTCTTGAAGACGCCCTCCAGGAACTTGACGATGATAGACGGTAAAATGAAAGTCTTCGATCAATGCTCGATCATTGTTAAAATCAATCACCACATTGCCTTCTTCTAAGCGAATGCCTTGATTTAAATCAGTCACATTCAACTGTCGAGCAAAGACACGCCCTTCAAGTCGAGGTTCAGTTAAACTACCTGACACCAGCAATGCGACTTGGCCATCGCCCGTAGTTCTGAATGAAGAATTGATTAAAGGCCCCAACCAACCTAAATTCGTCATCCCAGCAGCCAAAGTACCCTGTATCGGCGCTTGATCATCAAGTTGCCAACGCAATGTGTCTTGATCTTGGGTAATCGGTAACGACAAATTGGCATTAATTACCCCAGTGTCCCGCAAATTAATATCCATCTCAAACCCTAGTGCCTGTCGATCAAAAGCAGCTTGAACCCGCATGCTATCAACTGGAACTTTAATTTCTTCGTCCTCTAAAATTCTAAAACCGCCTTGTTGATGAATTAAATTCAAACGACCTTCCAACGCCTCGGGTGTGGATTCAATATTCCAATCTGCCCCCACTACCAAACGATCTGTGTCAATTGTCACCGGTTTCTGAAGCAAAGGGGACAACCTGGGTAAAGTCAACCCAATAGCCTCGCCGTTAATTCGAATGAATTGAGGCTGCAGCAGCAATTGCTTATTAATTAAACGAGAGCCATCCTCGCCTTGAAGATTTAACTGCTCAAGGCGTAAACCCGACTGACTCACCTCTAGCGTTGCAGGTTGCATTAAGCTTAAACGACTGACAGGCCGCCATAGTCCTTTAAGTTCTGCTTGAATAAGTTCGCCCAACCATGAAGGTTTTTGATCTGAACGATCGGTTTTGATAAACCCCCCTTTGAATTGCAAAACACCCGAGGGGCTTACTGATGTAAATAAACGCTCTTGCCGCATTGCCGACACTTGAATGAAATGCGAACGAACAGTCCCTTGAAGCGAGGCTTGTAGCGTATTCACCCAAGGCGTTTGGCCTGACCGTTGAACAGTACTCACCGACACTTGTGCCTCTACAGCATCTTCGGGATTAAAACCAAAACGAGCTTGGGTTGTCACAGACTCAATTTCCAACGTGTTCACACTAAGATTCTGCGCAGTTAAGTTTAAACCTACATTGAAGTTGTTATAGGCACCAGTTAAGGTGCCGTTCATTTGTACGCTCCCCTCAGCCTGATAACCCAACAAATCGGCTAATTCACCTAAACGATCTGCGTGTACTTGCCAAGTTAGGCTGTCTTGTTCTCGCCCCAAAGCGCCTTCAGCTTGAACGGCAAGCCCCGCCATGCGTAACACAGCAGTCAACTGATTTAACCGGTTGGGATTGCCTTGCGCGTACACTTGCAAATCGAGTGGTCGATTGCGAAAAGTGGAATCATTCAACCGAACAAACAACTGACCCGCTGTAGACCCTAGATTGCCATCTTGCGGTAGCAACCCAGAAAATGAAATTTCACCGTTCAAAAGACTTTCAAGCTCTTGTTGCCAATCGCTAAGCAAATATTTGTTAGGTTGTACATTCGAAAATTGAAACCGAAGAAATGACTTTTTAGGTGCGATTAAATTTAAATGGCCACCGCCGTAGAAATGAGCCTGCCCGTCTTGAAGATCAAAACGACTTAAGGTGAGCAAACCCGATTTGTGTTGCCCTTGAAAAATGCCGTCAATTCGATGCAACCCTTTAAACTGAGCAAACGCGCCTAAATTGAGCGCTTTAAGTTCTAAATCAAACCGAGCATCACCCAACGCCAATAGCCGATGTGTCACTTTCTTCTGCGAAGGAGACCAAGATACTAGCCCACGCAAAGAACCCGCCTGATTTTTTTCAGTATTCAGAAGCAACTTTTCAATCATTAAATCAATTTTAACGGGAATATTGTCTTCAAGTTCAATCGCGTAGTCAGCAACAAGCTCAGAGACAGGAACCCCCCCAGAGTCAATGGCTGCAGGCGACAAGTTGACCAAACGGAGTTGACCATGACTTTGACTCAAATCTTCGTTCGGATTGACTGCTAAATCGATATCGAATCGTCCAAACGGTGCTCCTACAAACCA
Source organism: Burkholderiales bacterium UBA6064 (assembly GCA_002428895.1). Taxonomy (GTDB): domain Bacteria; phylum Pseudomonadota; class Gammaproteobacteria; order Burkholderiales; family Burkholderiaceae_B; genus Limnobacter. The sequence continues at coordinate 5,188 of DIYC01000150.1, read as the reverse complement.
TTGCTGGGGGTTAAATGCTTCCACGTTGACACTCAGACTATGCAAACGATGCACCTGAAACGGCATCACTAAAGCTTGCACGTTAATCACTTGTTTAACCTGCGGCTGCTCAATTCGACTGCCTTCAAGATTAATTTGGGTATTTAAACGACTTAAAAAACCAGATAAACCTGCCTGCCCAGAAAAACGAAATTCTTGATCCGGAATAAAACCACTTGCCTGAAGCTGCATATCCAGCTTATAGGGCTGAACAAGATCAAGATGACCTTGCATCTGTACCTGTGCATTGGCTTGCTCAACATTGACTTCGAATGCATGAATGTGTAGGCGCGACTGAGTGGCTTGTGCAGACACTGAGAGCTGATTAAATGTCAATTGATTCCACTGAAGCTTACCGATGGACGCCTGCTGAAGCACCACATCAATGGGCAGAGGAATTGAATCAGGCAATTCAAAATTTGGATCGGGTTCAACGTCAGACAAACTCTGAATTGTCACCTGATCTACGCGAACTTGATTCAAGGCCAAGGTGTTTTCAAGCAACAACTGCCAATCCAGCTGAATCAACAGAGAATCAACTACGATGTCTTGATGCTGAGTTTTAAACAGCACTTGCTTTAAGGTAAACCCTTGCCACAGATTACCTGTGGCTTGATCGACTTTTAAATCAAGCGCGTGTTGTTGTGCCACATGTTGCGTTGCGAAATTCAATAAGGTGTTTAAACCCGATTCGGTTCGCACTAACCAGGCCAACAAAAGGGTGACGCACACAATTAGAATCACAACAATCAGAATCAGAAAGCCCAATGTACGTGCAATTGGCT
>DIYC01000150.1:0-4180 GCA_002428895.1 Burkholderiales bacterium UBA6064 | reverse complement strand
ACGTGCAATTGGCTTCATTAAAACGTAACCCCTAATGCAAAGTGAATGCGAATTTTACCTTCGCCTTCACCCTTCGCAAAATCGAGTGCAATCGGGCCAGCTGGGGTTCGGTATCTAAAACCAAAGCCCACTGCCATTAAGGGATCTAACTCAGACCAAGTTTTTGAAACCGCGCCTACATCGCTAAAAACGGCAACACCAATCGACTCTCGAACCCAACGAGTATACTCAAAACTGCTGATGGCTAAACGCCGCCCCCCTTGAATAACACCTTGGGCAGGCACCCCTAAACCCAAAAATTGAAAACCGCGCACACTGTTTGCCCCGCCAGCACGAAACAAAAAATCTTGCGGAATATCATTTTTTTCATCTGCAATCACTGTACCCAATTCAAATCGAGCCGAAAACAAATCGCTAGGACCCAATGACCAATAGTGCTGATATTTACCTGCAAGCCTTAAAAAACTTTGATCCGAGGCCAATACATCACTGGCCAAAGCCACTTGTAAAAAGGCAGAATAACCTTCTGAGGGGTTTAGGCGATCATCAACACGACTTCGATGCGCCGACGCTGCCGCCACCAAAGCTTGTGCCTCCCCAAGAAAAAAACGATCCACAGCGCGTCGTTCTAACTGATAATTGATACCTAAGGACACATCGGCAAACGTTTCAGCGTAACTTCGAATTGCACCCAAAGACATTTTCTCCACTTCCAGCGACAACGCCTGTTGATAATCGACAGAAACCCCGAGCGAATCTTGAACTCCCTTTTGAGTAGGGGGCAGATAGACGTCTGAAAAAGCAGACTGACGTTTTTGCTCTAAACGAAAACCGGATACCAAGGCATAGCCTCGATCAAATAAATTATTACGTTGATAAGTTAATTCTGTTCTAAAGCCCGAATTTGAACTGTAACCCGCGCCGACACCCAAGCGTTGCGAGTCACTTTCTGTCACTTTGACCAAAATAGGCACCCGTTCAGGATGAGATCGATCAGGCTCAATGCGAACATCGACTGCAGAAAAATAAACGGTGTTTTGAAGATCTGCAAGCAACGACAAAAGCCTTGCTTGCTCGTAACGATCGCCCGGTTTAATCGTGTTATAGCCTAAAACAACGCGCTCTGGATATTTTTCAAGACCCTGAATTTGCAGTGCTCCAAACGTAAATGCGGGACCACTGTCATAGCGGACAAACAGAGTAACCTGATTATCCTCTTGATCAACTTGTGCTTGGCTATCGAGAATCATTGCACTGGGATAATCTTTTTCTAATAAAGAGTCGAGAATTGATGCTTTGCTCGCATCCCATAAAGTTTGGTCAAATGGCTTTCCTTGGAGCAGTAACCATTTTTTTGTCAACATTTGCCGATAATTCACTAATTCTGGCGCATCCCCCGCAACATGCCCAACAAATTCAATATCAACCTGTTTAACAAGACTTTGAGGCCCAACCTCGACTTTAAAGCGTAATAAAGGACTTTCTTCGCTGACCAAGTCAAACTCTCGATTACGCTGAATTTGAACATTAAAATACCCTTTGGCGCCCAATGCATTCTGAATTAAAGGTCGGATTTGACGATACAGCAACTGCACATCACCCAAATCATACAACCTGGCTTTTTCAACGTATGAGGCAATTGTTTGTTCGACAATCGGCCGAAATTCATCCGCAATTTCAAGACGGATTTTATCTTCAAAATTAGCCGACACATAGCACGGAAAACACCATAACAGCATGTAAATAAGGCGAGACAACACGTTACGATGGCCAATAAAAGTCATTGATTACCTAATCTAAAGATTCTAAATTACAAATAAGTCCTATCACAACACACAATTAATTGTTAAACTAGCATCAACGAAATAATTAACATTTATCAACCCACGGGAATAACCATCATGCGTATCAGCATTCTTGAAGATGACTTAACTCAAGCCGAAATGCTTCGATGGATACTCGAATCAGCCGGACACAAATGCCATTTATTTCATAAATTCAAAGCGTTTCAAAATGCCATGCACCGCGAAAGCTTTGATCTTATCCTATTAGATTGGATTTTACCTGACGGTAACGGCCCCTCGATCGTAGAATGGATGAGATCGACACTTAAAAGTAACGCCCCAATTTTGTTTATTACGTCTAAAACCGATGAAGAAAATATTGTTGAAGCGCTTAACTCGGGTGCCGATGATTACATGCTCAAACCCATTCGTCGCGCAGAATTAATTGCCAGAACTTCTGCACTGCTACGTCGCGCTTACCCAGAACTCACAACGCCAGAACATTTTGTAATTGACCAATTTGAATTTTATCCTAAATTTTATTCAGTCACATTTGCTGAAAAACGCATTTCAATGACCCAAAAAGAATTTGAACTGGGTTTACTCCTTTTTCGCAATCTGGGCAAACCCCTATCACGGTCTCACATTCAAGAAACTGTTTGGGGTAGAGACACACATTTACCCAGCAGAAGCATGGATACCCATATTTCTCGGGTTCGCTCTAAGCTTGATCTGCGCCCAGAATTAGGTTTTAAATTAACCCCCGTGTATGGCTACGGTTATAAACTGGAAAAAATAGAAAAACTACTCACTGGTCAAGCCACAAGCGCATTGAATAACTACGCTTAGCTAGAAAATTACCCAATTATGAACCAAGTTAAGGTACAATAAAGGGTTACAATCATGAAATAGGGTATGGAGCTTTTCGCAGTTGGCTTTAACTATAACTCGGCGCCGCTTGCTCTACGTGAGCGCGTGGCTTTGCCCTGCGAGTTGCTTAGTAATGCATTAACTAATTTGCGTCACTTTTTAGCCAATAAACACCTAAACGACCTAAAACCCGACATATTTATTATTTCGACTTGCAATCGAACCGAGTTTTATTGTTCAGTCAAACGCGAACCTGAGCTTGTTCAAGCCTGGCTACTCGACTGGATTTATCATTACCATCAAATTGCCGCCTCTGAGTTATTAAGTCACCTGTACTTTCTCAGCAAAGAACAAGCCCTACGACATCTTTTTCGTGTTGCCTGTGGCCTAGATTCAATGGTTCTTGGTGAAGCTCAAATTTTAGGTCAAATCAAAAAGGCCACTCAAATTGCCCAACAGGCCGACACATTAGGCAAATATCTTCATCATTTATTACAAAAAACCTTTTCTGTCGCTAAAGACGTTCGTTCACACACACAAATTGGCGTCCACTCTACATCCATGGCATCGGCTGGGGTTAAACTGGCCAAACGTATTTTTGGAGATCTGTCGCAACGTCAGGTTCTGTTTGTCGGTGCTGGCGAAATGATTCGTCAAACTGCAACCTATTTTGCGGCAGAACAGCCCTTGCAACTCACCATCGCAAACCGCAGCCCTGAGCGTGCCCAACAACTCATTCAAACACTTGGGCAAGGCAAAGCCATTTCACTCATCGAACTTCCCAACGAATTACCCAAAGCCGATATTATTATCTCTTGCACCGCAAGCCCATTACCCATTATTGGACTGGGCATGGTGCAATCGGCCAAAAAAATACGCAAAAACAAACCCATGTTTATGCTCGACTTAGCTGTTCCCAGAGACATTGAACATCAAGTTAGCAAACTCAGTGACATTTTTTTATACACAGTCGACGATCTAAGTCAAATTGTTCAACAAGGCAAACAGCAACGCGTTGCCTCAATTCAAGAGGCTGATCAAATTATTAATCAACATGTTGCTGAATTTCTAAAATGGACGGATGAATTAACAATTGTTCCCGTTATTCAAAACATTCGAGATCAAGGCGAAGAAATCGTACAATACGAATTGGCTCATGGCAAAAAGCTTTTAAATCGTGGTAACGAAGCTTTATCGACTCTTGAGTTAATGGCTAACCGTCTAAGCGCTAAATTTTTACATGGCTCAATGCGCGCACTTCATGAAGCACCTGAACAAGAACGCGAAATTTTATTGAAATGGCTTCCTAAAATTTTTAACCTAAAAAACACCGACTCCAACAACCCATGAAATCAAGCATGAGATCGCGCTTAGAGCGCATGTGCCAACGTTTAACCGACCTAGATGAATTTTTATCCTCACAGCAAGCCGCGCAAAATATGACGCTCTTCAGAAAGGTCACCCGAGAACGGTCTGAGCTACTTCCCGCTACTGAACGTTACAAACAATACCTCAACCTTGAAGCC